>CAMLNB010000017.1 GCA_946481205.1 uncultured Kangiella sp. | reverse complement strand
AGCGCCAGCGCCGTCAAGACAAACAAACCATAATGTTCAATGCCAAACATAATCGTGCCACCTTGTTGAAACGTGCAGTTCAGAATGTATGGTTCAGAATGCGTAGTTCAGAATGCGTAATCCAGAAAGACTTACCAACGGATGCGAGGTCAGCGCTGCACGCTCAATCGCCACCGCTCCTGCCGCAGCTGCCATGCCATCGCCGCGAACCAGAGCGTCATCAACAGCGCCAGTGACCACTCCAGCCGGTTTTCCCAGGCATCGTAATCGGAGAGGCTGGCTTTGAGCACCACATGCAGTATCGCCAGCAGCCATTGCATCAACACCAGATACCACAGCCAGCAGAACGCCGGTGTTCGCGGCAGGTTCAGCTGGCGCATGGTACGAATCACCAGCAGCTGCGCCAAACCGGTGCCAGCAAAATGAAAGGTGATGCCGAACCGGCGCATGAATTGGTAGAAGTCTCCGCTGCTGCCAAGAAAACTGCAGTACAAAGCCAGCGCCAGCGCACCGACAATGCCGGAGATAAAGATCGCGCGCGCGGCCGCTGTGCTGGCCGCCTGCTGTTCCAACCAGGTTTTGATCAACCACCAGATGGCCAACAGCAGCAGCGCTTGCGGCAGCATCAATAATCGGAACAGAAAAATCGCCGGCTCAACGCGCGCGGCGCGGCTGATCGAGGTGCAGCCCTCGAACATCGGCCAGCACCACGGTACTTGGGCATTGCTGGCGCTGATCAAATAACTGCCGATCGCCGCCAGCAAGGGCAGGCATGCCGCCAACACGAACAGCCACCAGATCGCCAAGCTGTTGGCGGCGGAGGTTTGCGCCGGCATCGCCATATGCTCAGTGCCAATCCAACAGGGATTTCAGCACGGCGATGCCGCGCCTGAGTTCATGCGCATCGGCAGCGGCGTAACCGAGAATGAAGCCATGGCGTTTTTGCGCTCCCAAATAAAATGGTGACAGTGGCCGCATCATGATGCCACGGCGATCGGCTTCGTTCGCTAGCGCGACATCATCAAACGCCGTGCGCCGCTGTAGCACCAGGTGCAGGCCCGCTTCTTCGCCCAGCAGTTGCCACTCGTCACCCAGATGTGGCGCCAGCAAGGTCTGCAGCAGGGCGTTGCGCTCGGCATAAAGCACGCGCATTTTCCGGATATGCGACGCCAGTTTGCCGGTGGCAATGAATTCCGCCAAGGCCGCCTGGGTCGGGTAATTGCCGACGCCATGCAAGCGTTCCTGCGTGCGCTGAAACGCCGGCACCAACGCGCTGGGCACAACCACATAAGCAACCCGCAGTGCCGGATACAACACCTTGCTGAAGGTGCCGAGATAGAGCACTCGCTCGTGACTGTCGAGTCCTTGCAGCGACGCCAGCGGCCGACCACTGAAACGAATTTCCGAATCGTAGTCGTCTTCGAGAATGTAGCTGCCTTGTTGGGCGGCATAGCCGAGCAACGCCTGACGTCGTGACAGGCTCATGACGCTGCCGAGCGGATACTGATGCGAGGGCGTGATGTAGATCAGTTTCGGTGCCGGATTCGCGGCGGTCACTGACGGCAGCGCATCGGTGCGCAGCCCTTCCTGATCGACCGGTACCGGCACCAGCTGCAAACCGGCCGCTATCGCACTCGCGCGGGTGCCGAAATAACCGGGCTCCTCGTGCACCAGCTTGTCGCCAGCATCGGCCAGCACGCGCAGACAGAGATCGAGCGAATGCTGGGTGCTGCTGGTGACGATCACCTGCGCCGCCGTGCAGCGCACCGCGCGCGCCAATTGCAAATGGGTGGCAATGGCTTCGCGCAGCGCCGGCAGACCACCACCGGCACCGTAATCAAACCAGTGCCAGGGCGCAGCACGCTGATGCTTGTGCAACAGGCGCCAGAATTCTTCGAATGGAAAGCCGCGCAGATCCGGCATTGCCGGGACAAAGGCACCGGCGTTGCGCCGCGGTGGCAGCTCGCAGGCGGACAACCAATCGCTGCAGCGCTGTGACAGCGTCACCGCGCTGCTGATTGCACGCGGTGCGGTGGTATGCGCCGTGGTTTCCACAAAGCGCTCAGGCAAATCGGCCGCAACAAAACTGCCGGCGCCGTGCCGGCCCTCGACATAGCCTTCGGCCTGCAATTGCTCGTAGGCGGCCAGCACGGTGTTGCGGGCCAATTGCAGCTGGCTGGCCAGGGTCCGGGTCGCCGGCAAGCGGGCACCGGCGAGCAGCTGGCCGGCCAGAATGGCCTCGCGCAGGCCGCGGTACAGCTGGTCCTGCAGCGGCAGCTCATGCTCACGCTGCAAACGCGTGGCCAACCATTCCTCCAGCAAGGCTGCGGGCATCGGCCAGTCTCCTTTCGCCGTTGAAGTGGTTCCTAGCATATTCCTGAATTGGCTCTACTGACAGAGCCACTTGGCGCTTATCGTGGGAGCCACATGCTGGTTACCTGTTGTTGGAGCGCTGATGGAAAACGACCCCATGTTCTGGCTTGCCGTTGATGCCAATGCTTCGCGCCGAACCGCCGCTGCCGGCCCGCGCCTGTACCTGACCCGTGATAGCGCCGCCATCCCGGCCGAGCAGGTGCATACGCTGCTGCAAAACAGCTACTGGGCCGCCGGCATTCCGTTGGCGACGGTGAGCCGGGCGCTGGCGAATTCGTTGTGCCTGGCCGTGATGCGCGGCGAGCAGGTGCTGGCGTTCGCCCGTGCGGTGACCGATGGCGCCACCTTCGCGTGGATCTGCGATGTCATTGTGCACCCGGATTGGCGCGGCCAGGGTCTCGGCAAACAAGTCGTCAGCGAGCTGTTGCAACAACCCGAACTGCAAGGTCTGCGCCGCCTCCTGCTCGCCACCGCCGATGCGCACGGCCTGTACCAGCGTTACGGTTTTCAGGAACTGAAGAACAGCCAACGCTGGCTGGAAAAACACAACGCCGCGATCTATCGCGGCGAGGCGCCGGCAGCCGATGTGGCAATAGCAGACGTGGCTACAGCGGACGCCACGCCATGATTCAACTCGCCACCACCGATCAGGAAGCCTTGCGCTGCGCTGCCACGCTCAAGGAACTGCGCCCGCAACTCGACGAAGCCGGTTTTGCCGCGCTGTTTCAAACGCTGCGCCAGGACGGTTACCAGCTGGCGTTCTTGACGCGCGATGACGAGGTTTGCTGCGTCGCCGGATTCCGCATTGCCAGCAATTTGTATCTGGGCAGATACCTG
Source organism: uncultured Kangiella sp. (assembly GCA_946481205.1). The sequence continues at coordinate 22,628 of CAMLNB010000017.1, read as the reverse complement.
TACGTCGATGATCTGATCACCAAAGCGACTCACCGTTCGCAGGGCTGCGGCGCCGCGATGCTCGACTGGCTGCGTCAGTACGCGCGTCAGCAACAGTGTCAGGCGTTGCAACTGGATTCCGGTGTCCAGCGTTACGGCGCCCACCGTTTTTATCTGACCCAGGGTTTCAACATCACCTGCCATCACTTTGAGCAACGACTGTGAAACACGACTCGCCATTGATTGATTTTGTCGCAGGGACAATCCAGCCATGAGCACGCCAACGCCTTACCCCAACGCGACGCGCGTGCGCCGTCACCCGGAGCGCGCCAGCTATGATCGCGCCGCCATCGACGCCGTGCTCGATGCACACTGGGTTTGCCAGATCGCTTTCGTCCACGACGGTTTGCCGCAGGTCATCCCGACTGCCTACTGGCGCGATGGCGATTACGTTTACATCCACGGCAGCAATGGTTCGCGCATGTTGAACCTGCTGCGCGATGGTGACAGCTGCACCAATGTCACGCTGATCGACGGTTTGGTGCTGGCACGCTCGGCATTCTCGCATTCGGCCAATTACCGCTCGGTGAATCTCTATGGCCGCTACGAGGCGATCACCGATCCGGAACAGAAAGCGCATGCCTTCAAACAATTCTTTGAAGTCGTGCTGCCCGGTCGCTGGCCCTCGGTGCGGCAACCGAATCACAAGGAAAGTGCCGCCACCACGGTGCTGCGCCTGCACATCGACCAAGCGGTGTTGAAAGCCCGTCACGGCGGTCCGAAGGATGACGAGGAAGATCGGAGTTGGCCGGTCTGGGCCGGCGTGCTGCCGTTTGTACTGCAAGCGCAAACGCCAATCGCCGAACCGGTCAGCGGTGAGGCTGAACCTGACGCATTACCGCGCAGCGTCGTCGAACGCTGGCGCTGAATTTTCGCAGAGGTGTCACCATGTTCATTCCCGCCAGCTACGCAGAAAGCCGCATCGCGGTCATGCAAACGCTGATGCAGCAACATCCGCTCGGCACCTTGGTAACACTCGACCCCGATGGCTTGAACGCCAACCATTTGCCGTTTGAACTCGATGCCACGGTCGGCGAATTTGGCGTGCTGCGCGCTCATGCCGCGCGCGCCAATCCGTTCTGGCGCAGCCTGTCGAAGGAAGTCGATACACTGGTCGTCTTTCATGGGCCGCAAACGTACATCAGTCCGCAGTGGTATCCGAGCAAGAAGGACAACGGCAAAGCCGTGCCGACCTGGAATTACATCACCGTGCACGCCCATGGCCCGCTGCAGGTACACGACAACCCCACCTGGCTGCGTGCGCAACTGGAAGCGCTGACACGCCGCCACGAAGCCAGTCAACGCGTGCCATGGCGCATCGATGAAGCACCAGCGCAATACATCGAGCAACTGCTTGGCATGATCGTCGGCATTGAAATTCCGATACGCCGTTTACAAGGCAAATGGAAAGTCAGCCAGAACCAACCCAGCGCCAATCGGCAAGGCGTGATCGCCGGCTTGCAGCAGCGTAGCGATGCCCACGCGCACGCCATGGCGGCGGTGATGACGGCGCGCGAAGCGGCCAGCGTCGACACGTGAGTGAAGCACCGCTGCGTACTCACGATTCCGTGCGATTGCGGCCGTTGGCTTTGGCGCGGTACAGCGCCGAATCGGCGCGCGAGACCCAGCTCTGCCAGGACTCTTGCGGCTGCAAAGCGGCGACACCGGCCGAGATGGTGATTGCCGGCAAAAGATTGTTGCCGAGCTCGGCTTCCGCATGCTGGCGAATTTTCTCGGCAATAGCACGACCTTCCGCTTCGCCGGCGCCCGGTACCAGCAGCAAGAACTCTTCACCGCCGTAACGAAAGAAGCGATCGACTTGCCGGGTGAACCGGCGCGCCAGCGTGGCAAAGGCAACCAGCACCGCATCGCCGGTTTCATGGCCGTGCTGATCGTTGATGCGCTTGAAGTGATCGATATCCATCAAGATCACCGCAGTGATCGTGCCGTTGCGCCGATAGGCCTCGACCGCGTGTTGCAATTCCTCGGTCATGACTCGTCGGTTGTGAACGCCAGTCAGCGGATCAATGGTCGCCAGCACTTCCAGCTTCTGGCGCTGCACGGCGTACTGATAGGCGACAATGAAACTGAGCAGCGCCAGCAGGGAGCTGGTCGCCAGAAATGACCACATTTGCGAAGTGCTGTCGAAGGCTTTGCCGAGACTCGCCAGCAACAATAGTGTCGCGACCGTAACGCCAGCGGCGTAACGCAACGAAGTGGTCAGAAAGAAATTGGACAGGATGGCCGCATACATCCAGAACACGCCGATCACGCCCAGCATTTCCGAACTCAGCACAGCGCCAACACAGTTGATGATGACCAGGAATTTGCCGGCACGCTCGGTGTGGCCGGAGCGCCAGGCGTACACCACCATGCCGGCAATGCTGATCACCAGAATCGTGTCGAGAATGCCGACCGCAATGGCGCCGGTCAGAAAGCGATAAACGGCAAACGGCGAGATGACTGCGGCGGAACAAAAACCGAACAGGGTGACAATACCGAGCTGAAAATCGGAGCGGAGTCGGTTGCGCATACCACGGCATCCCTTCCTTGCGCCGGTGCCAAACGGGACAGAGCCTTGCGGATCGACGCGGTACTCAGTGCAGCTTGCTGATCTGCTGGCGCAGATGCTTCAGGTACACGGTATCGAGCACCAGCAGCAAGGGGATCACCCACAGCATCAGCCAGAGCCAGGCTGGCACCTCGCGGTAGTATTCCAGCACCAGCAAACCAATCACGATCAGCAGGCCGAAGCCTCCGGTGACATTGCGGCGACGACGCACTTGCTTGAGCTGTAACTGTAGTTTGTTTTTGCGACTCTGTTCCGGGTGAGCGCTTTTATGGCTTGCTTTGTCTTTCTTCATAACCGGATCGTCTCCATCACCAGCTACTCGTTAAGCCATTGCCGACGCCGACAATCGCTAGGGCGCCAGGCGGCTGATTTGCCAGCCGTCCTGCTGGCGTAGGTATAACACCCGATCGTGCAGGCGACTCGGTCGGCCCTGCCAGAATTCGATGCGTTCCGGCTGCACGCAATAGCCGCCCCAGAACGGCGGCCGCGGCACCTGCGTGACGTACTTGAGTCCGTATTCCGCCGCCCGCTTCAGCAACTCGGTTTTGCTGGCGATGGTCTGACTCTGCGGGCTCGCCCAAGCACCCAGCCGGCTTTGATAGGGCCGCGTGGCGAAATAGGCATCTGACACCTCAGGCGCCACTTGCTCGGCACGACCTTCAATGCGCACTTGCCGTTCCAGCTCGGGCCAGAAAAACGTCAGCGCCGCGTAGGGATTTTGCGCCAGCTGTTGACCTTTGCGACTGTCGTAATTGGTGTAGAAGACAAAGCCCTGTTGCTCAACCGCTTTCAACAGCACCAAGCGCGCGCTTGGCTTGCCGTCGGCGGCCACTGTCGCGACATGCATGGCAGTCGGTTCTGGCACTTGCGCCGCAATGGCCTGCTGCAACCATTGCTGAAATTGCTGCAACGGATCGGCATGGCAGTCTTCCGGCGACAGTTCCTGCCGGCTGTAGTCTTTGCGGATCTGGGCAATGTCGGCGGTCATGGTTCGTCCTGGCAGCAAGGCAGCTCAGCATAGCGCAGGCGGCCATGCCAGCTACAGTCCCGCTGCTTATCCAGACAGTAGCGTGTCAGTAGCGTTGATGCGCAAGTCCAGTACGGCGCTTTATCATGGCGGAATAGCCAACCCCGGAAGCCACGTTCATGTCGCAGGATGATTACGCTACCGCCGCCACACCGGCCCTCGCTTTCAGCCCAGACTCGCCAGATCGGCCGGTCTTGCAACGCGTGTTTAGCCGGTTCTTCCATTGGCGGCGCCTGCGCTTTGCCTTTGGTGAAATTTTGATGATTACCGTCGGCATCCATCTCGCCTTTGGCCTGGATCGCATCGGCGATTATTACCAGCAACGCGAACTGGAAGAACGGACCTTGATAGAGTTGCGCAATGGCATCGCCCGCGACCGGCTGGATATCAAAGCAAATATCGGCGGATATGAGACGCGGATTGAAGCCGGTGCGCTGGTCAGCAATTATCTGGACAACGGCCGACAACCGGACCGGGAATTTAACCTGTCATTGAATTATCTGGAGGGTACCACCACCTTCATCGCCAGCAATGTGCCCTTCGAGACCCTGAAGACCCGCGGTCTCGACACCATTCGCGATGAACGGCTACGCGCTGAAATCGCTGAATACTACGAGATAAATCGTGCGTTACTGATTAGTGTCGAGACCCGTTTCAACAACGACAAGTTCGCTTACCTCTCACCGTATATTCGCAAGTATCTGGACCTTGATGGCAGCAACCCGGCATCGCTGTATGCTCAGATGCAACAGGATCGGGAGTTTCGCCGCGAGTTGCTGTGGCTCAACCGCTACAGCAAAGACATGATCAAGAAATACGCCGCCATCGATGGTCAAGCCGCTACGTTGATTAACCGGATCAACGAAGTCGTGGCCACGCATTGAGCATAGTCGAACCCCGGCTTGATCGGCATCAAAATGCATGGCGGCCAGCACGCTACTCTCGATGGTGAGCTGTTTCGAACAGTGACACGAAAACGGAGTCACCTCATGTCGCATGGCCAACACCCGCTGATTGCCGAGTATCCTGCGCTCGCCGAACGCATCCAACGATTGAAACGTAGCGATGGACATTTTGCCAAGCTATTCGATGAATATCATGAGCTGGACCATCAGGTCATGCGCGCCGAAACCGGGCTCGACCACCTCGGCGATCTGGCGCTGGAAACGCTGAAAATCCGCCGCGTCAAACTGAAGGACGAGCTGTTCGATCGGATCAATCAGATCACTGCCGGTTGTTGCGGGGGCTGTGGCGGCCACTGAGCCGGTATCCGGACGTCGATTAGGGCTGGCGATGGCCGCTTGATCTGCCACCACCAGCCGTCATCTCGTATTTCCACAACGCAAGCCTTGTTGCCATCGCTACGCCATTCACAGGCGTACATGCTGTCATCGAGTTTTCAAGCTCACGTCATTGCTTGTTCATCTGCTCCGAGGAAGGTGCGCATACCGGTTAGGCGGTCCGGTGTTTGCCATTGCGGTCATTCCGTTGCCCCTGAATTGGAGCTTTCCTCATGTCACTGCGTATCCCATTGTTTGCTTTGCTGGCACTGACGGTTACCGGCAGTGCTTGTGCGATCGAATTGGGCAGCACCGCCCATGCCGAGCGCAAGCCACTGATCATCGCCCACCGCGGCGCGTCCGGTTATCTGCCTGAACACACGCTCGAAGCCTACACACTTGCCATTCAGCAAGGTGCCGATTACATCGAACCGGATCTGGTGATGACCAAAGACGGCCACCTGATTGCCCGGCATGACAACGTGCTGGATCTGACCACCGACGTCAGCAGCCGACCGGAGTTCGCCAGTCGCAAGGCGACCAAGTTTATTGACGGTGTCAGCGTCACCGGTTGGTTCAGCGAGGATTTCACACTGCGTGAAATCAAAACACTGCGCGCCATTGAACGCATCCCGCAGGCGCGGCCCGGTAACGCCCGGCTTGATGGCCAGTTCAAAGTGCCGACGCTGCAGGAAGTGATCGATTTGGTCAAAGACATGAAGCGTATCGTCAATCGCGAAGTGGGTCTCTACCCGGAAACCAAGCACCCGACCTATTTCGACTCGCTCGGTCTGTCGATGGAAGAGCCGTTAGTGTGGACGCTGCACCGAAATGGTTACAACAGCCCGCGTGACAAGGTGTTCATCCAGTCGTTTGAAGTCAGCAATCTGCGTGATCTGAACCGAATGACCCGGTTACCGCTGGTGCAACTGCTGTGGCTGGAAGGCAAACCTTATGACGTCGAAGCGCGCGGCGGCACGCTGACCTATGATCAGATGGCGACCCCGGATGGTCTGCGTGAAATCGCCCGCTATGCCGATGGCGTCGGACCGGAGAAATATCACTTCATCATGCCGCTGAATGCGCAAGGTGAGCTTGATATCAGCAACGCTACCGACTTTGTCAGCCATGCCCATGCCGCGGGATTGAAAGTGCACCCGTATACCTTCCGAGCTGAGAATGCCTTCTTGCCAGCCAACCTGCGCACCGGTGTTGAGCCCACCGCGCGTGGTCAGGTGGAACAGGAAATTCGTTTGTTCCTGCAAACCGGTATTGATGGCCTGTTTACCGATCAGGTTGACGCCGGCATCAAAGCACGCAACTGAGATGGCAGCACGGCTGGCGGACTTGCCTTAGCGCTTCTTTACTACAGCAGCAACGCGACGTCGTGTCCGCGTTGCTGCTGTGGCCGCTTCCCCCAGCAAGCTGGCGCGAGCGGCCTTCAATAGCCGCTCACGTTGCGGATTGGCGGTCGGAAAATGCAGCGGCAACTGCTGAATGCTGTCGGTCAGAATCGATGACACCAGCGCCCTCGCCATGAATTTGTGATCGGCCGGAATGACGTACCATGGCGCCCACGGCGTCGCGGTCGCGGCGATCATCTGTTCGTAAGCGCGGCGGTACTCCGCCCAACGGCTGCGCGCTTCCAGATCGGACGGGTCGAACTTCCAACGCTTGTCAGGATTGTCCAGTCGCGCCAGCAGCCGATTGCGTTGCTCAGCCAGCGAGATATGCAGAAAGCATTTGATCACCACGGTGCCATTGCGAACCAGATGCTTCTCGAAGGCATTGATGTCTTCAAAGCGTTGCTGCCAGAAGGTTTGATCGCGCAATCCTGCCGGCAGTTTCTGTCGGGCCAGGAACTCCGGATGCACCCGCACGACAACGGTTTCTTCGTAGTATGAGCGATTGAAGATGCCGATGCGGCCGCGCTCGGGTAAATGGCGAACGTAACGCCAGAGAAAATTGTGATCGAGCTCTTCGTCATTCGGTGCCCGAAAGCTCACGGCGGAACACGCCAGCGGATTCAAGCCGCCCATCACGTGTTTGACCACGCCATCTTTGCCAGCGGTATCCATGCCCTGCAGGATGATCAGTACCGAATACGTGTCGTTTGCCCACAGCAACTCTTGCGCGTCGGCGAGCTGACTCAGATTCTCTTTCAGTAGCCGTTCGGCCTGCACTTTCAGCTCGTCTTTTTGCAGGCTGGCATACGCACGCGGCCCCGCCCAAGCCGGATCAAAACGGTCGAGCGTGAACCGTCGCGGCGACTGCACTTTGAAGGATTGCCAATCTTTGCTCGTCAGCATTGCGGTTGCTCTGTCAGCAGTGGGCCTCTGCTCTGAGACTAGCGCAGAAAAACAAAAGGCCAGCATGGTGCTGGCCTTTTGTTGTCATGACGGAGACGTCACGTCGATCACGCTCAGTGCCGTTCAAACCTAGTTTCTTTCAAAAACGGTCGCGATACCCTGACCGAGGCCGATACACATGGTCGCCAGACCAAGCTTGGCATTCTTGCCTTGCATCAGGTGCAGCAGCGTGCCGCTGATGCGGGCGCCCGAGCAGCCAAGCGGGTGACCGAGTGCAATCGCGCCGCCGTTCAGGTTGACCTTGTCTTCCATCACGTCGAGCAGGCCCAGATCTTTCAGCACCGGCAGTGCCTGTGCGGCGAACGCTTCGTTCAGTTCAACGAGGTCGATGTCCTTGATCGTCAAACCGGCGCGCTTCAGCGCTTTCTGCGTGGCCGGCACCGGGCCGTAACCCATGATCGCGGCATCGCAACCGGCCACGGCCATGCTGCGAATCGTCGCCATCGGCGTCAGGCCCAAGGCCTTGGCGCGATCAGCACTCATCACCAGCATCGCCGAGGCGCCGTCGGAAATCGCCGACGATGTAGCCGCGGTGACAGTGCCGGTGACCGGATCGAAAGCCGGTTTGAGTTTGCGCATGTCGTCCATGTTGGCATCGCTGCGGATCACTTCATCGAAATCAAACAGCTTCAGCGCGCCATCGGCGTCGTGGCCTTCCATCGCGACGATTTCGTTCTTGAACCGGCCTTCAACAGTCGCGGCCCAAGCTTTCTGGTGCGAACGCAGACCGAACTGATCCTGCTGTTCGCGGGTGATACCGTGCGAACGACCGAGCAGTTCAGCAGTGAAGCCCATCGAACCGGAGGCTTTCGCGGTGACGGTAGCGAGCTGCGGCGCAAAATCGACGCCGTGCATCATCGGCACATGGCCCATGTGCTCAACGCCGCCGATCACAAATACTTCGCCGTCGCCGTTCTTGATCGCACGGGCGGCATCGTGCAGCGCCTGCATCGACGAACCGCACAGCCGGTTTATGGTCACAGCGCCGACGCTGCGCGGCAAGCGGGTCAGCAAGGCGGCGTTGCGGGCGACGTTGAAGCCCTGCTCCAGCGTCTGCTGCACACAGCCCCAGATCACATCTTCGACTTCAGCCGGATCGACCTTCGGGTTACGCTCGAACAGCGCTTCGATCAAACGCGCGCTCAACACTTCGGCGCGGGTGTTGCGATGCATGCCGCCTTTGCTGCGGCCCATCGGGCTGCGCACGGCATCAATAATCACGACTTCTTTCATGGCTATTCTCCCGATTATTGGCCGTAGTACTTGGCGTTCTTGGCCGCCATTTCGCGCATCTTGGCGGTCGGCTCATAGAGCTTGCCAAGCGCCTTGAACTGATCGCAGCGGGCGACGAAATTGGCGAGGCCAACGGTGTCGAGGTACTTCAGCGCGCCGCCACGGAACGGCGGGAAGCCGATGCCGTAAACGAGGCCCATATCGGCTTCGGCTGGCGTGCCAACGATCTTCTCTTCGAGGCAGCGCACGGTTTCGATGATCATCGGGATCATCATCCGGTCGATGATTTCCTGTTTATCGAATTCCCGCTTGTCGGCGACCACGCCCTTGATGAGCTCATAGGTGGCCGGATCGACGTCTTTCTTCGGCTTGCCTTTCTTGTCTTCGCTGTATGCGTAGAAACCCTTGCCGTTCTTCTGGCCGAGGCGCTTGGCTTCGAACAGCACTTCGATGGAGTCCTTGAACTCTTTCTTCATGCGGTCCGGGAAACCTTCGGCCATCACATGCGCAGCGTGCACAGCGGTGTCGATACCGACCACGTCGAGCAGGTAGGCCGGGCCCATCGGCCAGCCGAATTTTTCCATCAGCTTATCGACCGCGACAAAATCCGCGCCGTCTTTCAGCAACAGGCTGAAACCGTGGAAGTACGGGAACAGCACGCGGTTGACCAGAAAGCCCGGGCAATCGTTGACGACGATCGGGCTCTTGCCCATCGCGCTAGCCCACGCAACGACCGTCGCAACCGTTTCATCGCTGGTCTTGCTGCCGCGAATCACTTCGACCAGCGGCATCTTGTGCACCGGATTGAAGAAGTGCATGCCGCAGAACTTGTCCGGACGCTTGAGGTTCTGCGCCAGCAGATCGATCGAGATGGTCGAAGTATTCGAAGTCAGGATCGCATCGTCACGCAGCAGCGCTTCGGTTTCGCGCAGCACCGCATCTTTGACTTTCGGATTCTCAACAACGGCTTCGACCACGATGTCAGCATGCTTGACCGCGCTGTAATCCAAAGTCGGGGTGATGCTGGCAATGGTCTTCGCCATTTGCTCTGGCGTGCCTTTGCCGATCTCGATGCCCTTCAGCAAAATCTTGCCGGCTTCGCGCATGCCCAGATCGAGCGCTTCCGGACGAATGTCTTTCATGACAATCGGCGTGCCGGTGCTAGCGGACTGGAACGCGATACCCCCGCCCATGATGCCGGCGCCGAGCACTGCGGCCTGTTTGACTGGCTTGGCGGCTTTCGCGGCTTTCTTGGCGACTTTCTTGACGACCTGATCGTTCAGGAAAATGCTGATCAGCGCTTCGGCTTGCGTGGTCAGCGCGACATTGGCGAAACCTTCATGCTCCACCACCAACGCTTCGTCACGCGACATGCGTGCGGCTTTTTCCACCACGTTGACCGCTTCCATCGGCGCCGGATAGTTCGGGCCGGCTTTGCCACCGATGAAGGCCTTGGCGGTCGAGAACGCCATCAGGCTTTCCATTTTGTTCAGTTTCAGCGGGCCGGTTTTCTGGGCGCGCTTGGCTTGCCATTTCAGTTTGCCGGCGGCGGCTTCTTTGGCCATTGCGATGGCGACATCACGCAATTTTTCCGGTTCGGCGACTGCATCAACGGCACCCACTTTCAGTGCGGCGTCGGCTTTGTTTTGCGAGCCGGCGGCGATCCATTCCAGCGCGTTATCAGAACCGATCACACGCGGCAAACGCGTCGTGCCACCGAAGCCCGGAATCAAACCGAGTTTCACTTCCGGCAGACCCACTTGCGCCTTGGTCGACATCACGCGGTAATCGCAGACCAGCGCCATTTCCATGCCGCCACCGAGGCAGATGCCGTTGATCGCAACAACGGTCGGCACCGGCAGATCTTCAAATGCGGTGAAGATCGCATTGGCTTCTTTGGTCCACTTCAGCAGCTGCTCGCGACCTTGAGCAAACAGGCCGAGGAATTCGGTGATATCAGCACCAACAATGAACACGTCTTTGCCGCTGGTGACGACCACCGCTTTCACTGCGCTGTTGTTTTTCAGCGCTTGCGTGGCCTCGCTCAGTTCGCTGAGCGTCTGGCGGTTGAACTTGTTGACCGATTCGTCCTGCAGATTGAACTGGAGCTCGGCGATGCCGCCGTCCAGCAGGGTGCAGGTCAGGGATTTGCCTTGGAACAGCATGAGTGGTCTCCGTGCCGGGGCAGAACAGTACTGACTGGAAAGTACGAGGGGTCCCGATAGTAGGCTCTGGCCCGACCAGCATGCAAGTCGAACGGTCAACCTAAGGCACCCCGACAGGGGTGCTCGTTACGGGATCCGGATTATAGGCCTGTCGGCCATTGGCTGGCTGGCGGGCTGTGGCGGGCGGCCGGTAATGGTCCGGCTGCGATCAGACGGCCATATCGGGTACAGTCGCAGCCCACCCCGATTCCTGCGCCGCCGGCACCCGCCGGCTGGCCCTGTTGTGAGAGCGATTCATGAGCCCTTCGCTGTACGCCGACCACCTCCGCACCGTCCTGGCCCGCTACGAGGCCGCGCTGGCCCGTTCCGGCTTTGATCAGGCCGTGGTCCATTCCGGCATTCCCAAAGTCGCGTTCCAGGACGACTACCACTACGCGTTCAAACCGAACCCGAACTTCCTGCAACTGCTGCCGCTCGACCGCCACCCCGGCTGCTTCGTCTCCATCGCCGTCGGCAAGAAGCCGCAGCTCATCTTCCTGCAACCGTTCGATTACTGGCACGTGGTGCCGGAAGATCCGAGCGGTGACTGGGTCGCGCATTTCGATATCACGATCATCCGCACGCCGGCCGAAGCCAAATCGGTCTTGAAGCTCACAGGCAAAGCCGCCTTCATCGGCGAAGACAGTTCGCACTTCGAAGACTGGGGCTTCGCCGCGCTGAATCCGCCAAGCCTGCTCGCGCCGCTGCACTGGCAGCGCGGCATGAAAACCGCGTGGGAAGTCGAGAACATCGCCGCTGCCAACCGCATTGGCGCTCGCGCCCACAATGCCGCGCGCGATGCCTTCCTGGCCGGTGAAAGCGAACTCGGCATTCACTACGCCTATTTGCGCGCCAGCGGCTTGAAAGAATCGGAATTGCCCTACGGCAACATCATTGCGCTGAACGAACACGGCGCGGTGCTGCATTACACCGAGCTGCAAACGCAGAAACCGGCGCAATCGCGCTCGTTCCTGATCGACGCCGGCGCCAACATCAACGGCTATGCCTCCGACATCACCCGCACCTACGCCCGCGACAAAAATGAGTTCGCTGAACTCATCGCCGCGCTCGATGTGCACCAGCTGAAACTGATCGATGCGGTCCGCCCGGGCCAGTCCTACGTCGATCTGCATATCGCTTTCCACCGCGCCATCGGCGGCCTGCTGAAGCAATTCGGCGTGATCACGATTGATGGCGACAGCGCCGTCGAGCAAGGCATCACCTCGACCTTCTTCCCGCACGGCATCGGCCACCTGCTCGGCATTCAAGTGCACGACATCGCCGGCCGCGTCGCCGACGACACCGGCACGCCCAACCCGCCACCGGCTGCACACCCGTATCTACGGCTTACCCGCAAGATCGAAAAAGACATGGTGTTCACTGTCGAGCCCGGAATCTACTTCATCGACATGCTGCTGAAAGAGCTGAAAGCGAAGCCGCAGGCCGCGCATGTCAATTGGGCGAAAGTGGAGGCCTTCAAACCGTTCGGCGGCGTCCGTATCGAAGACAACGTTCTAGTGACTGATGGCACACCGCGCAATCTGACCCGGGAAGCGTTTGCGGCGTTGTAATGGCATTGAAGTTGTAGGTTAGGTAGAGCGAAGCGAAACCCAACAGGGCTGGGGTCGGCTGGGAGGCGATGGGTTTCGGTGCATTGCACCTCTACCCATCCTACGGACCCATTTAACCTTTCGCAGATTTTGGGGAGACGTAATTGTATTTGCCAAAACTGATTGCGCTTGGGTGCATGGCTGTTATATCGAGCGATTGCTATTCTGTCGAAATCACAGATCATGAGGCCGACGCCTTTATTTCGGCATATAGCTTGGATGTAGCTAATGCACTTGTCAGTGAAGAAGTATCTATCAGAACTTCTTTGGGACAGTTCGATAGCTCATCAGCAGACTGCATTCAAAAAAAACTGATACCGGGAGATATTTTTCAGCGGGTTAGGCCTTCCGTTAAAGAGTCTTTTCGTAGTGCCGAGTCTCTGAGAGAGGCGACAAATTTTTTCCTTTCGCCAACGGGTAGAAAGCTTGCGGAGTTTGGTAAGACGACTCTTATAGAGTACATGAGGGCAAAGGCGAAAGGCCAGGAGGCTCCGCCCCAACCACCGATCCCCCCTTCTTTCTCCGAGCAGGACATTGTTCTGGCAAATGAATTCAACGGCTCGGACTCTGGAACTGATTTCAATAATTTTGTCAAAGTCAGCCTTCCAAAGCTGAAGGCGGGGGAAAAGTTGAGGCAGGCAGCTTTCGAGTGCATTAACAAAGAGTGACGCGAATGCGGCAGGCAAGTGCATCGAGGTAGGATGGATTCGCGAAGCAATCCACCGCTTCACTTGCGGACCATCATGCGTTATTCGAGAGGGTGGATTGTCGCTTTGCTCCGAATTCACCTTACAAACTACCGGCAGACAAAACGGCAAGAACGCATCGTTCACTGACAGAACTCGTAGGGCGGAACCGCGTAGCGTTTCCGCCGCATGTTTCTCTAAACCTCGCTCACCTCGTTAATCTGCGCCACATTCGGCGGAATACCCTGCGGGTGTTCCGTCCTACAAAACCTTACCGAGCGTTAGCGATAACCCGCCCGCAGCTTCAGCAACCAACTGACCGCAATCTTTTCTTCCGACCCCATCGCCTGCGCCAGTTCTGCTGCCAATTGCGGCGTCGGGTCGGTTTTGTTGGCGCTGATATAACGCGACATCGCCGACCAGGAACGGACATAGCCGATCAATTGCGGCAGGGTCATCTCGCGGTGAATGGCAAAGCCCGGATCGGGTAGGCGCGGGAACGGAAAAGGCAACTGGGCATAACCGTTCTCGACATGCTCGCGACCCGGTGGCCACCATGGCGTGGCGACCTCGACATAGAAGCGCTGCAGAATCGCATTGAGCGTTGCGTTTTCCAGCCGTATCGGTGAGTAGGTCCATTCCGCCAGCAGGCCGCCCGGCCTCAATACACGTTTCACTTCTTCGTGAAAGCGCGGTACATCGAACCAATGCAGGGCTTGTGCGACCGTGACCAGATCGATGCTGGCGTCAGCAAAACGGCTTTGCTCGGCCGGCGCTACCCGGTAGTGAATGTTGGCACGCTGAGGTGCGTTGGCAATTTGCTCGGCGCTGATGTCGGTGGCATGCACGCTGGCAAAGCGCTCAGCAAGTGCGAGACTTGCTTGGCCACTGCCGCAGCCAACGTCCCACACTGTGCTGCCGTTCGGGCACTGGGCTTTCAACCAGTCAAAAAGCGCGGGCGGATAATCCGGCCGGAAGTTGGCGTAATCGGTGGCGACCGCGGAGAAATGATCGGGTGGCGTTGCCATGCTGGCTGGGCTCTGCGCTATTTCGCGTCAGATTTGCCGGCGTTCATCTGCTGCCAAAACGCTTGCTGCATTGCGAACAGATTCTGGAGTTGTTCCTGCGACATAACACCTGGTGACATCACACCCGGATTCATACCGGCCGCACTGCCCGGCATCATGCTTTTGAACAGCGCCGTCGGGTCCGCCCCCGCCGCCATTTGTTCGCGCATCTTGTTCAGCCACTCTTCCTGCAGCGTTGCCAGCGGCGGCCAGCCAAAGAAGGCGCGCACTTCATCGGGGGTGCCGTCGAGGGTGATGTTCACTTTCATGATCGGTTCTCTCCGTGCTGGCGTGTCATGGGTGGCATGGCGCTGATTGCAGCATAGCGCGTCAGATTGCCAAAACAAAAACGGGCGCCGCAGCGCCCGTTTTGTCAGTCTTCCAGATAGGTGTATCCGGACAAACCGGCCCGGAGCACGTCCAGGCATTGTTTCTTGTGTTCGGTCGGCATGTTGCTGCCGGCGATTTGCTCTTGATACGAGCGCAGCAGGTTTTCCGGTTCGAAGTGCACATAGCGCAGCACATCGGCAACGGTGTCGCCTTCTTCGCACTGGCTGAGCTTGTAGCTGCCGTCGGCCTGGGTTTCGACCATTACCGAATCGGTGTCGCCGAACAGGTTGTGCATATCACCGAGAATTTCCTGATAGGCGCCAACCATGAAGCTGCCGATCAGGTAACGCTCGCCTTCTTTGTAACCCGGCAGCGGTAGCGTGGCTTCAACGTCCGTGCCATCGACGTAGTGCTCAATGCGGCCGTCAGAGTCGCAGGTCATGTCTTGCAGCACGGCGCGAGCGTCGTGCGGCTCGTCGAGGCGTTGCAACGGCATCACCGGGAACACCTGATCGATGCCCCAGGCATCTGGCATCGACTGGAACAGCGAGAAGTTGCAGAAGAACTTGTCGGCCAGCTTCTCGTTCAAGTCGTTGAGGATTTCGACATGCGCACGCGACGTGTGATCAAGCAGTTCACGCACTTGCTGGCAGATGGCGAAATGCAACTGCTCGGCACGCGACCATTCCGGCAGGCTGATCACGCCGTGCACGTACAGCGATTGCGCTTCGCTGAGCAGGTACACCGCGTCGTGATAGGCCTCAAGTACGGAACGCGCATTGAGGCCGTTGTACGCGGCCCACAGTTCCTGCAGCACTTTCGGCTGATCGTCACCGACCGGATCTGGCTTGCTGCGGCCCGGCGCGTGTTCGACGTCGACAACGTTCATCACCAGCACGGCATGGTGCGCGGTCAGCGCCCGGCCCGACTCGGTGATGATGTCCGGATGCGGCAGCTCTTTGACGTTGCAGATTTCGGCCAGCGCGTGCACGACGTTGTTGGCGTATTCTTGCACGGTGTAGTTCATCGACGAGTACGAGCGGGTCTGGGTGCCTTCGTAATCGACACCGAGGCCACCGCCGACGTCGACCACCTTGATGTTGGCGCCAAGCGCATGCAGCTCGCCGAAATAGCGGGCGCACTCTTTGACGCCGCGCTGGATCTCGCGGATGTTCGGCATCTGCGAACCCAGATGGAAATGGATCAGCTGCAGGCAATCGAGTTTGCCAAGATTGCGCAGCCGCTCGACGGCCATCAGCACTTGCGTGGCCGACAAACCGAATTTCGATTTCTCGCCGCCGCTGCTTTCCCACTTGCCTTTGCCGACCGAGGCCAAGCGCACGCGCACACCGATGCGCGGGCTGACGCCGAGCTTGGCCGCTTCTTCGAGCACCATGTTCAGCTCGTTGAGTTTCTCAACGACGATGTAGACATGGCGACCGAGTTTTTCGCCGATCAGCGCCAGGCGCACGTACTCGCGATCCTTGTAGCCGTTGCAGACCACTTTGGAACCGCGCGGCATCGGCATGCCGAGCACGGCCATCAGTTCCGGCTTGGAACCGGCTTCGAGACCAAAGCGCTCGCCGCCGCCATGGCGGACCAGCTCTTCGACGACCGAGCGCTGCTGGTTGACCTTGATCGGGTACACAGCGGTGTAACGGCCACCGTATTGGTAATCGGAAATCGCTTTGCCGAAGGCATTGCAGAGCGTATCGACGCGGTCGTGCAGGATATGGGCAAAACGGATCAGCACCGGCAGGCTGAGGCCGCGGGCTTCCACTTCCTGCACCAGCTGCGGGATCGAGATGCCGTTGTCGACATCGCCGCGGCGCGGCAGGGCCGCCACTTCACCACGGGCATTGATGTCGAAATAACCGGCGCTCCATTGCCGAATGTTGTAGATGGCTCGCGCCTGCTGTACGACCTGCTCGCCCACGTTGGGATCACCCATGGCCTTGGCTCCGGGAAGATGGCACCCCTGAAAAGAGGCGCGCATTGTACGCAGAATGAACAGCAGGTGTTACCGGTTTTTTCGGCCTGGGCAAGGAGCCGGATCCGCGCTGCCGACCCCGCTCAGCGACAGGCTTTTTCCACCTTGTCCCGCAGCTGCTTTTCCACCTGAACAAACTGGCTGTCGCTCATCTCATGGCGTTGATTATTTTCATCGACCATGAACTTCACATTGGCGGTTTCAAAGCGCTGGAGCTCGTCGCGCGCGGCAGTGCAAGCGCGGGCTTTCTGGGCTTTGCTGGCCGTGGTTTCGGCCTTGTTTTGCTGCCGGGCCTGACGATCGGCTTGGATGCCTTCGGCGGCCTGACGCAAGCGGGCAGCGCGCTCGCTGGCGGTTTCTTCCACGCCTTCGTTGCTGGTTCCGCTAAACGCCTCGCTGGCTGGCGTAGTCAGTTGCTGGGTCTGGCGGGCGTCGGCCGGCGGCGGTTTGTCGCTGAAATGGACCTTGCCGTCCTTGTCGACCCAGCGATACATCTCGCCGGCACTGGCCAGCGCGCTGACCAAGCCACCGACCAAGCCCAGACAGGCGAACCACAGCGTGGCACTGCGCAGCTTCATCGTTCTGCTCCCGCATCGTTTTAGTACACTGACGCCTTAGTTTACGCAGCCCGGTTGCCGACATGATAGACGCCCAAACCATTGCCGATCTGGCTCGCCGCCTCGGCGACAGCCTGCCACCGCAGCTGAAGAGCCTGCAGGCCGAAGCCGAACAGAACTTTCGCGCGCTGCTGACCGCCCAGCTTGGCAAGCTGAATCTGGTCACCCGCGAAGA
Source organism: uncultured Kangiella sp. (assembly GCA_946481205.1). The sequence continues at coordinate 5,429 of CAMLNB010000017.1, read as the reverse complement.
GTTCGACGCCCAGGTCAAGGTGCTGGCGCGTACCCGCGAGAAGATCGATGCGCTGGAAGCCGAGCTCGCCGCGCTCAAAAACACCGGCGACAAGCGCTGATCACAGCCTCGGACTGAAGCCCAGGCTGGCGCCGATGGCGGACAGCGCTTTGCGAGATCCGCCATAGTCCGGCGCGGCCGGGTTCTTCTACAGTAGGTGTTTCTGGAGCAGGCTCTTTTGCCGCAGCACCTTTTGCGGCGGGTCTTTCTACAGCAAGGAAGGCGGTCGGGATGGCCGCTGCCGTGCAGACGGCAAGCATCAGACAAGGAAGGGCATGAGCCTGTCGCTCGTTTTCACCCGTGCCGGTTTCGGCGTGCAAGCCCCGCAGGTGGTCGTTGAGACCCATCTGTCGCCCGGGCTGCCCGGGTTCAGCATCGTTGGCCTGCCAGAAGCGGCCGTCAAAGAAAGCAAGGACCGGGTCCGCTCGGCACTGCTGACCGCCAAGTTCGACTTTCCCGCCCAGCGCATCACCGTCAACCTCGCCCCGGCCGATCTGCCGAAAGACGGCGGCCGCTTTGATTTGCCGATTGCGCTCGGCATTTTGGCTGCGTCCGGTCAGGTGGCGGCGGACAAACTGGCGCAGTACGAATTCATTGGCGAGCTGGCGCTGTCCGGCGAGCTGCGGCCCATCGCCGGCACGTTGCCGGTTGCGGTCGCTGGCCGGCAAGCCGGGCGCAAACTGGTGCTGCCGGCCAGCAATAGTCAGGAAGCCCTGCTCGCCGGCGGCGAAGTGCTGGCTGCCCAGCACCTGCTGGAGGTCTGTGCGCATCTGAACGGCCAGCAGCGCCTGCCGATGCCTGAATACAGCGAACTGAGCCAAGGCACGCAGCCGCCGAACCTGGCCGATGTCCGCGGCCAGGCCACCGCCAAACGCGCGCTGACTATCGCCGCGGCCGGCTCGCACAACCTCTTGTTCATCGGCCCGCCGGGCACCGGCAAGACCATGCTGGCCAGCCGACTGCCGGGCATCCTGCCCGATCTCGACGATCAAGAGGCGATGGAAGCCGCCGCGATTGCCTCGGTCAGCCAACAGGGCCTCGATGTCGGCAAATGGCGGCAGCGGCCGTTCCGTTCGCCGCACCACACCGCGTCGGCGGTGGCCTTGGTCGGCGGTGGCGCCACACCCAAACCGGGCGAGATCTCGCTGGCCCACAACGGCGTGCTGTTTCTCGACGAGCTCCCGGAATTCGACCGGCATGTGCTGGAGGTGCTGCGCGAACCGCTGGAGAGCGGTCGGGTGACCATCTCCCGCGCCGCCAGCCAAGCCGAGTTCCCGGCCCGTTTTCAGCTGGTCGCCGCGATGAATCCCTGCCCCTGCGGCCATTATGGCAACGCCGATCGTTGTCGCTGCTCGCCGCTGGAGGTGCGCCGCTACCTGAACAAGCTGTCGGGCCCGTTTCTGGACCGCATCGATCTGCATGTTGAAGTACCGCCAGTGCCGCGCGCATCACTGCTGGGCAAGCAAGCCACTGCCGAAACGCCCAGCGCCGAGATCAAACAGCAAGTGCTCGCTGCGCGTGAGCGGCAGCAAGCGCGCGGTCAGATCAATGCCCAGCTCGGCACGGCGGCATTGGAAAAACACTGCGAATTAAGCAAGGAAGACACGAATTTGCTCGAGCAGGCACTCGACAAACTCGGTTTGTCGGCACGGGCTTGCCACCGGATTCTGCGGGTTGCTCGAACGATCGCGGATTTGTCAGAAAGTGACAATATTGGGCGGGCACACTTGTTGGAGGCGCTTAGCTATAGACGGCTGGAGCGCCTACAACAAGCACTTGGGTAAGAGTTGAATTTTGTGGAGCGTCGAAGGTTTTTACAGATCCGTTATTTTCTGTGAAAACACCGACAAATTTTCTGACATTGCATGTGTCTGGCATTGTGCTTGCCTTACACTCCACGCCCCCTGGGAAATGGGGGTTAGCTGTACGTCACATGGAGGAAGGATGCTGTGACAACGCAACGTAGCTTCCCGTGCCAACCGGGTTTGTATCGTTACAAACCGCTTGCGCTGCTGCCGTGGATGCCCGTTCAGGTGATCAAGGATTCTGTACGCGACCCGGATACACTCCGTGTTCGCTGTGCTGGCCTGACCCTGCCGGTGTCGACAATGTTCGCGCGAGGGTACTGGCAGGGTCCAATACAAGCTTGAAAAATTTGCAGTACACAGCCCGCGGGCTGATTAAACGGCGTCATTCGTGACGCCGTTCGTTTTTTGTGGCACTTACGTTTTGACGCACAGCGCGCGTTGTCGGCGCTGCAATATGCAATCGCATGGCTTTTTCCGCCGCAATGCTGGCAGCGCCGCTGTCAGCCGCTACAATGCCGACCCGCTGTCCGCTGTTGCTGAGTTGTAGCCCGCCGTGTCGTCCTCGCTGAATCCCGCCCAATTGCAAGCTGTTCGTCATGTGCACACGCCATTGCTGGTGTTGGCCGGCGCCGGCAGCGGTAAAACCTTGGCCATTACCCACAAGCTTGCGCATCTGGTCAGCTCGCTGCGCTACGCGCCGGAATCGATTTACGCGGTAACCTTCACCAACAAAGCCGCGCGCGAAATGAAAGAGCGTGCTGGCAAGCTGATGGGCGAAACCGCCGCCGCGCTGAACGTTTCCACGTTTCACACGCTCGGGCTCAATTTCATTCGGCTGGAGCACAAGGCGCTGCAGCTGAAATCTTCGTTCACGCTGCTGGATGAAGACGATTCGCTGGCGATGCTGCGCGACGCCGCCAATTTGAATCAGGTCGACAAGCAAGTGCTGTTCGGCCTGCGCATGCTGATCTCAAACTGGAAAAACGCACTGTTGACGCCAGAACAGGCACTTGAGATCGCAAAGGATGCCGAGGAGACGCTGGCCGCCAAAGCCTATGCGGCTTATCAACGCACTCAGCGTGCTTGCCATGCGCTGGACTTCGACGATCTGATTCTGTTGCCAGCCGTTTGCTTGCGCAACGAAGACCATATCCGCAACAAATGGCAGCACAAGGTGCGCTACCTGCTGGTTGATGAATATCAGGACACCAATGGCGCGCAATATGAGCTGGTGAAATTGCTGGCCGGTGATCGGGCGGCATTTACCGTGGTCGGTGATGACGACCAATCCATTTATGCCTGGCGCGGCGCCAACCCGGAGAATCTGAATCAGCTGAAAGCGGATTACCCGAAGTTGGAAGTCATCAAGCTGGAGCAGAACTACCGCTCATTCGGTCGCATTCTGAAATGCGCCAACACACTGATCGCCAATAACCCGCACATGTTCGAGAAGTCATTGTGGTCGCAGAAACAGTACGGCGACCCGCTACGGGTGATGACCTGCGCCAATGACGATGACGAAGCCGAGCGGGTGGTCAACGAGATCATGATGCGCAAGATGCGCGGCAACCTGAAATGGCGTGATTTCGCCATTCTGTTTCGCGGCAATCATCAGGCGCGTTTGTTTGAAAAGGCGATGATCGAGCGCAAAGTGCCGTACAAGCTGTCTGGTGGCCAATCGTTCTTCGGTAAAGCCGAAATCAAGGATGTGCTCGCTTACCTGCGTCTGCTGGTCAATGACGAAGATGACGCGGCGTTTCTGCGCATCGTCAACGTGCCGCGCCGCGAAATCGGCGCCAGCACCATCGAAAAACTGGGCGCCTACGCCCAGCGCCGACACAAGACCTTGCTGCCCGCGTCACAGGAGCTTGGCTTGGAAACCGAGCTCAGCGGGCGGCCGCTGAACGCACTGCGCCAATTCAGCGAGTTGATCGCACGCTACGCCGAGTATTGCCGGAAGGGCGATGCGATTGCATCAATCAATGAGCTGTTACGCGCCGTCGGCTATGAAGGCTGGCTGTACGAGCAAGCCAGCAGCCCGAAAGTGGCGCAAGGCCGATGGCAGAACGTGCAGGAATTGCTGAGCTGGCTAGCGCGTTCGCTGAACGATGCCAACGAGAAAATCAGCTTTGAGGAAGCGGTCAACAAACTGCTGCTGCGCGACATGCTTGAGCGCAGCGCCGAAGACGAGCAAAACGCCGACGAAGTGCAGATGCTGACGCTGCATGCAGCCAAAGGCCTCGAGTATCCGCATGTTTACATGGTCGGCATGGAAGAAGAATTGCTGCCACACCGCACCAGCATCGAAGAAGGCAATATCGAAGAGGAACGCCGGCTCTGCTACGTCGGCATCACCCGCGCCCGCGAAACCCTGGTATTCAGCCTCTGCAGCACCCGCAAACGGTTCGGCGAAACCATCCGCTGCGAACCCAGCCGCTTCCTCGAAGAGCTGCCCATCGACGATCTGAAATGGGATAACGCCAAGAACGCCACGGCCGAAGAAAAAGCCCAGATCCGCGATGACAAATTGGCGGCATTAAAAGCGCTGCTAGCAGACTAATTACAGGCCCCGCGGACCATTTATTAATAGCGCATAAATACCAGTTAAGCATCCAATGCAGTCACCGAACGCTGTCCGTTTGAAAATCGCCGACAAAAAAATGAGCACCACCCAAATCTGCATTGCCATAGCCCCTCATTCGTTGCCTTGAGTGCGCTGCATGTCCTACCATTCGGCGCCCACTGGAAGGGCCAGTGGAGCTTTTGTGTAGGGAATAGGGTAAATGCGTAAGGTACTTCTGCTGTCTACGTTTGTACTTGCAACAGCTCTTGGCTTGCCTGTAATGGCCGGCGAAACTGTTCTCGGCATCGCACGGACTAAAGCCAAAGTCGAAGATCAACGGCTTGATGAGAGCTACAAGATTTTTCTGAATCACATGTTCAGTGATAATTTTGGCCTTGACATCGGTCACGGAAACTACGGCGAGTTCAATGGCAACTATTACGACGTAAATTACGATGCGAAGTTTGTATCAACCAATATCGCATTCTTGGCTGCCGTTCCGGTTAATGACTACTTCTCACTCTACGGGAAAGTTGGTGTCTCGGAGTGGAAAATAAAAGTTGGCGTCGATGGCTATGACAGCGACACCGAGAATGGCACTGACCCAATGGGGGGCGTTGGTTTTGATATTCGCATTGGCAAAGCTGGTCTGATCAAATTGGAGTACGAAGCCATTGAAACCAACGAAGGTGACGCAGAAAGCACCAATATTGGCGTAGCGTTCCGGTTCTGATTGTTTTCACTCATAAAAAAGCCTGCGCTATCGCAGGCTTTTTTATGCTCCCCGTGGTTTCCACCACGTTACTTAGCATGTTCATACAGATAACACTGATAATGTAATGAAACGCCATTTGCCAATGCTTTATCGGCATCATTGATGCATGGCTGCTATGTTTTGTTGCGGCCTCTCCATGCGCGGATGGGAAGTTTTGTAGCATTGTTAGCACAACCGCCAAAGAAAGGCCCCAGATCCGCGATGACAAATTGGCGGCATTAAAAGCGCTGCTGGACGATTAATC
>CAMLNB010000016.1 GCA_946481205.1 uncultured Kangiella sp. | reverse complement strand
CCTCGGTTTTACCGACACACTGCAGCAAAAGCATGCAGTCGATATACACCTTTCCGATTGGGTGACCAATATGACCGAGGCAGCGGCCCAGTTTCTGCAGATGCTGATCGAAAACGCCAAACCATCATGATGATCTGGAAGCAAACTCCCACAGAAGTGAGCGTTCGGCGCTTGCTCGCAACCGAACTGGACTGGGCCAACGCCTGCTATGCAGACGCGAATTTCATGCCGTCATCGCAGCAGGATTTTCTGGCGGTTGCTGAAGTCGGCGGTAACAAAGCCGGATTGGGCCGGGTGGTGCCGGTGACAGCCGACATGGGTGAACTCGGTGGTATGTACGTGCTGCCGGCATTTCGTGGTCAGGCCCTGGCCGGCAAGCTGGTGCAATTTCTGCTTGCCGAATCGCAGCTGCCGACACTGTTCTGCATTCCGTTTGCGCATCTGGAATCGTTTTACGCCCGTTATGGTTTTGGCCCGTTGCCTGATTCGTTGCCGATACCGGAGTCCGTTGCTGCAAAGTTTGCCTGGTGCCAACGTCATTACCCGACGCCCGTGCGCTTGCTGGTCCGAAGGAATACGCTGTGATACCAGCGAACACTGCAGCACCGACCGCTCACAGCATTCGATAGGATGGCTCCGCGTCACTCAGTCCCAGCCAGCACTGCGTTTGCGCTGCAAGCTCGCCGTGCCAAGCGCGATTTCCTTCAGCTCGAAGCTTAACTGGCGAATATCGAACGGCCGGATATTGCCGAGCACAATCACTGTCAATTTATCCTCAAGGTAGTGATGGTAGTTCGACAAGAAGCCATCCATCGACCCGCCATGGCGAACCAGCTTTCCCGCTTCCTTGTGTGGCAGGCCGCGCAAGTAAGGCGGCGTGCGGAAACCGTAGCCGTAATAACCCAAGGCTTCGTTTTCGCCTTTGAACAGCAACTCCTTGCTCGCCGCCGACAGCAAGCTATTGCCGATCAGTGCCTGATCCCAGCGATACAGATCGTCAACGGTCGAGTAAATGTCGCCGGAACCGAGTGCCAGCGATACGTTGTTCTCGTCCTGACGGATGCCAAACGTCTCGTTGCTGTAGCCATTGGCGCGGTTGCCAGCGCGCTGGCCGAAACGTTCGACGCCGGAGTTGCGCATGTTCAGTGGTTGAAAAATCTGCTGCTGCAAGGCGTCGGCAAACGATAGCCCGGTAACCTGCTCGATGGCGATCGCGGCGAGGTGGTAATTCAAGTTGCCATACTCATGCTGACTGCCCGGCGCAAAACTGCGCGTGCCGGTATTGATGATTTTCAGAATGTCGGCCGATGACATCGGTTTTTCTTCTTCTTCGGCCAGCCGCTCCAGATGCACGGGCAGCCCCGACTGGTGTTTCAGCAGTCGATGCAGTGTCAGGCCTTCAGCCAGATCGCTGCGCAAAGCAGGGATATACCGTGAGATCGGTGCATGCAGATCCAGCTTGCCGGCTTCGACCAATCGCATGACGGTCATCGCGGTGAACGACTTGGTCAGTGAGCCGATCAGAAAACGGGTGTCGATTCGATTGGGTTGTTGAGCGGCTTCGTTCGCCCAGCCGTAGCTGGCTCGGTGCACGATACGACCCTGATGTGCCACCAGGACGGTTCCGCGAAAATCCGCATCGTTCACATACTGCTGGATATGACGCTCCATCTGCGGATGGGTGATGACACTGCTTGGTATGGCATCGCTGGCGTGGCCAGTGCTGATACAGAGCGCAGCGGCAAGAGCGGCAGTTTTCTTCAGAAAAGAGTGGATAACGGAATTCTGGCTGGCTGTTCTCGCCATTGGGTGTCTCCCTGTTGTCGGCTGTCGTGATCACGGCTGGCGGCGACAAGACCGGCAATTTCGCCAAGGGTTCCGAATGCCGCGGTTGATTCTGTGGTGAATAGTGCCGCCGTCTGATGCGGCTGTGCCGAAGACATACGCAAGCACACCTGTTGGCGGCAAAAAGGGCAGGAAATGGCGTTTGCTCAACGCCCGGCGTCAGAGCAAATAAGTGAAATAAGGTTCGACAGCGATGCGGAATGCCTGTAGGGTGGCGTTGCAGTCGTTTCAAGCAATGTAGTTTGTTCGTGTGTCATCCCGTGTTTTGTCCCGTATCTCTCGGTTCACCGGTATCAAATCGATACATCTTTTCTACCTTCCTTGAGCGCTTGTCCCTACAGGCCAATGGCCTCATTTCATTTTTTAAAGGAACGTAGCAATGTCGATTCAAACCGGTACCGTCAAGTGGTTCAACGAAGCCAAAGGCTTTGGTTTCATTACCCCTAGCGATGGCAGTGCAGACCTGTTCGCGCACTTCTCGGAAATTCAGAGCAGCGGCTTCAAGTCGCTGAATGAGAACGATAAAGTCGAATTTGTCGCCAAGCAGGGCCAGAAAGGCCTGCAAGCGTCGAGCATTCGCGTTGTCAATTCCTGATCCTCTCAGGTGACGAAAAACGGCCCTTCAATGGGCCGTTTTTATTTCTGGCATAAAGCGTTCTGCATGATGTATGCAGTGTGCAGTGTGCCGTGAAGTGGTTGGTGCGGGTACTTTATCCCTTGACGGTCGGCTTAGGCGGGGGCTCCGCGGTCGCGTTACTGCTCAATTTGGGAAAAGACGTCACTGCACCACGTGGCAGATTGATCGGATGATTTGCCTTGTCGGAGTACATGGCGGCATCGGCTACGCTGAGCAGCTGCGGCATCGTTTGACCATCAATCGGGTAAACCGCCATCCCGATACTGACTTTCAGGGCATACCCGACGCGTTGACCTATGCGATAGGGCATTGCCAACACCTCCCGCACTTTCTGCGCGACACAGGCGGCGCCAGCAGCACCGTCAATATCAGGCGACAACACCACAAACTCATCGCCACCAAAGCGGCACACGGTATCAATGGCACGCAGGCATCCCAACAAGCGTTCCGCCACTATTTTCAACAGATGATCGCCATGGGCGTGGCCAAAATGATCGTTTATCGGCTTGAACTGATCCAGGTCGAGGAACAATAGGGCGATCTGGCTACCGTGCCGGTCGGCGTAGGCCGCCGCAGCGCGAAAGCGGTCATCAAGCAGGTGGCGATTGGGCAGGCCGGTGAGCGCATCGAAGTAGGCCATGTGCTGGATATGCAGATGCGCGCTGTCTTGCTCGCGCAATTTATTGAACAGCATATCGTTGAGTCGGGTCAGTGCGGCGACTTTGGCTTGTTCGGCCTGGGTATCTGCTTGCGATTGCGCTAACGCCCGTTGCAATGAGCGCGTATGCTCATCAATGTCTGCTGCTGTGGCGGTAATGACATGGCGCATTTGACTAGCTCAATGACAGGTACTGCAGGCGGCGGGCTCAGCTCCAACCAATCGTGCCGGGTGATTGACGCGTGCGACTGACGAGACGAATGCCTTGCCAATCACAACCGAGTGTGCGGCAGCGGTAGCGATGTACTGACCGTACGAGATTGATGAACCAATCGAGCGGCTGTCGTTGTACGCGACTGGCGGCGCCGTGACAGAGGGGACAGGCGCATTCTTCGACCGGCCGCCAATTGGCGCGCAGCTCTTTTTCGGTCAGCGGCGTGCGCGTGCTGCTGGCAACATTTTCAAACGACTTACTCATTTGCAATTCCTCAGGCTAACATCGCTTCAAGAGAGCGGCGGCGAAATGGGGTTGAGTTCCGCAGGTGCAGGCGGACCAACAAAATGGCTGGCAGGAATGAGCACCAACACCTTCATCGGACTGCGCTCTCGGCGGCGGCGATGGTCGCTCGGCAACGCGCGGTGCTGAAATGGCAGATGCATGGGATGGCCTCGATCCGGAGGCATGAGGGCAATACTCAAACCCCTTGATGGTTCAGGCTGCGCCTTGGTGAAGGTTGCCGTCGGTGCGCTAACGAACAAAGCGCCACGAATTGTTGTCAGACATGGCAGGTTGTTGATGGCCTGACCTCGACGCAGTACTCAGGATGGCACCACGATGCACGATTTCCCTGCTCACAATCGCTTGCTAGCCAGTTTATTGCAGGTTCCTCTGCTGCATGCGCAGCTGGAGCATGAGGTCTTATTGCCGGGGCGGGTGTTGCTCACCGCCGATAAACCGATGCCCTATGTCTATTTCCCCGTGAACTGCATCGTCTCGTTGTTTCGGGCAAGCGACGATGGCTCGGCGGTGGAAGTCGCGATGATTGGCAATGAAGGCATGTTGGATATTTTTGCCGTGCTAGCTGGTGAGACGGCGTTTTGTCATGGCCAAAGTCTCAGCGCTGGCCAGGCCTATCGGCTGCCGACGCCGGTGTTGCGCGATGCGCTAAAAGCCCAACCAGATCGGCAACAACCTTTCCTGAGTTACGCTCGGCAACTGCTGCTGCAACTGGCACAGATCGCATTGTGCAACCGACACCACCGGCTCGAGCAACAGCTTTGCCGTTGGTTGTTGCAGAACCTGGATGGGTTTGGTGGTTCGGCACTGGCCGTGACCCAAGAGGTGATTGCCGGTGCGCTCGGTGTTCGTCGCGAAGGCGTCACTGAGGCCGCAGGGCGACTGCAAGCCGCTGGTGCGATTCAATACAGCAGAGGTCATATTCAAGTGCTGAATCGTGCAGCACTCGAACAACAGGCCTGTGTTTGCTATCAGGTGATGCGATCGGGCATCGCGCCATCCTCGTCATAGACGCAACACGCCTGTCGCTGCTCATCGCCAGCCGGCAGAGGCTGTGGGCCTGTTTGCTTGGCCTCCAGTTGTCAGTGCTGCTGGCTGCTATGACTGAGGCCGTGATCGAATCAACACGACGTGTCACGTTATCGCTGCCGTGTCGGCACAACAGCATCTCCGCGCTATGCCCGTGCGCGCTGCAAGCGCACCGGAATGGCTTTGTAGGCCGGCGTCTGCGTTTCGCGGCTGTGTGCGCTCGCGGCCGTCAGTGCCGAGGCTTCCGGGTAGTAAGCGGCCAGACAGCCGCGCGGAATGTCGTAGGCAATAACGCGAAACTGCTCGATACGACGCTCGATGCCGTCCTGACTGATGGCTTCCACATCAACGCTATCGCCGTCAGCCAATCCGCGTGCAGCCAGATCGTCTGCATTTGCAAACACGACCCGGCGGGTGCCGAACACGCCGCGGTAGCGATCATCGTGCCGATAAACCGTGGTGTTGAATTGATCATGTGAGCGCAGTGTCATCAAGGTCAGCACACTGTCGCCATGCTGCGCCTGCGCTTGTTGAACGGCGGAATTGCGAGGAAGCGCGTGTGCGCGAAACTCCGCTTTGCCACTGGCGGTTGCGAACTGGCGCTGGGCGGCCTTGTTCGGCAACTGCAGCCGGCCATGCTCGCTGATGCGCTGATTGAATTGTTCAAAGCCGGCGGTAACGCCGTGCTGGCAGTGCTCAATCAGATCACGAATGCGGTGGTAGTCATTGGCAAGCGCCAGCCAATCCACCCGTTCGCTGGCTGCATCACGATACCGGGCAAGCTGAGCGCCGAGTTGCGCAACGATGGCCGGTTCGCTGATTTGCATGGCGGCATCGATTGGTGCTTGCAGCCCGCTGGAGCGGCGAACCACGCTCATCGAATCTTCGGTGGTGACAAACTGGACAGTGCCTTGTCGGCGATCCAGATCGGTGCGCCCCAGCGTTGGCAGCAGCAAACCGATCTCACCGGGATGACAATGGGTGCGGTTCAGCTTGGTGGCGATATGCACCGTCAGCCGACAACGCTCCAACGCGCGCAGCACCCGTGGCGAATCCGGCGCGGCAACACCAAAATTGCCGCCCAAGCTCAGCAGAGCATGGATCTGTTGGTTCAACAAACCGGCAATGACACCACCGGCATTGAGGCCGCTGTCGCGGCAAATCTGCAAGCCTGGAAAGGTGCTGCCAAGGTTATCGAGAAACCGAGTCGACACACTCGATGTCGCACCCATGGTGCGATCACCTTGCACATTGGAATGACCGCGAACCGGCAACGCGCCCGCGCCCGGTTTGCCGATATTGCCGCGCAGCAGCAGCAGATTGACGATGTGCTGAATCGTGGCGACCGCGTGCTCGTGATGGGTGATGCCCATGCACCAGGTGATCATCGTGGCAGGCGAGCGGACATAGCGCGCGGCCACATCGCGTAGTGCGGCTTCAGTCAAACCGGATAGCGCGCACAGCTCGGGCCAGCTTGTCTGCTGGATCTCGGTGCGTAGCGTGTCAAACCCCTGGGTATGTTCGCGAATGAAGTCATGATCCAGTGCGGCCGGATCGTGCTCGGCATACTCCAGCACTGCCTTGATGATGCCTTTGAGCGCCGCCAGATCGCCGCCGATTCTGACTTGATGGATCTGACTCGCTACCGCCACACCGTCATTGCGCAGCAATTCGCCGAGATTCTTGGGATCGGAAAAATGGGTAAAGCCGCGTTCCCGGAGCGGATTGAACACCAGCACCGTCGCGCCGCGCTGCACGGCTTCGTACAGTGCCACCATCATGCGCGGGTGATTGCTGGCCGGATTCTGGCCCATCACGATGATCAAGTCGGCAAGTTCGAAATCCGCCAACGAGCAGGTGCCCTTGCCGGTGCCAAGCGATTGCTTCAGGGCAAAGCCGGAGGGTTCATGACAGAAATTGGACGAGTCCGGCAGATTGGCGCAACCGTAACTGCGGGCGACCAGTTGCCAGAGAAAAGCGGCTTCGTTGCTGCTGCGCCCCGAAGCGTAAAACGCCACCTGTTCCGGTGCCAACTGATGCAGTTCGCGGCCGATCAATGCGTAAGCGTCGGGCCAAGTGATGGCGCGAAACCGATCACGGGATCTTTCATACAGAATCGGTACCGTCAGCCGACCATGGGCTTCCAACTCATGATCGCTCATGCGCTGCAAATCTGCGGGCGTCTTGCCATCAAAGAACGCTGCACCGGTTTGCTTGCGGGTCATCTCCCAGGCAATGGCTTTCTGGCCTTGCTCGCAGCTGTCGATCAGCGGCGAGTCGGGTTTGTCGGGAAAGGCGCAGCCGGGACAGTCAAAGCCGTCGCGTTTGTTGGCATGCAGAAACGAGCTCAGCAGTTTGATGGGAATGCGTTGCTGCTGAAATGCTTTGATGGCGCCGACAATGGCGCCGCGGCCGCCTGCAGGAGAAAGCTTGTCCGCCATGACAAAAGAGATCCATACCGATGCGGCGAGGCCGCTTGACATGGCAGCAGCATAACAGCGTCAGGCTGCGAAAGATGTCGGACCGGTAATGAGTCGCAGTGAAAACTGAAAAGACAAGTCGGCATTGCAGATGCAATGCCGACTTGTCGTGTGCGCTGAGTCAGGCACTCAGTAATCGCTGCTGTACGCTTTCATGAACGAATAGACAGTCGAATCGAAACGGCGTGCCAGGTTGTAACTGGAGGTACCGGCGCGGTGCATGCCAACCAGGTAGGCACCATAGCCACAGCCGGTGCAGGTTGGATCGGCATAGTGATAGAACGCTGAGCCGCTTTGACCACCGCTGGTATCCGCCATGTGTTCAATGGTGGTCGAGGTCGCATTGGTTTCACTAGAGGACGAGGTGTCGCCCCAGATCCGCGTGGCGCAGCTGACGCCGGGGTTGCCGCATGTGCCGGTGCCCGGATAACCACGAACATAACCGGTGGTGCCTTCGATGGCGCTTTCCGATGCCGTGTAGTGACCCAGCCAGCCGACCGTTGCGCCCGGTTCATCCGAGTTCACGCCATTGCTGATCGAATCGCAACCGACATCGAAATCCAGCACAGCGTAGTCGTGCGTGGCGCTGTTGCCATTGGTGTAGGCAGTCGGAATGGTTACCCAGTAGCAGCGATACCATTCGCCATACGGGCTCGGATCGGCATCGGCACTGTCAAAACCTGGCGACCAACGGTGATCAGCTTCCCACGTGTCACCATCTTCATTCCAGAACACATGCGCAACCGACATGGCGGTTGACGGACCGATCAAGGTGCCCGAACCTTGCGAGGAGTTGATCACGCCGGTCGAGCCGGCATTATCAAACACGATGTTGGTGCGATACGGGTAAGTGGTGTTCGCCATCACGCTGCGATCATCAACGGTGCCATGCACACTGTTGATGCCAATTGCGCCGCCTTGCTGGGTCGGTTTGTCTTCCTGCAGCAGGTTGTAGCGCGCATTGCCTTGCGCCGGGCTACGACCGAACGGTTACTTCGCGAGCGCGCCGGTGCGCTCCAGTTCGCGCAAGCGAATGGCTTCATCTGCCAGATCGAAAGCCGGCTCGGCTTCGCGGTATTGATGGCCATTGAACAACGCCAATCCACGCAGATTGTCTGCCAGTTGTTCACGGGTCAGATGCTCATCGGCGAGCACTGCCATGTCGACGCGGCCTGCCGCTTCCGGTGTGGCAATCCGGCCATCGATGCGCGCTTCCCAGACAAATTTGCGGCCGCGCAGGTAGGCGACTTCGCGCAGTGCTTTGCCGTCTGCCATGCGATCGACGACTTTTCCTTCAAAGCGTAGCGACGGCGAAAACACAGTCGTTTCCGGCATCACAGCGGAACCGAGTTCCGCAGCATGGCCGGTGGTAATGCATTGTGAACCCAAGGCAAGCGCAACGCTCGCCAACCATTGACGTTTGTTCATGATGAAATCCTTTTCAGCGGAGTGAGAAGATGCTCCGAGTTGCACAGCGATCCTTCGCTCTCGAAGCGGCGCCATTAGACGCCATGGCTACAGTGGTGGAGAAGTGGCAGTGGTGCCGTCAGCATGAGCGCCGGCAGCGGTTTGCGCTGTGCGAGATTGGCCATGCCGACTGGCACGCTTGCCACAGTCTGCAATACCAGTTTGGCGATGCTGATGTGTGAATTAGCTACAGCACGGGCCGTCGGTTTCGATTGTGGCGGTCGCGAAACCGCTCAAGCGTCTGCCATTTTTTGTCGCCGCCGCCACGTCGCCGGTGGCTGGCCAACCAGTCGCTTGAACGCGCGGGCAAACGCCGCTTCCGAGTCATAACCCACGTCTTGGGCGATGGTCGCAACCGTGGCATTGCTTTCCCGCAGCAAGCTCGCACCGCGTTGCATGCGCCAATTGGTCAGGTATTGGATCGGTGCCTGACCAACCAAACTGGCGAAGCGCTCATGCAATGCTGAACGTGACAAGCCGACTTGCTTGCCAAGCTCTTCCAACGTCCACGGTGCAGCAGGTTGGGCGTGCAGCAGTCCGATGGCGCGGCCCACATACGGATCGCGCAATGCGCGCAGCCAGCCGTTGTGCGCGGGATCTGTACTATCGGTCACCGCATCCAGATGCCGTCGCACGGCATCGACAAACACCATTTCGCTAACGCGTTCCAGCACGGCGGCACTGCCGGGTCGCTGTTGTCGCGATTCGGCAACTGCTTGATTCAAGATTGGCCCGATCCAGCTGCCGACTTCCGTGGCTGGCACGTGCAGCATGCGCGGTAGCGACGCAATCAATGGATTGAAGGGATGCAGATCGCAGGCGACGAAACCGCAGATCACGACCGTGTGCGCATCGTCAGCGGGTGTCGGTTCACCGGGGCGCAATACGCCGCGGTGGTAGGCGAGTGCAATCGGTTTGGGATCGTTGCGGGTGGTGAAATGCCAATCGCTGTCATCCGGCGCAGCGTGCATGCCTGGTGCGCTGGACATGACATGGGCATCGCCGCGCGGAAACATGATGATATCGCCGGTTTCCAGCCGTAATGGCGCGATGCCATCCGCGGCGGCCCAGCCATTGCCGCGCGCGATCAGATGATAGGCCAGCACATGTTCGGCGCCCGGCATTAGCGCTCGTGCCAGCTCTGCAGTCCCCGGTGTTTCAGCCGCCCACTCCTTGCCAAGGCTGACGTAATAAAACACCGCGCCGCGTAAACGCACGCTGCGCAAGACTTCGGAGAGCGGGTCGTGATGCATAGTGCGACACCTTGTTGGAGTCGAAGCCGTTCGTCCCGATCACGTCAGCCCGCCACGTGAAGGTCTGGTGGGCCAGATCCGTATCCGCGCAGACCCATGGGAGGAAACCCATGCGGCCAGGCAACGGCGGACGCAGGAGCAAACTTGCAGGATGCAAGGAGAATCGTCAACCGGCGTGGTTCGGCACAATGCCGCGCCGTCGCACGGTTGCGACGACTGCCGCCAGCCCGATTGGGTGGCTGGCGGGCTGCACACAAGGAGCATCACATGAATCAAGCTGTAGACGTTCGTCATCCGCTTCCCGATTTCGCTGCCATCAAACAGCGACAGCAGGCAACCTGGGCCAGCGGCGATTTCGCCGTGATCGGTACCACCTTGCAAATTGTTGGTGAACAGTTAGCGGAAGCGATCGATATCCGTTCCGGCGAACAGGTGCTGGACGTTGCGGCCGGCAACGGCAATGCCACACTGGCTGCGGCGCGCCGTTTTGCCGACGTGACCTCAACCGATTATGTTCCGGCGCTGCTGGAGAAAGGTCGTGAACGCGCCCGCGCCGAAGGACTGAATGTGCAGTTTCAGGTCGCGGATGCCGAAGCCTTGCCGTTCCCGGATGCCAGTTTCGATGTCGTGCTGTCGACGTTTGGCGCCATGTTCGCGCCGCAACACGATCGGGTCGCCAGCGAATTGCTGCGGGTGTTGCGCCGCAACGGCCGGATCGGCATGGCCAACTGGACGCCGGAAGGTTTTATCGGTCAGCTGTTCAAGGTTGTCGGCGCGCACGTACCTCCACCTGCCGGCGTGCGGTCGCCAGCGCTGTGGGGTACGGATGCGCATCTGGCGGATTTGTTTGCCGCCGGTGCGGTCGAGATCCAAAGCACCCGCAAACTGTTCAATTTCCGTTACCGCTCGCCTGCGCATTGGCTGCAAGTGTTTCGCGATTATTACGGCCCGACCCATAAAGCCTTTGCTGCGCTCGATAGCAACGGCCAGCTGGCGCTGGAGCGTGAAATGCTGGCGCTGATCGCGCGGCACAATATCGGCGGTGAGCGCGGTATGGTGTTACCGGCCGAGTATCTGGAAGTGATCATCCGCAAACGCGGTTGAGCGTTGCTGTAATCCCTCCCTCATGCAATGTCAGCGATAACAGCGAGCCTGCCGCCCGGCAGGCTCGCTGTGTCATTGCCTCCTTTCTCAGGCATAACACCGGCGTGGTTACAGCAAACGCTTCTCGTACGCTGCCGGGTCCGCTTTGAACTTGGCGATCTCGGCTTTTATCGCGCCGATGTTCGGGCTGCGTTCGAGAATGCTGCGAATGCTCGCGAACGGCATGCCGGCAAACAGCGCGTTGGCGGGCGACGTGAGCGTGGCGCCGGTGTGGTTGGGCTCCTCTGCAAGCGTTTGCTCGTTGACAACGGTATTGCTCAGCACCCCATCGAAACTCGGCGCGGCGGCGACGCGTTTGCCGAGCCCGGCCTGTGTCGGATCGACGCCCGCCCAACGCAGTACCGTGGCGATGAAGGCGGTGTGATCGAGTGGCTGTTTGCTGTCGCTCGGCGCGCGGAAAACCGTGCTTGGGGCGATGTAGGGCGAGATCAGCAAGGTTGGTACCCGGCAGCCGTACAGATCAAACTGGAAGCCCCATTTGGTGCCGTTGATGCCGTCGGGATTGATCGCGCCCCATGGCGGTGACACGTGATCGTAGGTGCCTCCATGTTCATCAAAGCTGACGATGAACAGTGTGTTCGGCCATTGCGGGCTGCTGCGTAGTGTGCTGTAAATTTGATACAGGAACGCATCGCCGGGCGCGACATAGGCCGGTGGATGGAAATCATGACCCTGCCGATACGCTTCGCCTTTGCCGCCACCCCATTTCGGTTCGAGGTAGCAGAAGGCTGGCAGCTTGCCGGCTTGCGCGCGCTGCTTGAACGTATCAATGGTGTTGATTTCGCCATTCTTGGCCTTGCCGATCTGCGGAAACGTATACGCGGTGTAGCACTGATTGCTGTGCCAGATGTCTTCGTAATACAGGCCCCAGGATTTGCCGGCATCGGCCAGTTTGTTGATCACGGTTGGCGCATCGAATTGTTCCAGCGCCATCAGGTTGGCGTTGGCTTCGCGGCCCAGTGAGGTCCCGCACAGCGAGTAAGCGCGATTCGGATTGGTTTGCGTCGGCACCGAGCTGAACCAGCGATCCGACACCGCATACGCGCGCGCCAATCGATTGATGTACGGCAGTTGTGCCGGTGTGTACGTCCACAGCGAATCCAGACCCTGCCATTCAACCATGTAACGGGCGTAATAATCCTGCAAAAAGCCCAGCATAGTGGCATGCGTGTTCTTGGTCGGCATGTTGGCGATGATGTCCTGATTGCCGAACAGTTGGTTCATCACGCCATTCCATTCCGAACCGCTGCCATCCCGCATGGCTTCGTAAGGGTCGTAGCAGGGCACGCGGTCGTTCTGGTATTTCGCCGGAATCGCTTCAACCGGATAGCGTTTGACGCCATCCCAGGCGTGCGCCGGGTTGTAGAACTCGCCCTGCACCAAGCCGTCGTAACGGCTGCTGCTGCCCGCCGGGTAGACGTTCTTGGGTTGATCGTTTTGCTGGTAAGTCCAACCGAGCACGTTGTCGAGCGAGCGATTTTCCAACATCAAATACACGATGGTCTTGATTTGCGGCATGACGGGATTCATCAGTTCTCTCCTTGCAAATGGCCGCTGCGCCGTGCGCTGGCGATTCAGGCAACGGTGCCGCGGCGTCCTGTGATGACCGATGGTTGATGCGCAGTGTTGAGCCGCGAAAGCACGCTGACAGCGCCAACGCTGCATTCAATAGCGACACTCAGTACGGTCGGATAAATACGCGCCAATGCTCACAACGACGCATGGCAAGCACGGACAGCGGTAACACAACGAATGCAGTGCATGAAACAGGGTGCCGTCGACGTGGCCACCTGGCCAAGACGATCAGCAACCGTGTAGAACGACAACAGCGCGGAGGAAGGGAGGCAAAGACGGCGAGCGATTTACGCGCAAGACTCCCGGACAGCGGTAACAGTGTAGTCAGTGCCTGCGGTCGGGGTAAAGGACGCTTGCGTTGTTAAAACCGCGCGGGAAGTAGCGTCGCTGCGCTTGCTTGTGCAACGGCATTCGGCACCGGCGCGGTTAGCGTTTGCGGTGCGCTGCAGCAAACACAGCGGGCCGCGTTGCTGGCGGCGTAGTGAGTGCTAAGCAAACAAAAAATGCCTAGTGCCAGCGCTGACGTCAGCGCATGGCGTGTCGAAAAAAACAAACACCGGCCTGCATGGTGCAGGCCGGTGTTTGCGCGGTAATTGCAGCGGTGCGGACTCAGGCCGCCAGTTTGGCGATCTGGCTGTGTGCGGCATCAAGCGCGGTTTGCCGCGGTTGCTCGCCCATGTTCAGGCCTTCGGCGCGGATGATTTCCACATCGGTCACGCCAAGGAAATTCAGCACGGTTTTGACGTAACCGGCATGCATATGGCTGATCGGGGTATCTCCATACACGCCGCCGCTGGTCGCAACGATGAACGCTTTTTTGTTCGGTACCAGGCCGACCGGACCTTTGTCGGTGTACTGGAAGGTCTGGCCGGCCACCGAGACGTAATCGATCCAGGCTTTCAGGCCGGTCGGAATCGAGAAGTTGTACAGCGGCGCACCGATGACCAGTACGTCGGCTTCTTTCAGTTCACGGATCAGTTGTTCGCTCTGGGCAATGGCCAGGCGTTGGGCGTCGCTCAGTTGGCTGGCATCGGCGCCGCGCAGGGTCAGGGTTTCCGGCGAGATGTGCGGCAGCGGCGCCACCCCGAAATCGTGGTGGGTGACCTGCAGGCCGGGGGCTTTGGCGCGGTAACTGTCGACCACGGCCTTGGTCAGGGCACGTGAGGTCGAATGGGCGCCGAGGATGCTCGAATCGATTTGCAGCAGTTTCATAATGGACTCCGTTTGCTGGCTTGGGTGTCGGCACCAGCCGGCGGATCCGGCGGTGACTGGCTCGGGATTCATCATATCGATAGCTGCAAACGTGACTAGCCGGCTAAAATATGACTCATTGTCCTGTCAGTGGAACAATCAAGGTGCGCCATGCAAGACCTCAATGACCTCTATTTCTTTGCCAAAGTCGTTGAAAAGGGCGGTTTTGCCGCTGCCAGCCGGGTGCTGGATGTGCCCAAGTCGCGGCTGTCGCGCCGGGTCGCCCTGCTCGAAGACAGCCTGGGCGCCCGCTTGCTGCAGCGGACGACCCGCAAGCTGTCATTGACCGATGTCGGCGCCCGCTATTACGAACAATGCCAGGTGATGCTGCAGGCGGCTGATGCCGCTGAGGCCGTGGTGCTGAGCCACCAGAGCCAGCCGCGCGGCCGGCTGCGGATCAGCTGCCCGATAGGCATTGCCCAGTTCGAGATCGGGCCGTTGCTGCCGGCATTCAGCCGTGCCTACCCGGATGTGCGCGTCGAGATGGTGGTGACCAATCGGCGGGTGGACTTGATTGAGGAGGGCATTGATATCGCTTTCCGGGTTCGCGCCTACGGCGAGGAAGATCCGAATCTGGCGACCCGGCATTTGCGCCGCAGCGAAACGCGAATCGTCGGCGCGCCCGCACTGTTGGCCAAGCATCCGCCGATCATCACGCCGGAAGATTTGCGCCGGGTGCCGATGCTGATTTTCGGTGTCGATGAGGCCAGCCGCACCTTGTCGCTGACCGGTCCTGACGGGGAGTTTCGCGCCATCAAGATCAACCCGGTGTTCTGCGCCGATGATTTTCCGGCCCTGATTTATGCCGCGCTGGAAGGTGTTGGCGTTGTGGCGTTTCCCGATACCTATTGTCTGAAAGAACTGGCCAGCGGCGCGCTGTTGCCAGTGCTGCCGCAGTGGCAGTTTGCCGCGCGCAATTTGCATTGCGCCTACCCGAGCCACAAAGGCCTGTCACCGGCCGTGCGCGCTTTCATTGATTTTGTTGCCGGCCCGCTCAGCCGCAGCGAAACCGCGCCGGAATCGGTTGATTGTCGTGCTCATATCGCGACACCGGTCGCGCCGTCATCGCCCTCTTGAGTGGAACGCGTTCACGGCGTATCGGGCAACTCGCAATCGCCCGTGCTGCCAACCCGGCGTCGCAATTCCGCGCACAGCGCTTGCGCCGCTTGCTGATCACCGGCCTGCCAGCGCAGCTGCGCCATGCGGCCGGTAGCAGTGCTGTGCAGCGGCGCGTAATCCAGCACGCGGCGATACCATTGTTCGGCTTTGCTGGCATCGCCGCGGGCACGATGACGGTCGCCGATCAGCACGCCGAGTTCGGCATACCACGGCAGCATCCGCGCCGATTGCTGGGCATAGACCCGGGTCATCGCGGCGTGCGCCGCTTCCAGATACGGTAGCGCTTCGCTGTTGCGACCGCTGATCTCCAACACATCACCGATATTGATCAGCGCACCCCAGGCATTCGGGTCGGCTTGCACGGCGCGCTGATAGCTGCTCAATGCCAGATCAAATTTTTCCTGCGCGCTGTAAACAAAGCCGAGCGCCTTCAAACTGTCGGCATCATTCGGCGCCAAGGCGACGGCCTGCAGCGCCAGCTGCTCGGCCCGTTGCAACCACTGCTGGGCGGCCGCCGTGCGGGTATGGCCCTGTTTGATCGCATCACCCAGGTTACGAAAATCCGGGCGAGCGGCATCCGCCGCATCGGTATCGGCTGGGGCGCGCTGCCAGCGAATGACTTTCTGCACCAAGGCATTGGCAAGGCCGGCATAACCGGGTGCGTAATCCGGCTTTTTCGCGATCAGTTGTTCAAACAGCGCAATCGCGCTTTCATTGCCGGGGCGGGAAAACTGAAAGTAAAAATCATTGGCGCGAGCGGTTGCCTGCACCAGCTCTTGATCGCTTGCCGGTTCCGGTGCCCCGAGTTGCCAAGCACCAATGCCGAGCAACAGGATCGTGACGACACCGCCAGCAATTACAGCGTTCCGGCGCCGATGTGGGCTCGGCGCTTGCGCTGAGTGGGAGGAGGTAGCAGTCGGATGCTGCGGAGCGGATTCGGCAGCTTCGCCATTCGTTGCTGCCGGTTCGACTACTTCAGGCGCATTCGCCGCGTTAGCCGATCTCTCTGCGGTTGTTGTGGCAATCAGCCGGTAACCGCGCTTGGACAGCGTCTCGATGTATTGCGGTTGTTTGCTGTCGTCGGCCAGCGCCTTGCGCAGCTTGGACACCGTGCGCGCCAGCGTGTCGTCACCGACGATCGTTTGCGGCCACAAGCGGTTCATGATGTCGTCGCGGCTGACCAGCTCGCCCGGTCGTTCGGTCAACAGCAGCAGCAGCTCGGTCATCTTGGGTTCAAGCCGGACCTGCTCTGTGTGGTTGCGCAATTCACCGCTGGTGACATGAAATTGCCAGGCGCCAACACGGATGACCATCGTTTCGGCCATTGCTGCCATTGCATCCGCCTCGGGTCAGGAAAAAGTCAGGAATTCAGGAGCTGTTATTGCTTGTTTTATAACACCCAGGTTTTACAAAGGAAAGCCGCGGCCCGGGGCGCTTTTTGTTGTCAGGTCTTGCCTGCATGACCCGAACCGAATAATCCGATTTGCATAACCCGGTCTGCATAACGAGGCCTGAATAACTCGGCCCGCTACGTTCAAGGATGCATCATGACTATGGCTTTCGCTGGTATTGACCTGGCCGCCGGTTCGCGTATGGCGCGCCGGCTGCTCCTGATTTGGACGTTGTCGTGCCTGGTGCCGAGCGTTGCGGCCGACGCCAGCAACGACGCATCGCTGTCCGCCGAACAGGTTCGCGATGATTTCGCGACGCTGTATCAAACCCTGCAAGCAGCGCACTTTGATCTCTACGCCCACCGCAGTAAAGCCGAGTACGACGCTCGCTACCAGCAGATGCTGGCCGCGATGCAACAGCCGCTGTCGCGGGCCGAGGTCGAAACGCGCTTTCAGCAATTTGTCGCCTATGGCCGGGTCGCCCATGCCCGCATTGATGGCCTGCAGGCGCGCTTCGGCCAGTACCGTCAGCAAGGGGGGCGGGCGTTGCCGATTCAGATCCGGATTCAGGACGGCGCCGTTTACATTGCCGAAAATTACAGCGGCTTGGCCAGTCTGCAACGCGGCGATCAGCTGCTGCAGCTGGATGGCGTGCCGATCAAAACCGTACTGCACGAGCTTGCGCAGCACGTGTCCGCCGACAACGACTACCTGCTCAATACCTTGTTCGAGCTGTGGTTTCCGGCGCTCGTTTGGCAGCAATATGGTCCGCGCGAGCAGTTTGTCGTGCAGATCCAGCGGCAAGGACAGCTGGCGAATGTCACCGTGCCAAGCCGCACGCGTACCGAAGCGCAGGCCGCCGATGCCAAGCAGCCAGCGGTGCTGAGTCTGGATTGGGATAAACGCGAGTCACGGATTCTCGCTGCAACGGATAAAAACACCGCATCGATCGGTTATCTGCGGCCGGGTCCGTTCTATAACAATGCCGCGGATGCGACCGATCCGTGGGACAACCGGGCGTTCATCGCGTTCATTGACGAGGCGTTTACGCAGTTCCGTCAGCAGTCGGTTCCCGCTGTGCTGATCGATCTGCGTGACAACCCCGGCGGTGACAATTCCTTCAGCGATCACATGGTCAGCTGGTTCGCCAGCAAACCATATCGGTTCGCGGCCGATTTTCGCATTCGTATCAGTGAGGCGACCACAGCCAGCAACGCCAAACGTTTGCAACCCGGCGCCGAAACCGGCAATGACATCACCCACAAATTCGCCGCGCTGTACGCCAAGCACAAGAATGGCGACGTGGTTTCCTATCCGTTTCCCTTGACGCAGCCGCGGCCGTTGCCGCGTTACGAGGGCAAGGTCTATCTGCTGATCAATCGCCGCTCCTACTCGAACACGGTGATGGTGGCTGCCATCGCCCAGGATTATGGTTTTGCCACGGTGCTCGGCGAAGAAACCTCGGATCTCGCCAGCACGTACGGCGCGATGGAGCAGTTTGTGCTGCCCCATTCGGGACTGGTGGTGGGCTACCCGAAAGCGCATATCCTGCGGCCGAATGGCGATCCGGCTGCACGCGGTGTGCAACCGGATTGGCC
Organism: uncultured Kangiella sp.; assembly: GCA_946481205.1. The sequence goes on along the minus strand of CAMLNB010000016.1, from coordinate 7,872 downwards.
GATTCGGACACCGATTGTGGAGTCAGCGGACGATCCGGTATTGCAGCAGGCGGTGACGCGGATTCGCAGTGCCACCCACAAGCACTGATCTAGCGATACGGCCTCTGTAACGATACCTGCTCTTTAAAGATACGGTCTGGGGTCCTCGGCATCGATGCGACTATCGATGTCGAGCAGATCGCGCAGGATCGCGGTATGGCCTTGGCCGCCAATGACCAGAACGCGTTCGCCCGGTTTGGCATGCAGTTGGATGTTGGCGTACATCCGGAAATTGCGATGCCACCAGCTGGCCGCGCTGTCGGCGCCGTGAAACAGTTTTTGTTCGGCGCCCACCGGGTTGATCAGCAAATAGAAATCCTTGTTGGTGCGGTCGTATTCCGGATCATTGTGCAACTGCATCAGCTCGCGCAGGTTCATGGTGGTGTGCGCTCGTTCGCCGTCTGCCGACAGTTTGGCAATCAGCGCTTCGACGGAAGCCATCATTGCCGGATCGTGTTTTGGCATGTAGTCCCACAGCTCGCTGCGCCATGGCGTATTGCGCTCATCAAAACTGTGCACGCTCGCCAGCCCGGCGTGTTTGGCAACACGAAAGCCCAGTTGATAAATCTCGTTGCGTTCCAGCACATAGTTGCCGGCCAGGTAATCGCGGTAGCGCTGATTTATTTTTTCTTCATCGGTCGGATCGTACTCAAGCAGCACCTTGGTCGGCTTGAAGCGCAGCAGCTGCTGGGTCAGTTGCTCAAGATAGGCCTGCGAGGCCGGCGTCATCACATCAATGGTGGGGTGTTTGACCGCATCCAGCCCGGGATTGGCAAAATGAAACACGCCGATCAGCATGACTTTCGCCGGTGCCGTTGGGGCTGTTTCTGCAGCCTGTGTGGCGGGGAAGTAACTGAGCAGCGCGGTAAGCAACGTGATCAGCAACCTGGTTTGCAACAGCGAACGAAAGACCGGCATGTCATGCTCCTGAGGAAATGCACCGCGAGGCGGCAATAGCTCTCGGACGCATGGCACCAGGAAAAGGTTTACTGGTGCCACTCACGGTTTCAATCAGCAACGTTGGCGGGCAATGCCGTGACCGATAACGGTGAGTGGCTCTCTTTAGGGGGCCTCACTCAGCTGTTCCAGGCCGAGACCAGGAAGCGCAGCTTGCCTTCGATGCCCGGTGCTTTTTTCTCTCCAAAAGGCACCAGCATCTGCAGCTTGCCGTTCTTCAGCGCCTTGTAGGTCAGGCTCTGGGTGGCTTGACCGACAACCTGGCTTTGCCAGTCAAACCGGACCTGCCATTGCTCGCCAGCGATTTGTGGCGGCGTCATCTCAATCACCAGGTTGTCGCGGAACAGGTAACCGCCTTCGTAGTGACCATCGGCCCAGAATTTTTTCTCCACTTCGTAATCCGGCACCCGAACGCCGAAAGTCATGCCGTAAGCCAGTGACGCGCGCTGGACATTGACCCGGGCCCGGTTTTCCAGAAACACGGTCGACAGGTAAATATGCCGCGCAGTCTTCTGCTCCGGATCGTTGAGTTGCTGATGCGTGCGGCAGGCGACCGAATCTTCTTCCGCGACTCGGCGAGTGAGATACCAACGTTTGCCGCGCGGGGCAGCCAGGACTTCAAACTGATAGAGCGCATTGACATCTTTCTTGGCGATGGCGGCGGGCAGTTTGACGCTGTCGATATCGACCCAGATATCGATACGAATGTCGCCAAACAAGAACCGGCGCAAGTTCTGATACGCCTCTTCCGAATTGACAATGCCAAAGTGGCCGGAATGCGCGCGATAGGCATAGGCAGTGGCGCAGGGCGTTACGGTGGTGCCGCTGCTGTCGACGCCCCAGACTGACGCATTTTCGATCTTGACCAGGCCATCGCTGCCATGGCCGGCGAACATCCGTGACAAACCCATGCCGGCTTCATAGTCGGCGCGATTGGTGCCAACCATGCAGAAAAAGCGCTCCGACGGAAATGCGCTTTCCGGCAGCCAGTCGACCCGTTTGTCGCCACCGGCAATTTTTTTCTGCAGCGTTTTCAGATTCAGATAATCGGCCATGCGCTCGCGGTTGAAGTTGTTCATGTCGGCTTTTTCCAGCCAACCCGGCACATTGATACCGGCGAGCTCAATGCCGTTATGCGGCGTGCCATAGGTAAATACCTTATCGACCGACTTGCGTGCGCCCTCATCGCCGAGCTTCGGATTCTGCAGGAAGGCGCGGCAGACCAGCCCGCCCATTGAGTGCGCAACGAGATAGCAGCGAAAATCGGCTGGCTTGAGATTGTTGCTTTTACGCGCACAGACCAGCTCGCGCACGCGCAGTATCAAATCGCTGAGGCCTTTGGCAAAGGTTTCGATTTCCGGCACCTTGCCGCTACCGAGCAGACTCGATGCTTCGTCGTAATAGCGGTAGATGATGATCGACTGCACCGCAATGGCGCGCTCGGCGTCGCTGGCACCACCGGGCCAATCCGGGTCCATGATGTCGAGGCCGTTTTCGTAGACATCGCGGTAACCAAAATCCGACATCAACCGCAGCACCGGCGACTCAAACACGAACTTGCGCGGCGGCGCATTCTTGTCGGCGGTGGCGCGGTACACGGTGGAACCGAGGTTGAAGCCGCAGAACGGATCGGCGGTGGTTTCGTTGCGCTCGCCTTCAGTCATGGCGTAACCGCGCACATAGATGATGGGATACAGCGGTAGCGTGGACATGCAACACTCCTTGTCGGTCAGGCGCAGCGGGCTGCGCAATGCCATCCTGGCGTACGACCTTACAACCACTTCACGCGGGTGTGGCGGAGTTGGGTAGCCACTCGGGAAGTCGCTACCGGAGCGATATTGTCAGCGCCGGCCCGGGCTGGCTGTCAAGGAGGATTTCCGTCGGCCAAAAAAAAGCGGCCACCAAGGGCCGCTTTTTCTGCCGGGTCACGTTGTTGCTCAGGCGCCTTCGGCGGCGCGCTCAGCGGCAACGGCTTGGCGCTCTTTGGCCAGATTTTCCTCGGCCCGGTTACCGGCCCAGTAGTCGGCATTTTTGATGCCGAGTTTTTCCGGGTGGAACACCGGATCCAGGCCCTGCTTTTTCTGCGCTTCATAATCGCGCAAGCAAAGAAACGCCGGTTTCTGCAACAGGATGATCGCGATGATGTTCAGCCACGCCATCAGGCCGACGCCGATGTCGCCCAGACCCCAGGCCAGATCCGCCGTTTTGACCGTGCCGTAAACCGTGGCGGCCATGATGCCGATCTTCAGCAGCAGCGTCAGCCATGGCAGCTGCATTTTGCGGGTCAGGTAAATGATGTTGGTTTCAGCGATGTAGTAGTAGGCAACGATGGTGGTGAAGGCGAAGAAGAACAGCGCCACCGCGACGAAAATGGCGCCGAAGCCCGGCATCATTTGTTCCATCGCCGTCTGCACATAACCGGGGCCGGCGGCAACGCCGGCAACGCCATGATGCAGGAATTCCCCACTCGGACCTTCAACGTTGTACAAGCCGGTGATCAGCAGCATGAAGCCGGTGGCCGAGCAAACAAACAGCGTATCGATATACACCGAAAACGCCTGCACCAAACCTTGCTTGGCGGGATGCGTTACGGCAGCGGCAGACGAGGCATGCGGGCCGCTGCCCTGACCGGCTTCATTCGAATACACGCCACGCTTGACGCCCCACTGAATGGCAAGGCCAAGCAGCGCGCCGAAGGCGGCATCAAAACCAAACGCGCTTTTGAAGATCAGCGCGAACATATGCGGCAGTTCGCCAATGTTCAGCGCAATGATCACGCAGGCCACGATGATGTAACCGAGCGCCATGAACGGCACCACGGTGCTGGCGAAATTGGCGATGCGCTTGACGCCGCCAAAAATGATGAAGCCCAGCAGTACAGCAAGGCCGGCCGCGGTGACATTGACATTGACGCCTAGCGCTTGATTCAGGCCGGCGCCGATCGAGTTGGCCTGTACACCCGGCAGCAGCAAACCCGTGGCGAAAATGGTGGCGACGGCGAACACCACGGCATACCACTTCATGCCGAGACCTTTCTCGATATAGAACGCTGGGCCACCACGGTATTCGCCGGCGATCTTTTCCTTGTAGACCTGACCGAGTGTCGATTCGACAAAGGCCGAGCTGGCGCCGAGAAACGCCACCATCCACATCCAGAACATGGCACCCGGGCCGCCGAAGGTGATGGCTGTCGCCACGCCGGCGATATTGCCGGTGCCGACCCGGCCGGCCAAGGTCATGGTCAGCGCCTGGAACGACGAGACGCCGGCATCGGTGGACTTGCCATCAAACATCAGTCGCAGCATTTCGCCGAAATGGCGCAGTTGGGCAAAGCGCGAGCGCACCGAGAAATACAGACCGACACCCAAGCACAGATAAATCAGTGCCGGGCTCCAGACATAGCTGTTGATAAGGTTGACCAAGTCCAACATGGGGAAGAACTCTCTCGTTGTCGTATGCCGGTAGGGCCGTCTCGGGCAGCCATCACACGGAATGGGCCGGGCGGCAGTCGCCGGGTTTGTAGTCGCGCGGCTAAGATAGCGGCTCACGCCAGCGCTTCACAGCAAAACTTGCGGATTGCTGGTCATAGCTGTTCCGGTGACTGCGCCTAGCGGGCGCCGGTTCATCCTTCCCTCCACCAGCTCAGGAGCTGCACATGTCGCACGCCATGTTTGTGTTGGGTTCAGCGGCCCTACTGGCCCTGATGGCACCGGCCCAGGCGGCGGAAACCGGCCGCGTCGGCCAGCCGCCATCCGTCAACAAACCGGTCGAACGAACCGCTGCGCCGCCAGTGACCGGAAATCAGTACGTCCGTCAACCGATCGTCAAGGAACCGCAAGCCGAGTCGCCGGAGCTGACCCAGGTCCGCGCCGAGTTGGCCCAGGTCAAAACGCAGATTGCCCAGCTGAGCCGTCAACGCGACAGTGCCGGCGGACTTGGCAAAGCCCAGGCGCAAGCCTTGCAACAAGCCACGGACCGCAAAGCCAAACTGGAGCAGCGCCTAGCCGCGTTGTTGCAGCAACAAACGGACAGCCAGCAGACGCTGATCGACAATCTCAAGTAGCATGCGCCAGCGCTATCACAGGAGTTCGGCATGATTGTGCCGCAGTACTGGGCGGAAGCCCGGCAGCAACACCGGCAGGGCCAGCGCCAGATCACGGTGCGTCGGTTCGGTTGGTCCGATGAAAGTCAGGCGGCTGCACAACAGCACGCCGATGCGCGCGCCAGCGAAGCGATGGCGCGACTGCAGGCCGGCGAAGCGCTGGACCGGCGCGAACGCAAAGTGGCTTACAACGGCGCCGAAGGCGTACCGATTCGGGAAGAAATTGTTCGCCGCGAGGGCGATACGGTGATCACCCGCAACAGCTATGGCGCGCTCTGCCTGAATACGGCGAATGTGTTGTTTGCCGATGTCGACTTTGAGCAAACCGTTGCTGGACGCGGCATCATCGTCGCGATGCTGCTGGCCGTTGTGGGTGCCATTGCCGCGGGGCTTGCCGGCATCGGTTGGGGCTGGGCCTTTGCACTCATGGTGGCCGGTCTGCTGTTTGCCTATCCATTGGCGCAAACGGTGTTTCGGTTGTGGCTGTCGCTCACGGGCGGTGTCGAGCAACGGGCACGCAAACGCATACAGGCCTTCAGCGCCGCCCATCCGCAATGGCATCTGCGGCTGTATCGGACACCCGCAGGATTTCGCGTGCTGGTCATGCATGCGCTGTTTGATCCGGTAACCGAAGCGGTGGACGATTTTTTCAATGCGCTCGGCACCGATCCGATTTACCAGCAAATGTGCCTGAATCAACGTTGTTTTCGCGCCCGTGTCAGCCCCAAGCCTTGGCGCATCGGCATTGGCCAGCACCTGCGTCCGCGCCCCGGCGTTTGGCCCATCGCCAGCGAGCATTTACCCGCTCGCCAGCAATGGTTGCGCGATTATGAAAACAAAGCCCAAGGTTTTGCGGCCTGTCAGTTTGTTGAGCGACTTGGCAGCGATGTGATCAACCCGACCGCCCAGGCCGTGCAGCGTTTGCATGATGAGTTGTGCAAAGCGAATACGAAGTTGGCGATTGCCTGAGCGAAGCTGGCGCTCAGGCCGATCGGCCTTGAGCAAGATAAAATTTACGCTGCGGTAAAATCGACCGCTTGCCGTTACCCACGTTAAGGATGTCGCTGTGTTATCTCTGTTGTTTGCAGGTGAGTATCAAGTTTTCGGCATCATTTTGCTGGCCATTATCGTGTCCTTGACGTTGCACGAGTTTGGTCATGCCATTTCGGCAACATTGCTCGGTGACAGCACGCCGGTACAGGCCGGCCGGTTGACGCTGAATCCGGCGTCACACATCGACATCATGGGCTTGCTGATGGTGGTGTTGGTCGGCTTTGGCTACGCCAAACCGGTGCCGTTCAATCCACGCCAAATTCGCCATGCCTGGGGTTCTGCCGCCGTGGCTGCCGCCGGACCGGCGATGAATCTGTTGCTGGCGATCGTCGCGATCAATCTTTACGTCTGGTTCGTTCGCGACGGCAGCATCGCGATGGACTCCAATGCCGCGTTGGTGTTGTTGCTGCTGGCGCAGATCAACCTGCTGCTGATGCTGTTCAACCTGATCCCGCTCGGTCCGCTCGACGGCCACTACATCATGTCCTGGCTGCTGCCACCGCGGCTCGGCTACCAATACGATCAGTTCAATGCTCGCTACGGCACCGTGCTGTTTCTGGTGCTGATCGGCCTGAGCATCATCGGCGTGCCGGTGTTCCGGGTGCTGACCGACTTTGCCGGCAGCATCGTGCCGTATCTGATGTTTGTATAAAAAAAGAAGCGACCGAAAGGTCGCTTCTTTTCAAGTAGGTAACGCTCCGTTAGGGCGCGCGCACCAATTCCACTCGGCGATTGCGACTACGATTTTTCTCATCGGCGTTGCTGGCCACGGGAGCGAATGGCCCCGCACCGTAACCACGTAGCCGATCCTTGCTGATAGCAAACTGCGTAACCAACGCCTGAATAACGGTGTCGGCGCGTTTGCTTGACAGCGCGAGATTGTGCTCAATCTGGCCAACGGTATCGGTGTGGCCGACCACATATAGTTTCAGGGTGGGCTCCGCTTTCAACACCGCGGCAATGGCTTCCAGTGCTGCCGTGGAGTCTGTTTTGAGCGCGGCTTTATCGGTATCGAAGTACAGATCGTAGACAGAAGCTTTCCCTTCCGTTTTCAGCGCATCGGTCAGACTTGCTGGTGTGGTGCGCTCGCCGGTGGTAACCAGATCGTCCGCCAATGCTTGTTCTTCCAGCACATCGAGTACGACGTAGATGCTGTCATCCAGATCCGCTTGGGCGGCGTGTAGCGTCAGATAAACCGTACCGAGCTTGTCCGTGCGCTTGAGAAGCGCGTGGCGCTGGAGATCTTCACGGGCTGGCAGATACGTGTGCCGGTATTCTTTTTCCCACAGCGCACCAGCGCCGCAATCCTGTTGCTGACAAGCAAAAAGACTGCTGAAGCCGCCCTTGTCAATCGCTTGCTGATAACTCTGCCACACCGCAGCAATGCTGGCGTTTTTCGGCAATTCATAACTGATACGGGTCAGTTTGCCGGCTACGGTGCGGCGATTGACTGGCGAGCCCTTGGCGGTGGGGGCGGACAGCACCAGACTGTACTCATCATGCTCGATGACTTTGTAATAGTTGATGCGCGCGCCGGCATAGCGACTCAGCAACGGGTGATCGCGGCTGCCGGCGACATCCTTGCCGGCAAAAGCGAAAGCGTTCAGACACAACGAAGCAAGCAGCAACCCCAACCACAAACGAAACTGCACGGTATTCTCCTTGTCGACAAAGCGCGGACCTGCCTGTCCGCGGCGCGCAGTGTAGAGAGCTTCGTTGCC
>CAMLNB010000015.1 GCA_946481205.1 uncultured Kangiella sp. | reverse complement strand
CTTCGCTCTTGCCGGCTTCTTCCAGATGGTGCACCACGTTCTTCAGCATGCTGCCGACAGCGCGCGGACCGGTATCGGCCTTCGTGCGCTTTTCGGCAATCGCCAGCATCTTGGCTTCGGCCTGATCAAGCAGCAGGTTGGCCGAATTGCCTTTCGGGAAATAGCCGGTGTCAGCAATTTCGTGCGCCGCCGAGATCATTTCGCGCAGCAGTGCCCGCTCACGCAGGATGTTGGCGTAGCTGATGATGTTGGCCGCGCTCGGGGTGTTCTTGGCCAATTCGGCCAGGTAGGACAGGCCGCCGATGCCATCGGCTTCACCTTCGCGCTCGAGTTGCTCGAACACGGTGACCGCGTCAATCGGATGCCCGTCACCGGCCAGGCGGGCAATGGCACGGAAAATTTTCCGGTGATCGTCGCGGTAAAAATCGTCGGCAACCACCGCTTCCGACACCCGTTCCCAGGCGCCGGGATCCAGCATGATGCCGCCGAGCACAGCCTGTTCGGCTTCGATCGAGTGCGGTGGAGTCTTGATGTCGTTGTAATCGCGATCAGCCATTCCGGCAGGTCTCGTTGGCTCAGGCAAACAGCCGGCAGCGGCAGTGGGCCGCCCCGGCAAAATGGCCGGACATTGTAGGGCAAGCCTGCCGGGCAAAGATCGGCAAAGCCTTAGAAATACAGGGCCCGCACAAGATATCCACAGACTTGTTCAGGCCGGCTCACTGGAACCGGAACCCACGCGCCAGCAATTTTCGGGTCAGCGGGGCGAACACCAGCACCAGTGGAAAGGCGATGGGCCAGGCAATCAGGAAGCCATGCAGCCATTTGCCCAGAAAACCGTCAATCCAGCCCAGATTGACCAAAGTCAGCAGGCCCGACATGCAAAAGGCCATGAAACCGGACATAAATCCGGCGAATAGCAACGGCTGCCAACGTACCGATAGCGTGATCGGATGCACAAAGACTCTCCCGGCCGGCCCGCAAATTTGAGCGCGCGGCAATTTTCGCCCACTCTTGCTGTCCACACTAGCGGCAACAATGCCGTCGCGGTCGCTCGCATGGACCGCCTGAACGGCTAAAGAACTCGCGTTTTTAGCAATCTTGCGCTTTTACCAATAAGGAATCCCTGCATGGATTTGCCACCGTTACCGGATTTGCATGCGCTGGCAGCGCTCGCGCTGACCGCATTCGCGCTGTATCTGTTCCGACGCGAAGATTTGCAGCTGGAAACGGCCTGTCTGTTCATCCTGATCCTGCTTGCGGTCAGCTTCGAGTTTTTCCCGTACAAAGGCCCGCTCGGCACGCTCGATGCGATCAGTGTGTTCCAGAATTTCGGCAACGAAGCACTGATCACCATCTGCGGCCTGATCATGGCGGGCGAAGGCATTTCCCGCACCGGCGCGCTGGAGCCGGTCGGCCGGTTTCTGGCGCGGTTCTGGCGGATCAGCCCGACGTTTGCACTGTTGCTGACGCTGGTCGTCACCGCCGGCTTGAGTCCGTTCATCAACAACACACCGATGATGATCGTGATGATCCCGGTGCTGGTCTCGGTGTCGTTGCGGGCCGGTTTGGCGCCAAGCGGTGTGCTGATGCCAACCAATCACGCCAACTTGCTCGGCGGCATGGTCACGACCATCGGCACCTCGACCAATCTGCTGGTCATCGATGTCGCCCGTCGGCAAGGCGTGCCGGAAATCGGCATGTTCGATTTCGTGCTGCCGGCGACCATTGCTGCCAGCATTGGCGTGGTTTATCTGTGGCTGATTGCACCACGGCTGCTGCCACCACGGGCGGTCAGCATCGACCGTTCGCCGCGCATGTACAGCGCGCAATTGCATGTGCTGGAACGCAGCTTGTGCGTCAACAGAACGCTGGCCGAAACCATCCAGAAAACCAGCGGCTTGCTGCAGGTGGAAAAGATTCTGCGCGGCGATGACATTCTGGTCGCTGCGCTGCCACAGGCCACGCTGCGGGCTGGCGATCGGCTGGTGGTCAGCGACAGCCCTACCCATCTGAAAGAGCTGGAAAAAATGCTGCGGGTCACGCTGATCCCCGGCGAGCTGCGCGACGAACTGCCCGGCGAAATCCGTAGCGCCGACCAGCAGCTGGCCGAGGTCGTGCTGGTGCCGCAATCGGCACTGGTCGGCACCACGCTGAAAAACGCGCGCTTTCTCGAAACCAATCAACTGCTCTGTCTGGCGCTGCACCGCGAAGGCAGCAAACTGGATCGGCCACAAAGCCGGCTGGCTGATGAGGTTCTGAAAGTCGGTGATGTGTTGTTGGTGCAAGGTCCGAAAGCAAAGCTGCACGCCCTGAAGGTAGCCGGCGATCTGCTGATACTCGATGGCAGCATGGATCTGCCGCGCTCGCGCAAGGCGCCACTGGCCATGCTGATCATGACCGGTGTGGTGGTTTGCGCCGCGATGAACTGGCTGCCGATCGCCATCAGTGCCCTGTGCGGTGTGCTGCTGATGGTGCTGTCACGTTGCATGAAATGGCAGGAAGCGGTGCAAGGCCTCAGCATGCAGGTGATTCTGGTCATGGCGACCAGTCTGTCACTGGGCAACGCGGTGCTCTACTCCGGCGCCGCCGATTGGTTGGCATCGCTGTTCGTCGCCTTCAGTTTTGGTGCGCCGGTGGCGATTACGCTATCGGGCTTGATGCTATTGATCGCCATTTTCACCAATGTCGTCGACAACAATGCCGCCGCCGTGATCGGCACGCCGATCGCGATTGGCATTGCTCGCCAACTCGGCGTCGATCCGCTGCCGTTTGTGATCGCCACCTTGCTGGCGGCGAATCTGTCGCTGGCAACACCGATGGCGTACAAAACCAATATCCTGATCTGGAATGCCGGTGGCTATACCTTCAACGATTTTCTGCGCGTCGGTCTGCCGTTGATGCTGCTGATGTGGCTGGCACTGTCGGTGATCGTGCCTTGGCACTATGGTCTGTTTTGACTCACTCACGGCGTTTTTTTGTGCAGTGCCGGCGGCGCTTGACGCTGGCACTGTTGCGCCAGCATGTATCGCTTTGTAGCGAAACCGCGCTTTTTTTGTACAGCCCGCGCAGCAATTCCGGGCAATTGCCGCACAATTTGTCACTCTCCCGCGCAGGAACGCCGCTTTTTTGACATAGCACGCAGTTTTGTCGGGGTCAGCTGTCTATAACGTCGGCTCTTATCACACTGCGGTTTTCCGCCAATCCCATGTTTCGCCCTGCTGCCTCCCGTTCGCTGCCGATCAGCGCGCTGCTTTGCGCGCTGGCTGTGCTGTCGCCTGCGGTCAGCAGCAACGACAGTGAAGTGGCCGGCGTGCGCTGGTCACTGCTGGGCGACAACAGCAGCAACGACAGTTTCGACAGCGAACAAGCGGCTGTACGCGCCGGCTGCGAACAGCTACGCAAACAGCCGCCACGTAGCGTCAACAGCGTGACCAAAATCGGTCGCTGCGGCGACAACGTCAGCGCCACCGCCAACGCGCGCAATTTCCGGGTCAGCTACACCCTGCTGGCGCACGACAAAAGCCTCGATCACGAAACCCGCACCGACAGCAGCTTCCTGATTCAGCGCAAGGCCTGGTGCCCATCAGCGCAATACCCGTACCTGCGCGAAGACGACGGCAACCGCTTTCGCTATTCCTGCTGGCGCTGCCCGACCACCGAGCTGAAGGCGCAGGCGCCGCGTTTTGTTGACGGTCAGCACGTGCGTTGGTTCCGACCGAACCAATGCCCGCTCGATTTGAATCCACAGCTGGCCGAAAACGGTCAACCATTGACGCTGCGCAAATGGTCGTCGCAGGCCTTGCCGCTCGCCACCCGGTTGACGGCAGCCGATCACGCCAGCTTCCGCTTGCTGCGCGATGCGCCCTATGGCCGCATCGCCGAGATCCAGCTCGGCACCGGCGAACGGATTTTCTTTATCGGTGATGGCAGCGCCAGCGCTGTGTTGACAGCCGCACAGCCACAACACGGCAGCGTGCAAGAAAAGGACGGCAACTGGCTATGGCTGCACGCAGACAAAACCGAGTACCGCTTTGGCACCGAAACCGATGGCCTGCGCCGGATCGACAGCAAGCGCGGCCGCGATGGTCAGCTCTGGCGTTATGACTGGCAACCACTGACTGCCGGTCGCTGGCAACTGAACGCGCTGCAAGACAGCAAGCAACGCTACCAATTCCGCTACGATCGCAGCGGCAAAGTCAGCAGCATCATCATGCAGGCGGCCGGCCAGCGCGAACGGGTGGCAACGCTGACCGAATGAATCGCCGCCATGGTTTCGTAGAAAAATCCGATCAAACAAAACGGGCGCCGCAGCGCCCGTTTTGCTTTTTACGATCCGGTTAACCGGCCCTGCTTAACCAGCCAAGCCGACGTAAACGTTTTGCACATCGTCGTCGTCGTCGATCGCTTCCAGAAACGCTTCGACTTCGGCGCGCGCGGCTTCATCGCTGAGGCTGACCGGATTCTTCGGCACATAACCGAGTTTGGCCGAGGTGACATCAAAACCAAAACCCGGCAGCGCTTTGGCAACAGCATCCAGATCGGTGGTTTCGGTCAGGAACAAGACGCTGCCATCGTCATTGACTTCGACTTCCTGGGCGCCGGCTTCAATCGCCGCTTCTTCCGGATCGATGCCGGCCTTGGTTGGCGTGGCTTCGATCAAACCGAGGTGACGAAAATCCCAGCTGACCGAACCGCTGGCGCCCAGCTGACCTTTGCGGAACAGCATGCGCACGCTCATCGCAGTGCGGTTCTTGTTGTCGGTCAGGCATTCGACGATCACCGGCACTTGATGCGGCGCGAAGCCTTCGTACACCACGGTTTCGTAATGAACCACTTCGTCGAGCAGACCGGCGCCTTTCTTGATGGCGCGCTCCAGCGTGTCTTTTGGCATCGAGGCTTTTTTGGCGGCTTCGACGGCCATGCGCAGCTTGGAGTTCATGTCAGGGTCGGGTCCACCGCGCGCAGCAACCATCACTTCTTTCACCAGCTTGGTGAATTTTGCGCCTTTGGCAGCGGCGACTTCCGCCTTGCCTTTGGTTTTCCACTGAGCACCCATGACCCATCTCTCTGTAGTGTGAACAACGTTGTTTGGCCAACGATGTGTTTGACTGACTCTGCGCTTGCGGACGGTCCACGTGAACCCGCGAGCGTTTGAGCAGCGAAGCGCTTGCCCAACTCTGCTTGGACAACCCGGCCGCAGCGGCGCACGGCGCCGTCTTTGCCGGGGTCGGCAGTATAAAGGCCCGGCCGGCGGGATAGAACGGGGATACGGTGCGGGTTGCGGCCCGTTTGACCGCCAACAAGGATCGGCGGGGTCTTGGTGGGCCGCAGCGCCAACGGTCACCCGCTTTGGTCGGTTTTGCTCAGGCCCGACTGATCGCACAGGCCCGAGCCCTGCCGGACCGGGTTCAGCTGCTCAGCGCCCGCACCCGGTTCCGACCTTGGGCCTTTGCCTGATACAGCGCAACGTCAGCCTGTTTCAGCACCGATTCGACACTCTGACCCGGGTGGTACTGGCTGACCCCGAAGCTGGCCGTGACCCGGTGCGGATAGCGGTCGATGCGGAGCTGATTGCCGTCGAGCAACTGGCGCAGCCGTTCGGCCTGCTCGATGGCATCGGTCTGGCCGGTGTTCGGCAGCAGGATCAGAAACTCCTCGCCGCCCCAGCGCGACACCACATCCTGCTCGCGCACCGAGGCTTCAAAGGCGCGCGACAAGGCTTTCAGCACTTCATCGCCAATGTCGTGACCAAACTGATCATTGATGTGCTTGAAATGATCGATGTCGACCAGTACCAATGAAAAATCGCCACCCGCGCGTTCGATGCGCGCCACTTCGTTTTGCAGCCGTTGCGCCATCGCCCGCCGATTGATCAGCTTGGTCAGGAAATCGGTGCGAGCGGTTTCTTCCAGCAGCTGCGCCATGCGTTCACGTTCGGCGATTTCGCTCTGCAATTGGCTGTTGCTGGCCTGCAGTTCGGCGGTGCGCTGGGTCACCCGTTGTTCCAGCTCAGCCTGGTGCCGCTGCAAACGGCCGAGCATGTCATCAAAGGTGACCGTCAGTTGATCCAGTTCATCGCCGCTGCTGCGCGGACTCGGCTCATCGCCGTGACTCAAATTCAGGCAGCGCTGATGCAGGGCATCGATGCGTTTGAGAAAACTGCGCGACAGCAAATGGCCAAACAGAAACGCCAACACCACCGACAGCAGCAATGACAGAAAACCGGTACGGCGCAGCGTATTGAGCTTCTGTTCGACCTCATCGGCACGCATATCAATGCCGATGGCGTAACGGCCGTCACTGCCACTGATCGGCGCGTAGCCGGACATGAATGTGCCCCACTTGTCATGGATCAGTTCACGATCACAGCTCGGTGTGACAAAGCCTTCGCGCAGCGCTGGCGCCTGAACGTCATACAGCTCGCCGGGCTCGGCTGGCGCATCCGGATCCGAGTCAAGCACAAACCGGATCTGCTCACCGTCCTTGCGCATGACATAAATGAAAGCGATATCCGGATTCGACCCCACCAGCTCGCGCAGCAGGGCAATGCCTTGCTGATAGGCCGGGCTGTTTTTGTCGGCCGCCGACAGGATCTGATCCAATTGTGCGGGCTGCACCGCTTTGCTCAGCAAGGCCGCGCTGTATTTGAGCCGGGTTTGCAGACTACCGAGCAGGCTGTCGATAGCGTTGTTGTAGAAGTAACTGCCGATGCTGCCGGAGACCAGCACGATGGCAAGAAAATGGCTGAGGAATAATTTCAGGCGAGTAGAAAGCATCATCCGTGTCGTTCTTGTTCTGTTTTGCTGGTTACCAGGCCAAGACCCGCTGCGACCACCGCTTGCGGGCGCCTGCTCCGACCATGGCCGCGGGAACGGCGCCAGAGCGAGCCGGAGAATACAGGGATTGCCCCGGCAGAGACAGAGGGGCCTGTCACGCGCTCGTCATGGGCTCGCCATAAAACTGCCACGGCCGGGCACTACCTTGGCCGCTCCCGAACCCGACCCCGAGCACGCCTCGATGCGCTCATCTTTTTCGAACAAAACGCTGCTTGTACTGGCTCTGGCCGCTGCCATGGCCGGTTGTGTTGACGATGGCAAAGACGGTAAAGACGGCAGCAACGGCGCCGATGGTGCTGATGGCACAAACGGTACCGACGGCAGCAATGGCACGGACGGCCAGAACGCCCGCAACGGTCATCTGGTACAGATCGGCCGCTACAGCTCCGGCATTTATGCCGACGGCGGCGCCGAAATTGTCGCTTACGATCCGACCAGCAAACGATTGTTCGTCGTCAACGCCGGCGAGAACAGCATCGACGTGCTGGATCTGAGCAATCCCGCAGCGCCAAGCAAAGTCACCACATTGCAAGTCGCCGATCAAGACAACGACAGCTTCACTTCCGGTGGCGCCAACAGCGTTGCGGTCAAGAACGGTTTGCTGGCTGTCGCCGTCGAGGCCGATGTCAAACAAGACAACGGCAAAGTGTATTTTTACAACACGGGCACGTTGGCCTTTGTCAGCGGCGTCGGCGTCGGCGCATTGCCGGACATGGTCACCTTCACGCCGGATGGCAGCAAAGTATTGGCCGCCAACGAAGGCGAACCGAGTGGCGATTACAGTGTTGACCCGGAAGGCTCGGTGTCGATCATTTCGTTGGCGAATGGTGCCGCCAACGCCACGGCCACGCACGCCACGTTCAGCGCATTCAATGGCAATGCCGCCGCGCTGAAAACCGCCGGTGTTCGCTTGTTCGGTCCCGGCGCCAGCGTCGCGCAGGATATCGAGCCGGAATACATCGCGGTCAGCGCCGACTCCAGCACCGCCTACGTGACGCTGCAGGAAAACAATGCCCTGGCCATCGTCAATCTGGCGACCAGCACTGTCACCGAGATCAAACCGCTCGGTTACAAGAACCACAACCTGCAAGGCAATGGTCTGGACGCCAACCGCAACGACAAGTACCCGACCATTGAGAATCTGCCGATCTACGGCATGTACCTGCCGGATGCCATCGCCTCGTATCAGTTCAATGGCAAAACCTATTTGATCACTGCCAACGAAGGCGATGCCCGCGAATACATTTACGAAGCCGATAGCGCCAGCTGCACCGGCGCCGGCCATGAGGATCTCGGCGATGGCGAATGCCTGGCATTTGCCGATGAAACCACGCTGGAAGATCTGACGTTGGATACAACCGCCTTCACCCCGACCCAGATCACCACGCTGCAAAACGGCGCCGGCATCGGCGATCTGGTGGTGTCACGCGTCGATGGCGACGCCGGTAATGATGGTGACCAGGACAAGATCTACGCTTTCGGCACCCGGTCGTTCTCGATCTGGAATGCCAGCGGCGCGCAGGTGTTCGATTCGGGCGATCAGATTGAGCAGCGCATCGCCGATGCCTCGCCGCTGTTCTTCAACCTGAACAACGACGGCAACGGCACCGACAACCGCAGCGACAACAAAGGTCCGGAGCCGGAAGGGGTGGCGATCGGCCAGGTCGCGGATCGCACCTATGCGTTCATCGGGCTGGAACGTCAGGGCGGCATCATGGTGTTTGACGTCACCAATCCGTTTGCGCCGGGCTTTGTCGAGTACACCAGCAACCGCGATCTGTCCGTGGTGCCGGGCGCGGGCGTGGATGCCGGCGATCTCGGGCCGGAAGGCATGCTGTTTGTGTCGGCCGCCGACAGCCCGAACGGCAAGGCGCTGCTGATTGTCGGCAACGAAATCAGCGGCACCACCACGATTTACCAAGTGCAGTAAATCGGCAGCCAAAAAAGAGGGCGAGTCATCGACTCGCCCTTTGCATTCCCTGCACACCCAAGAAGACAAAACCGCAGACCAACACCCTTCACTTCATGCCATGACCAAACGCATATCATGACTAAACGGCATGGCTCACTGATACAACGAATACAGATCCCGCTCTTCCCGCTCGATGCGTGACAGCAAGGCCTTGGCAATCTCGCCCGACTCATTCTCAAACTGTTTGACCACCGTGCCATCGACTCGGGCATCGATGTATTTGTTGCAGAACTGAACCACCGCCCGGCTGATGGCATTCATCTCGCGGCGAAAATCCCGGATCAATTCGATATTGGTGTCGTCGCCCGCCAGCGACTGCTCCAGATACACATAGAACTTGACGTTCTCTTTGATGATGTGGCCCTGGAACTCGGTTTTGAAACTGGCCAGGCTATTGCGAAAACCGCGGACATCACCGGCACGCAACAACGGCAGCAGTGCCGTGAAGTGATTAACCAGATTGACGTGATCCTGCATCAGATCTCCGACCAGGCGACTGTCATGCTGAATCCGCGTCGCTACTGGCTCGGGCCGCGCCGCACGCGGCGACGGCTGGACAGGCTGCACCTCAGGCGATTCGACGACCGCAGTACGGGAATCACCAAACAGCTTGAAGATTGACGCCACAACGCACCTCCCAGACTTTGCAATACCGTGAACGCATCACAACCGCCCCGATGCACCGCCAGAATCAGCGGCCAGCACGACAAGCTAGGCGACCCAACCGAACTTCCCCAACACCTTCCATCTGCTTTTTTGACCGCTCTTCTGGCTGCATGCAGACTTCGCGACACCCATCACACAAACATATTTTGTGTGCAGATTAATTGGCAATAAAAAGTCGCACTCAGACAACAAAAAAAAACCGGTCACAGCCACAAATGACCGACCAAGCCAATTGCGGCAGCAGCTATTTACCACCGAACACGCCAACGCGCCACAACTACAAATTGCAAAACGCGATACAAGAATCCATCACTCCGATACAGTCAGATACATCACCAAAATATCGACAATCAAACTCAAGTCGTTAATAACCTTTTAATCATGTCGTTTCGTATCGTTGCGGCCGTGATTGCACCAACCTGTATCACCGCGCAGCGATTTCGTACCGTTTTGTGGCAATGCGAACCGCCGCACAACCGCAGCGACACTTTCGGACTTTGATGTAAGGCGCACGGCCATGAGGCAGCCGCATCTGATCGCCTCACCTGAACATCACCTGCCGAGGAGGCTCTATGTCGCAGTCGTCTGCTGTCATTGATGTGGTCAGTCGTCACCGTAAGTCTGCTGCCCGTGATACGGCCATTGATGCGTATGCCCAGCTGCAACAGGGCATGACAGCATTGCAACAACATCGCGTCTTCAGCTTGGTCCGCTCCACTGCCGATCTGCATGTGTTCATGCGGTGGCATGTGTTTGCGGTCTGGGATTTCATGTCACTGGTCAAACGCCTGCAGCGGGATTTGACCTGCGTGTCCTTGCCGTGGGTACCGCCAGCCAACCCGAAAGCCGCGCGATTGATCAATGAAATTGTTCTGGGTGAAGAGTCCGATGAGGGGCTCAATGGCGGACATGCCAGTCATTTTGAGTTGTACTTGGAGGCCATGCGCGAAGTCGGTATCCACGCCACCGAAGTGTTGCCGTTTATCCGCTACCTGACCTCGGGTTATCCGATTCAGCAGGCGCTCGACAAAGCCGGCGTGCATCCCGCAGTGGGCCGGTTTGTCAAAGCCACGCTGGAAACCGCCACAAAAGGCCAAACTCACGAAGTGTTGGGTAGCTTTTTCTACGGTCGCGAAAACGTCATTCCGCGGATGTTCAGCAGCTTGCTTGAGAGCTGGACCGTCGATGCAGCCAGCGCACCGACATTTGTTTATTACCTGAAACGCCATATCGAACTGGATGGTGACTCGCATGGTCCCGCGGCAGAAGTGTTGATTGAAGAGTGGCTACAGGGCGATGCCCTCAAGCGCGACGAGATGACGGCCGCCGCTCTGAACGCGATTGATCATCGAATGGCGCTATGGGATGCGCTGGCCGATCAGCTCAGTCAGCAACAATTGCGTTGATTGGCGACGGCGAGTTTGACGCCACCCTTTCCTTTGCCTTCAGTAGCAGCGGTCACTGCCTCGTGATCGCTGGCAGGACGCTAGCATGCGCAAGGATGCGCACTTTACCTTGATCGTTGACACGGGACCCGAGCCCACTACACCAACCGCGAGGCGTCGTGACTGAACACGACGCGCTGCCCGCAAACACTGTTGCATTCCACCAACCCCACAGGGAGGTATTGCACTCATGCTCCGCTACGCTGTGATCTACTTGCTATTGTTTGCCAGCCTGACGGGATCGATTGGCGCCTTCGCTAACGACGCCGCCGCCACGACCTGCTCTCCTGCACAAAGCCAGCGCAATGTGGTGCTGGATTCACTGAACACGCTGGGCACACAGCTTGCACTGGGTCGCCTTTGCCGCGTGCGTGAAGACACCCTGCACCAGCTGAAGCATCAGACATTGAACCGTTTCGCCGCGTGTTTGCAGTCGTTCCAAGTCAAGGCCACCGAAATCCAGGATGCCTTGGAAGCTGGCCGTTTGCTCGCACGCGACACCTTCACTCACGCCAAGAACCGGGTCAGTTTGTGTGAAGAAGTGCGGCTGGCAACGAATTGATGGTTGGCCGTGGCAGTCAAACCGCAGGTGCGTCAGAGATGTGCTTGCGGGTTGACTGCCACGGTGAGCGCGTTGCATTACAAGCGGAAGCGGCCAACCGACTGTTACCGTTTGAGCGCTGCCAACAGCGCCGCCGGAATCCGTATCGGCATGAGTGCCAGCTGCAGTGCCCGCTGGCGAATCGAGCCGCTTATTACCCTACTCTTCGTTTTGTTTGACGCCTATTCGGTTCTGTATAGTCAGGCTCTGATGCGTGGCTTGGGGTATGCAAGGCTCATCTTCAGCACTAGAAAAGCAAAAGGGCCGCACAGTTGCGGCCCTTTTTGCATCAGTGCTGCGCCGACGAATGGCCGGCAGCAGGCACTTACTTCAGTGGCAATTCACTCAGCACTTTGAACAGGTTTTCGCGCGTCATGGAGCCGTCGGTGTAGTACTTCTCGTTGATCACGAACGCCGGCACGCTGTTGACTCGGTACTTCATGACAAAAGCTTTGGCGATGCGCACTTTCGAATCAACGTAGAAGCCGTTCAGCGTTTCCTTGACCACTTTCTCCGGCTTGCCGAATTTGCTCAGAAAGCTAACGGCATCGGATTCGTTGCGGATATGAGCGCGTTCTTTGTGCAGCAGCTCGAACAGTGGCGTATGCATCTGCGCGGAAATGCCGAGCGCTTCGGCAGCGTAGAAAATCTTGATCAGCCAGCCGCTTTCATCGTGCACACCAAAATGCGGGATGCGCAGGAACTTGATGTTGGCCGGCTTGGTTTTTTCCCAGTTGGCCAGCGGCTCATCGAGCTTGTAGCAAACCGGGCAGCCGTAGGAGAACACTTCCACCACCGTCGGCTCGGCAGTTTTGCCCATCGGGTCGGCAATCTTGTAGTGCACGCCCTCTTTCCATTCGTTTGCCGTTGCGACCGTCGTTACCGACAGCAGCGCTGCTGCCAGCATTGCCCACCATTTCATTGGCTTCTCCCGGATGTATGCCTGTTTCCGCCCTGCGGCGGCGACCAAGGCCGTCATTGAAACAGGCCGACCGATGGCCGGCAAGAGGCAGGAGTTCCGGGACAGCTTCCGCTACCGGCTCAGGTGTGATGGTTTGCGTGAAGCCCGCGACGACAGTTCGCGCTGTAACAAATATCGCCAAGGCACGTCTAGGCAGCATCCAGACCAACCGACAAGGCCCGCCATGACCTCCAATCGTTTCACCCGCTGGTTCAGCCTGCTGGCGCTGCTGACCAGCCCGCTCTTCGCCGCCGAACCCCGCCTGCTCGCCAGCGGCGAACTGAGTGGGCGCAGTGGTCATGAGGCCAGCGGCACGGTGCAGCTGCTGCAAACCGAGCAGGGCTTGGTGCTGCGACTGGCGGAGAATTTTCATTTTGATGGCGCACCGGCTCCACGCCTGGGTTTTGGCCGCAACGGCTTTCAGCACAACAGCCGGTTTGCGCCGTTGAGCCGCAACAGCGGCTTGCAGCAGTACGCGGTGAGCGTGGCGCCGCTGCAGTACAACGAGTTCTGGATCTGGTGCGACAAATTTGATGTGCCAATAGGTTATGCCAAGCTGCAGCCGGTCGCCCCCTAGCGCGACACAATCGCCAAAGAGAAACCCGGCAACGAAAAGCCCGGATAGTCGATAAGACTACCCGGGCTTTTTACGTGATGGCAGCACGACCAGCGATGCTGCCATCTCCTGCGCATTACTGCGGGCAGTAGAACGTCACTTCATAACTCAACGCAGTGGCGGCCGGGCAGCTGGACAGGCCAATGCCGTCATCGTAGGGGTAGGTGTACGTCGGGCAATGCGTGTGCACCATGTCATGAAAATCGGTGCGGCTCGCAGGCCCGGCGCTGCACTCTTCCGGCGATACCGGCGGTGTTGGACAAGCGTATTTCACCGCATGCGGATCATTGGCAGGATACGTCTGGAAGCCATTGGCCCAATGCGAGAATGTCAGTTTGGCGCTTGGCGAATAACACCCCACTGCTGCACCCGAGTTGGGATTGGTTGCGAGCAGATTCACGTTCGACAAATTCGGGAACTGACCGTCCGAACTCAGGTTTTCACTGTTTGGACAATCCGAAACGCGAATGCTCGAACAATCGATCACACCACCGGGCGGGCCACCGGGACCAAACACCGGCGCCGGTTGCGGGCCGACCGGACAAAAGCCGTGCACTTGCACTTTCATCGGCACGGTATAGCCATCGACAAAACTGGAATTCCACCAATCGCCGCGACCGAGTGGTTGCGTTGGTGCAGACGGATTGCGGGCGCAATCGCTGTCGGACACGCCGGGAATACAACCGAAGGTCGCTTCAAACTTGGAATCGATCGGCGGCGCGCAACCTTCTGGTGGACAAGTGAACCCGAGATCGGCCGGACCACCACTGGCACCGACGCGGCAATTGCGACCATTGGCATCACAGCCGTAACCGGGCCAGAACCGCATCGCTGGCAAACCTTTATCCGGAATGTCGTACTCGACAAAACTGCCGAGCGAATTCAGCCGGTGCCGATTCGGCGCATTGAACGCAATGCCGGGCGCCGACAGCCATTGCACCCACATCGGTTGGTTGCAACCGTTGACGATTTTCAGTCGCTTGTGCAAACCGTTTACTGTGCCTGGTTCGCCATCGCTCGGGGTATTGGAATAGAAACAAGCTTTCGCGACGCCCGGCACCGGATCACCAAAGGTTGCGTTGTTGCAGGCAATGCTGTTGCTCGCAGTGCGGTAACGGAACTGGCCGTTGGCGCCATAGGCAACTTGCCGTGAGCCCGAAAACGCGCAAGTCTGGTTCTCATTGGCGCAGTAGGTGTAGTTGTCCGGGCCGACCGTTGCGTTCGAGTAATAACAGGCCTTGGCGGTGCCCGAAATCGGATCGCCAAAGGTTGCGTTATTGCAGGCGATGCTGCTGGTCGCAATCCGGTAATTGAAGCGACCGTTGGCGCCATACGCTACCCGCCGCGAACCGGAAAACGCGCAGTTCTGGTTTTCATTGGCGCAGTAGGTGTAACCGCTCGGGCCGCCACCGGTCGTGCCCATCGTGAACTGCTGCCACGGCGTGTCGATCGCGCCACCACTGGTGTTGCCGATGGTGAAGAAATAGCGCACCACGGTGCCGCTGCTGATGCCATTGACGGTATAGGTATTGTTGTTGGCGCTGTCATGCGCCATGCGCACGTTCTGCTGCCCGTTGGTGCCAACGATGTAATGCAGATCGGCCCACGGGGCATTGTTGGCGTAGAACCGCACACTGGTCGATGACACCGGTGTGTAACCGTAATCGGCCGCACTGGCATACGGCGCCAGCAGCAGCAACATGCCGCACAGCAGCCAATGCAGCGGTCGCCTGGTTTTGCGTAAACCGCGAATTGAAATCATGTTCCCTCCTCTGTTCCTGTCAGGCCAAAAATGGCCGGTCCCGGCCGCCATCTCCCCACCAGCAATTGCTGCGCTGCACCACGAAGAAGAACAAAGAAGGCCTGTCGCCGGACGGCGAAATGTAAGCGCTTTCAGATCGGATTGGCTTGGACTTATCTATCAAGAACGACGAACTGTGATGGTCGTGGCTCCCCGTCCAACTGACGCAAGCGGTCCCGGCACGGCGAGCACCCGCCATTACGCAGGTAGGCAACCAGGCAAAGCCGGAGCAGGCGGCTGGATAAAGCGCCTTCTCGGCGATTTCATGCGCGTGTTCACATCACGGACCTGCGCTCTTCCATTGGCGACAACGCGCGGCCGCATCAGTCACGCACAGTTGCTGCGCTGGCGTTTCGACATCACCACGCGAACAGCGCATTCGATGCGTGCCTCTGTCAATGACGCTGGGCGGCGAAATTTTCTGTATCGCACGGTATCGCTGCGTATGATTTTTGTATTTCACTTCAGGCACCGCAGAGCACGAAAGCTGTATAAATTTTCTCGTCAGAAACCACGGACAATTTTTTGTTCAATTGCACAGGCTGCATGTCGCCAGAGTGAGGACTAACTCGACGCACTGCCGCGATGTCAGGTTCTTTTTTCACCCACTTGCATCAGGGCTTTCTGCCACATCACCACAACTTGTCATGCTGCAAGGTCCTGATTAGGCTCGCTCGCGACCACCGCAAGGAGCTGTCGGAATGGTCACATCGCGTCGTCTCCGTGCCGGCATTTCTGCACCGAGCGATATCGTGTTCATCGATCTGTTTGAAAGGACATCACAGTGAAATCCACACAACGCATGCAGCGCCATTTGCTCGCCAGCGCCATCGCTCTGGCGTTTACCTCCGCATTGCCCGCACACAGCGCTGACGGGCAGGAAGCCACCATATTCAACGCCAATACCGTTGAGGCCGGTGCTGAATTCCACGGCTTTCTGATCAAGTTTCGTGACGGCACGGCCGAGCAGCGCAGCCCGCAACTGGTGCAACGCATCCTGCAGCACTCCACCCAAGCGCTGAACGCCACCCTGCGCAGCAGCGCCCAAGCGCCACTGCAATTGCAGCACGAGCGTCGAATGAGTCTGGGTGCTGATGTCATCCTCCCCTCACGCCAACTGAGCCGCGACGAGGCCGTGGCGGCAATGAAGCAGCTCGCAGCGTTGCCGGGTGTGGAATATGTCGAACCCAATCTGATTTTGAAGGCGGTGCTGACACCCAATGATCCCAGCTACAGCGCGCAGTGGGGCTATCACGATGCCGATGCCGGCATCCGCGCCAATCAAGCCTGGGACGTCAACACCGGCAGCGGCATTCGCGTGGCGGTACTCGACACCGGCATCACCAATCACAGTGATCTGAACAGCGGCGTCAGCGGTGGTTATGACTTCATTACCAGCACCACCATTTCCAATGACGGCGACGGTCGCGACGCCAACCCTGCCGATCCCGGCGACTGGACCAGCGGCCAATGCGGACCGGCGCGCAACTCCAGCTGGCACGGCACCCACGTTGCCGGCACGGTTGCGGCCCGCACCAACAATGCGCTCGGTGTTGCCGGCACCGCGTTCAATGCCAGCATCATGCCGGTCCGCGTACTCGGCACCTGCGGCGGCACGTTTGCCGACATTGCTGATGCCATCAACTGGTCTTCCGGTGGATTGGTGTCAGGTGTGCCGGTATTGCCACCGGCCAATGTCGCTCATGTGATCAACATGTCGCTCGGCGGTGCCGGCGCTTGCGGCGCCACCATGCAAACGGCGATCAACAATGCGGTCGCACGCGGCACCACCGTGGTGGTAGCTGCCGGCAACAGCAGCGCCGATGTCAGTGGGTTCACCCCCGCCAACTGCAACAATGTGATCAGCGTTGCCGCTGTCACCAGCGCCAGCTCGCGCGCCGGTTTTTCCAACTACGGCAGCCTGATCGATGTATCGGCACCCGGTGCCAGCATTCTGTCCACGCTCAACACCGGCACCACCACACCCGGCAGCGAAAGCTATGCCTACTACGATGGCACCTCGATGGCCGCACCGCATGTGGCGGGCACGGCGGCGCTGGTGCAAAGCCGGCGGCTCGCCCTCGGTCGCTCGCTGCTGTCGCCAGCGCAGATTGAGAGCTTGTTGAAAAACACCGCGTACCCGCTGTCTGGCAGTTGCAGTGGCGGTTGTGGTGCCGGCATTGTCAATGCGCGTGCCGCCGTTGATGGTGCGCAGGGTAACTCGACCAAGATCAACGAGCACACCGATGCCTCCGGCAAAATCACGGTCGCGGTATTCGAGCGTGTTGCCAGCGCACCAAGCGCACACTTCAATGATTTCTCCGTTGAAGTGGCCGACGACTATGTCGTGATCGGTGGCGGTGTCGAAGGCACCAACTCACCGGCGGGCAATTTGATCACGGCGTCGTATCCGAACAGCGATCTGTCGGCGTGGCTGGTATCGAGCAAAGATCATCTGGTGTCGAATCCGGTGCAACTCAAAGCCTGGGCCATCGGCCTGAAAATCGCCGGCCTGAGCCGCCAGCAAGTGCGCGACAACATCAGCGTTACCGTGGCCAGCAGCCCGAACGCACAACACCCGGATGTATCAGTCAGCACACCGACTGGCTTTGTCCAAATCGGTGGTGGCATCAAAGTGAATTGGACTGGCGCCGGCAACCTGGCAACAGCCACCTACCCGGTCAGCGCCCAGACCTGGCGCGCACGCTCCAAAGATCATCAGAATGCGTCGCCGGCCGTCACCCAGGTGTACAGCATCGGACTGCGCAGCAGCATCGCCGGTGTTGGCACCATTGTCACCGGCACCAGTGCGGCCACCTCCGCGTTTGCGCAACACCCAAGTGCAAGCACTGTGCTGGCATCCGGTTTGGCCTTGAGCGGTTGCGGTGCGTTGGTGAACTGGAGTGATGCCGGCAACCTGCTGTGGAAGATCAAGCCCGTCAACACCAGCACGCAACACGGTTGTGAAGCGGCGTCCAAGGATCACAACATTGCCTCACCGGCAACGATCACCACGTACGCAGTGGGTATTGGCGTCAACTGATCAATAGCACTGAAAAAAGGCGAGTCGATGACTCGCCTTTTTCTTTGTTGGGTTAGCGCCTACGCGTTGTCTCACTCGGCGGGAAATGTCGTATTGGCAAAGGCGGCCAAGCCACGGCGATAACGCTCGTGCTCCAGCTGCTGGTACAAGGCTTCCGCTCGCGCCACGCTTGCAGCGCCCTGCGCGTCATCCTGCGCTGACAGCTGCTCCAGTACATGCACAGCAAACGGATCACCACGTCGTTGCGCCACCAACAGCCAGGCAATCGCTTCCGGTTTGTCGACCACACCGCTCGGTGGGTTATGCCACATCGCCAATCGCAATAACGCTTGGGTCGAGCCGTTCGCAGCACTTTGCTTCAACCAATGCACGGCATCGGATTGACCACGCAGCGCTGCCAATGCGGCGTAGTGATCAACGGCTTGCGCATCCCCTGATAGCGCCGCTGCGCGCAGATGCTCACGTTCATGAGCCGGCAAATCCGTATCGATCTGACTGATCTGATAGCCATGCGCCAACAGCCATTGCTGCTGCCCTGGTGTGATTGGCCCCAATAGCGTTTGTGCATCGTGCAGGCTCGGCTCAATCGCTGGCATCATCGTGGCAATCGCAGGCACCACCGCAGTGGCAGCTGCCACTTGCGCAACGCGGTCGCGCGGCAACATCGCTGCGTCGGCATCGTCCTTTGGTGTGGCGATGTGCGCCCGGTGACGCGTTGCCATGCCTTCAATGCCAAGCACCAGCGCCACAATCACCGCAAGCAGGAACGCCGGAACCGTTAACCGGTTCCGGCGGGTGGCATGTGCAGAAGTATGCACGTGTCAGACTCAGGGCGTTTTCAGCAAATAGCCACGGTTGGCGGCGGCAATGGCTTGCCACGCTGCGCCGCCCGGATAGTAGTCACCGGTAATGGTGTTGCCGAGCAGATCCAGCGCCCAGCCACCCGCGAATTGCTGCAGATAACCGCTGTTGTACGCTTGCGGTGTGCCACACAACAGGCGCCCCAGAAAATCACTGCTGCTGCCTTCGGCATCGGTGTGTGCACTGCGCGAAGTCAGTTTGAAACCAACAAAGCTGGTGCCCGTCAACGCTTTCAACAATGGCTCGGCATTGTTGCTGCTGTTGCAGCTGCCGGAGTTGGCCAGAATCGCATACACCGGCCGGCCACTGTTCACGACGTTTTGCATGGCGGTTGCCATCAAGCGATTGGCATCGACCGGGTCAAACAACATCACGCCACGAAACCCGGCAACGTTTTGGTTGGCAAGTTCGGCGCCCACCAATGTGACGTGCAAGCCACCGGCCGAATGACCCGCCAGCACAAACGACGCCGGCAAGGCATAACCATTCGGCGGCGTCAGCGTACGGTTGGCCAACGCGGTGGCCACTTGCGGTGCCAGCGATGGCGCACCACCGGTCATGCCGGCGTTGATGCTGAGCACCATCATGCCTTTGGCCATCAGGCTATTCCCCAAGGCGCGCAGATGACCTTTGTTGCGTTGAAACCCGTGCTGCAAATACACCAGACCTTTCGGCGTCGCCGTTGGCAGATACCAATCACCGGAGTAATTGCTTGTGCCAATGCGCACCGTGGCCGAGACCACGGCGTCCGCCGCCACGTCTCGGCTGAGCAGCGCAACCATGAGGACAACTACGGGGTACAACGCGTTGTTGATGAACTTCATAGTGATTCTCTCCATATTTTTGAATGACATGATTTTTGGAGAGCGACGACAAAGCCCTTTTCAGCAGAAAAGTGAGTAGGTGAAAAGGCCTTATGCTCGGCCAGGCAGGCGGGACATTCCGCCACTGCTGGGTGGTCGGACCTTACTCCAGCCTCTGGCGTCGATCAACTAAAAATCCAGCAAATACAAAACGATACACTCAGTTGCATAATCCTACAGAGGTGACGGTTTCGAGTGCCGTTGGGGCGCAGCTTGCTGGCGAAGTGCCGGGCAGTTTTGGGGAAGGCGGCATGGGGTTGGCGGCAAAAAAAACGACGCCAGATCGCGCGCGATGATCAACGCAGCTGCCGGCGAAACCAGCGCTTTTTTAACAAGACCATGCGCAAGGAAAGCGGCGATCACGTCATCAACATGAATCGCTGCGGCGAAAAGATTCGCGTAACGCACTAGGCGCCAGCAGTTGCTGAATCCGGCAGCGGTGGTAACGGCGGCAGGCCATGCTTGGCTCGCGCCTTGGCGCATTGACTGTCGCCGGGTTGCACTTCCCGGCACGGCTCGGGACGGGCCTCATACACCGTGCATTGTGTGCAGCTGCCCACCTCGCCTTTGAGCGCAACACAACGCGGTGTTGGCGATGAGGTGCCGCGCATGCAGGCAAACCAATCGTTGACCCGTTCGGTCAGCTCGACCGGCAAGCCCCGCTGCTCGGCCTCCGCCCAATAAAACGACACCCGAAACGTGGCGCAGCAGGCACCGCAGGTCAGACACGGCGAGGTTTGAGCAGAGGCAGACATGGCAGAAAACGAGACGGAAGCTTCACCGACACGGCGCGATCATAACCGAGCCCGGAAGGGCAAATCAAAAAGGGAGCCGACTCCCCGGCGTGATTACACATAGCCTGGAACAAGCGCAGCGGGTTCCGGGATTTTTTGCAGTTCCGTTCCAGCCCCGAGTCTGGTTTGCCGTTACGTTCCGCCCGCAAGAAAAAGAAAACCCGGGTCATTGCGTTGCAACGACCCAGGCTACCTCTCGCTGCCCACATCAAGTGCGGGCATAGTCGTTTCACCGCCCCAATCCGCGGGATACCAACCACGCCGAACATATTGATGAAAGGACGAGTGCGGCCAATCGCGCACCGCTGACACCACGCCATGCTTCAGCGGGTTGATATGCACATAATCCACATGGTGGCGATAGTCGGCAGCATTGGCGATACAGTGCTCCCAGTACCGCCGTTGCCAGATGCCACGCTCCCCTTTGCGAGTACGCGCCACATTACGCCGCTCGGTCACCGGCAATGCGTGAGAAAAATGAAACTTGATCAAGCGCCAGCGGGTAGCGAACTCGCCATCACCCGCCGGCAGCGTCCAAACGGCATGCAAATGATCCGGTAGCACCACAATGGCATCGATGGAGAACGGTCGCTCCAACCGCACACGGCGAAACGCCGCTCGCAGCATATCAATATGCCGGACCAGCAAATCCGATTGCCGCTCCAGCAAGGTCACCGTAAAGAAATACGTGCCTCCGGCGACGCGATAACGACGGTATTGCACCATAAGCCCGAATCCATTCGGTCAGAACCACCCCACCGTACCGCCCCAATAGCAGTACCGTCAATCCAAGCCGAGCCATCACGTAGCCCGGAACAAGCGCAGCGGGTTCCGGGGATTTTGTTTTGCCGTTTCGTTCCAGCTTCATAAAAGAAAACCCGGGTCATGCTGTTGCCTCGTTCCCAGCCCCAGAAAAAGAAAACCCGGGTCATTGCGTTGCAACGACCCAGGCTACGAGAATGATCCGGGCTACCGCGCTTCATCATTGAGCGGGTTGAATGAACCTCCGGTCATTAGACTGCGAGATCGCGTAGCGCAGCGGGTTCCGGGGTTTTTGTTTTGCCGTTTCGTTCCAGCCCCATAAAAGAAAACCCGGGTCATGCCGTTGGCACGACCCAGGCTACGGGAATGATCCGGGCTACTGCGCTACATCTCCATGCCCACCATTCCCCCCGCCAGCAAGCAAAAACCAAGAAAAAATGGAGATAATAATTCCAACAAAACTAGGGACCGACATAAATATGAAGTCAGCAAAGTCTGTTGGCCTAAAAAGCACCTGCGACAATACTCCAGCCAGCAGGAGAGCAAAAAGATTTGTGGTATTGGCCACCTTAACGGCCCGCAAAAATTTATGTCCATAAGCCTTTACGCGGCGTGCAGTGATAGCCAACAACAAAAAAATAATTGAAAGCAAAACTAAAGAGAGCAATCCAATGTAGATGTATCCGTATGCTTCCATTTTTCATTTCCTATTTATAGCATCCGCAATCTATTTCGAAGCTGCCATCAATGGCCTTTTTCATCAGATCAGCCGCCTCTTTCATGAGCTCCGGACTTTTTTCCAAGGTAGATAAATCCTCTTCGGTAAATGGGAAATTTCCGTGCTTAATGAAATCCCGGAATCTCCACCTAATGAATCCGCGATGAACAGGTGAGGTTGAGTCCATCACAGGATGCAACGCAAAACCAAGTGTATCGTATGCATCTCTCGTATAGATTCCTGCCATTCCTCGATTTCCGACGGCTCTCATCCGTTCAGCTGCTGCAAGATAGCCGTGGTATCTAGCAACTCCATTTTTTACAAACTCATTTAACTTCATGCACGACTCGTATGCCGACAATACATCAGAAGACATTGCGTGCATGAATGCGTATTCGGGGTCTTGATACCCCAAAAAATACTCATCTGCACGTCGAGAGCCTCGGTACATCCATTGCCGCTCCCTTTCTCCAAGGTCTGGAAATCCGTAGTCTATAAGGCGATTGTGAGCATCTGTGGAGTGCAGGCCGAATGGATCGATTAGCCCCGTTACATATGCTCCAACATAGGAATATGTATTCTCACCACCGGCGAGGCCAATTGGGTCGCTCTCGATGTAACGACCCGTGTTTGGATCGTAAGTTCTGAAGTAGTTGTAATGCAGCCCCGTCTCGGCATCGAACAACTGCCCCGGGAAGCGCCAGTTGAATGGTAGCGCCACGCCGTTGCCATCGACATCTTCATTCGCCAGCGTTTCACCAAACGGCGTGCTGTCCCATTTCCAGACCATCACTTGCGCGCTGGTGAGCACGGCACGTGGGGTGTTCAGGTGGTCGGCCTGGATATTGAAGACACCACTCGGACGAATCAGCAGCACCGGCATATCACCGAGGTAGACCACTTCATTGAGCAGGGTGCCGTCGGCGTTGTATTCGCCGATGGTCTGCCCGGCTTCGTCATACACATAGCGGACATCGCGGCTTTCGCTGCCGCTGACGAGTTTGCGGACGCGTTGGCCGAGGCCGTTGTAGTGGTTATCGACCACCACGCTGCCTTTGCTGATGCGGCTCAGGCGGTTGGCGGTGTTGTACTCATACGTGCGCAAGCCATCGCTGAGGGTGTTGCCGGCAGCGTCGTATTGATACACACGATTGTCGCTGCCGCTGATACCCAGAATGCGGTTGCCGTTGCTGGCGTTGTCGTAATCGCTGAGCGCGCCATCTTGCGTCAGCGATTCGCGGTTGCCATTGGCGTCGTAACCGAATAGTTGGTTGATGAGGCTGATGGTGCCAGTGAGGCGGTCCAGCCGGTCGTAATCAAACTGTTTGGCTAACGCGCCGCTTTGCTGGATCAAACGGCCCGCGCGGTCGTAGCTGAGCACAACGGATTGATTGCCGAGCGGGTAGCTCGCCAGGCGGCCGTCGAGATCGTAGCTGCGGCTGTGCAGGGTGCCGTCGCGCCAGCGCCAGCTTTGCACGCCGCCGAACGGTTGATAGCGCAGGCTGTACAGCTCGTCGTGACCGTTGATGCTGAGCGCTTCGACCTGGCCGGCGCTGTTGTAGCGGTAGCCGATGACGGCGCCGGACGGTGTGGTCTGGCTGGCGAGCCGGCCGTAGCTGTCGTAGGCATAGGCCGTCACCAACGCAGTGCCTGTTGGTGTAAACGAGAACATTTGCGTTTTGCGCAGCAGGCGGCCGTGTTGGTCGTAACGATAGGTGGTGCTACCGCTGCTGTCGGTGATGCTGGTCAACCGACCGATACCGAAGTTGCCACCAGCAACCTCGTCATAACCGAAGACGACCTGCACGCCATCGTGATACACGATTTTGCCGACGCGGTTAAGCGCATCGTAGGTGTACGTGGTGGTGTGGCCACGGGCGTTGGTGCTGGTCTTGACGTTGCCGGCGCTGTCATAAGTTTGCGTGGCAACGCCGGTGTCCGGGCTGGTGGTTTGTTTGAGCTGGCCGAGGCCATCGACACCGTAAGCGGTGCTGAGCCGTTTCGGGTCGGTGACTTGGGTCAGCTGGTCTTGCGCGTCGTAAGCAAAGTCGGTGACGCCGTTGAGCGCATCGGTGATCTTGCTTAGGCGATTGAGCGCATCGTAACCGTAGCTGCTGCTGTGATTGTCATTCTCTGTGTAGCGCGTAGTGCCGGTCAGGTTGCCGTTGGCATCGTAGGCATAACTCGCCACGACTTGATTGGCGGCATTGAGCTCTTGCAGCAGCTGATTGAGCGCATTGAACACTTTCGAGCGGCGCAGCACCACACTGCCATCGGCCGCTTTCACTTCTTCCTTGATGCGATTGCCGGCGTAATCGAGCGTGTACTCGATGCGCTCACCCAGCGTGTTGCTGATGGCGGTGAGCCGGTGCGCGGCATCGTATTCATAAGCGATGAAGCTGGCATCCGGCATGGTCACTTTGATGAGCTGACCTACCTTGTCGTAATCAAAGGTGGTGGTCAGACCGCCGACGGTACGGGTTTTCAGCCAACCGCGCGGGGTGTAGGTGAGCGTGGTGACCAAGCCGTTAGTATCGGTGATTTGGCCGGGTTTGCCGTGGGCGTCGTAATGACTCAGCGTGGTGATGTGATTGAGCGCGTTGGTGACGGTTAACAGATTGCCCTGAGTATCGTAGGTGTAGCGGGTGATGTCGCTGACATCGGTGTGCGGGCCGTCGACGGTTGCGAGCTGCCCACCAGCAGTGTAGGTGTAGCTGACGGTACGCGTGATACCAGAGGCATTTTCTCTCTCACTTGATTGAGCCAGCTGCCCTGTGTAGTAGTTATAGGTGTGGCTTAACGTACGCACGCCGTCATTGATACTGGATGGCTGGCCGTTGATGGAACTCCAACTGGTTGTGATGGTGCGCTGCTTAGGTGTGCCGAACGCTTCTGTTCGTGAAGTTTCACGACCACTAGAATCTCTTACATATGTGGTCACCACCCCGTTGCGGTCTGTCGTTTTAATTAACCAGCCGTAACTGTTGTACTCATTGACAACAGTTCCTGTTACACAGTCGACGCAGGGGAAGTCTTCCTCGCGCAAAACCTGATCGACGCCTTGACGGTGACCAAGCACAAGCAACGTCTCGCGAAAGCTGTCGGCGCTCTGGTGGCGCTGCACTAACGAGTTACCCGTCTCCAGATACTCCATCGTGACCTTTTCAGCATGGTTCCCGAGCTCACTCAGGATGGCTCGACCTTGCTCGTCATAACCATACTGCGAGTAACGTTCACCATTTTCATCGACGATACCGGTTAGGTGATGTGGAAAGCGAGCGTCCTCGTAAAGATAGGTTTTAATCGGATTGTCACTGTCATTGCCAAGGGTTTCATC
This sequence comes from uncultured Kangiella sp., assembly GCA_946481205.1. The sequence continues at coordinate 1,588 of CAMLNB010000015.1, read as the reverse complement.
CGGAAAAACAACTGCCGACAGATTTCCATTACTATCATATGAATAGCGATACCGTTGACCAGCCGGGTCGACGACTGCGCTCATCTGGCCTTGTGAGTTGTACTCGACCTGAATACGGCGACCGAACGGCTCCGCTACACCGGTCAAGCGATAATTGCCAGCGCCGTCGTCCTGCCAGCTGTACGCAAACACCTTACCGTTCTTCAGGGTCTTTGTTGCCACCTTGCCGCCAGCACCGAAGCTGAGCTTCTCGCCCTTCGGGTTCGTCCACGTCCAACGGCCGTTGCTGCTCGCCAAACTGCCATGCGCGTCAGTGCTTGAATACAGAATGGTTGCGGTTCCGCCCCCCGCAAAAAGCAGGCGACCACCATCGCCGAAGCGCAGCTCGACAAGCTGACCGTGCGCAGCTTTTTTGACAAATCTAAATGTGATGTCGTCCGCCGTGAACCACTGGGGCAGGGGAGATAGAGCACCACCCAACTGAGGCATACTGCTGTAATGGCGAGTGAACGATAGACCTGCCGGCCCGCTATAGTCAGTTTCGGCTTTCAGCTTCTCGCCAGTGCGACAAGCAATCGGATTCTTGGTTAAGTACTTTCCCAAACCGCCGGCCTGACAGGAGTTCTGCGGCTTGAATTCTTCCGGACACTTTTCATTCTCATACCAGCGCGCCGTGCCATCGGCGGCAAAGCTGGGTTGTTTGGCATAGCGATCATTAGCGCCGCACCGCCAGCACTCATAGTCATACAGCCCCTCTCCCGTCTTCCGGTAATGCGGGAACGTTAAATCAGCGCATATTTGCCTAGCGGTAAGCTTAAAAGCATCTTCATCGTCATACGCATAGGAGTTTCCGGTGTCTGCGTCATAACCGTAGTAGTGACGCATAAAAGTTGTGATATGCAGGGTATTATCAAATCCCCCTGGGGAAGGCGTGGTACCTATTGGGCACTGCGTGACATAGTTTCCGGAATTGCTCCCGCGCGCGCCGTCAAAATGAGCTCGAAGGATTTCGCGTGCCTTTGCACAGCCTGCTGTATTGGCTTCCGGGATGCTATCGAAAATGTAGCCGCTGACCACGCTTTGGACCTGATAGTTCCATTTTGGAGCCCCAGGGATTTTGTCTTCATTTGCCCAGACTGACGTGAATAGAAAGGGCAATAGCAATGACACTCTGACTTTCATGATTTCCTCAAGAGCACGGTAGCCCGGATGAAACGAAGTGAAATCCGGGGCCTGCGTTACGTTCAACACTCCGGATTCCGTTTTACAGCATCCGGGCTATTTGTTGAGTCGCTATCAGAATAACGTCCCTCGACTTCAGCGATCTGAACGGGTTGCTATTCTGTGGCCAACGTCCGATTCCAGCTGACTGTATCGTTTTGTACATTCCGCCTAAAACAAGAAGGGCGAGTCCATGACTCGCCCTTCTTGTTTTTGCCCGGTTCATGTTGTTGACATATCCCGGAGTAACAACTGATTTACATCTTCGGCTTCGCATCAATCTTTTTGCGCAACCGGATATTGATCATCTCAACGGTTACCGAGAACGCCATGGCGAAGTAGATGTACGGTTTCGGAATCTTGAATT
>CAMLNB010000014.1 GCA_946481205.1 uncultured Kangiella sp. | reverse complement strand
GCAGCCATATCGTTGTTGCTGATCCGCTGCGGCAGCTCGCGCAGCAGTACACGCAGCGCCAGAAATACCAACCACTGCACCAGCAAAGCAATGCCACCCCACAACAGGCAGTCCAGCAGATTGACTGAATGGGCAATGGCACTCGCCAGCGGCAACACGAAACCCAGCAGGCTGCCAGAAAAAGCCAGCGATGCCGCCGGCACACCTTGTCGTATCAAGGTCCATTCATGGTGCGGTGTCAGCCAGGTGTAGCCAACACAGAACACCACCGTTAGCGCAACAGCGACGGCGAAATAGGACAGAAAAGCCGGCAGCCCGGCGAGGTAAGTAGGCAGATCCATCGCATGCAAGTTCGAATAAAGTCAGGAGCGGTACGATGCCGCGATGCGATGGGAAAAACAACTGCCGGATTCGTGCTCTAGGCAATGAAAGTACAAAACTCAGCGTTGGTTTCGAAGGAAATGCTGAGATGGATAGGGAGTGCCGGAAGAGATGATAACCAGGATCGGAGCGTCGACGTACATCCGCGTGCGCCGCCCCTACGGGCGGCTACGCCGCGCAAATGCGCTTTCCCGCGCATTTGTCGAACCCGCGTGACTTCTCACCCACCCTCAGAAACTTCGGGCAGATTAAGTGAGTGCTGTAAGTGAATTTGCTTCGGGAAAAATGGCGGAGAGGGTGGGATTCGAACCCACGGTACCGGAGACCGGTACACCGGATTTCGAATCCGGCGCATTCGACCACTCTGCCACCTCTCCGTGACGGTACTGCAGCAAGATGAAGCGGGTCATTCGACATCTTGTTTGTTCGGTGTACCAGCGGGCGCCGGACCGAACAATGCCCCACTCAGCTGACCGGCAGGACCTGACCAAGCGGGGCGCGCATTATGCGGATTTTCTTTGCAAATGAAAAGCCTTGCGCGACGCGAAAGGCTTTTCCGATACCGCACTCAAATCAGAGCGGTACGCCGAGGCGCTGAGCGACTTCTTCATACGCTTCTACGACACCGCCGAGGCCCTGACGGAAGCGGTCTTTGTCCAACTTCTTGCGGGTCGCTTTGTCCCACAGACGGCAACCGTCCGGCGAGAACTCATCGCCGAGCACGATTTCGCCATTCAAACGACCGAACTCAAGCTTGTAGTCGACCAGGATCATGCCGGCTTCATCGAACGCGGCTTTCAGCACGTCGTTAACTTTGAAGGTCAGCTCTTTCATCCGGGCGACTTCGGCGTCGGTGGCCCAGCCGAATGAACGGATGTGGTATTCGTTGACCATCGGGTCGTGCAGTTCGTCGTTCTTCAAAAAGAATTCGAAGGTCGGCGGATTCAGTTCCATGCCTTCCTGCACACCAAGACGACGGGTGATCGAACCAGCGGCAACGTTACGGACCACGCACTCGACCGGCACCATGGTCAGCTTCTTGACCAAGCTGTCAGTGTCATTCAGCAGTTTGACGAAGTGGCTCGGAATGCCCGCGGCGGCCAGCTTGGTCATGATGAAGGCGTTGAACTTGTTGTTCACCATGCCTTTGCGATCCAGCTGCGCGACTTTCTGGCCATCGAAGGCCGAGGTGTCATTGCGGTAATGCATGATCACGTGGTCGGCGAGCTCGCAGCTGTAAACCGATTTGGCCTTGCCGCGGTAGAGTTCCTGCAACTTCTGCATGGTGTTCACCATTGGTTAAAAAAAAAACGCGGCGTTTGCGATGCGCTACGCCAGCGTCAGCCATTCAAAACCGGTGTGCTGATCGGCCACCTGGATCTGTTCCGGCGACCAACCAATAACCTCAGCCAGTGCCGCTCGGGCTAGCTCAGGTCGATTGTTCTCTTCGCTCAAGTGCGCGGCGATCAACCACTTCAATCGACTGCGATCACTGTTGCGCAAAATCTCGGCGGCCTGTCGGTTACTCAGATGCCCGTAAGCACCGCCGACTCGCCGTTTCAACGCCGGCGGATACCGACCGCCATGCAGCAAGTTTTCATCGTGATTGCACTCGAGCATCAGCGCATCACAACCACCGAGTTGCTGCAGCAGAAATGGCGTGCTGCAACCGGCATCGGTCAGCAAGGCAAAACGCACCTGCGCCGTTTCGAAAACAAACTGCAAAGGCTCACGCGCATCGTGCGGAACCGAAAACGGAAAAACCCGAATCCCCCCGAAGAGGACGGGTTCTTCCGCAGACAGAAATTTAAGGGCGCGGATTGTGCCACAGCGGCCGGCGAGATGGCTACCCCGGCTCATCCAGACCGGCAAGTCGTACTTGCGCGCCAGAGCGCCAACGCCGCCGATATGGTCGCTGTGCTCATGCGTCACCAGGATGGCGCTGAGCTGGCCGGGCTCGACCCCGAGCCGAGCCAACCGGCTCTCGGTCTCGGCCAGCGTGAAGCCGCAGTCAATCAGCAGCTGTTGGTCGCCGTGGGCGACCAACAGGCCATTGCCCTTGCTGCCACTGCCCAGACAGGCGAGGCGCATCGCTCAGACTCAGCGGCGACGGCCGTCCAGCAGCACCTGTTGGCGGCGCTCGGCAAACGCATCGGACAACACCGGGAACAGCTTGGTCATGGTGGCGGCGTCCAGCGCATCGCCATCGGCCTTGCTGAACAGCAGGCCAGTCCGATCGCCAACGGCATTCAACTGGACCAAGTACTCGCCCGGCTCCAGTTCCAATCGGACTTGGTCATCGCGGTCGTCGCCGAACAGCCAATCCCAGAAACCGCCCTCTTCGCCTTCCTCAAGCTTGAAGTAATACAACCGCTTGGTGGTGTCCTTGTCTTCCTGGATGAAGCCCAGCCGCTCCAGCACCGCCGGCGTGGCTTCCCAAACGTTGTCGATACCGGACTGCGCCAGCAAACCGGTCTGGTTGGCTTCGTTTTGCCACAGCTCGACGGTGATACCTGCACGAGCAGCCAGCACCCGTGCCCGGGCCGCCTTGGTCTTTTGCTCGTCGTAATAACCGAGGAACTGATTCAGGATGTCGACGCTGTTGCGACGCGTCGCCGGCATGGCCTGCCAGCCCTCATCCTCGTTCAGCGCTTCGGCTTTGACAGCCTGAGCCGAGATCAGCCGCTCGTTCGGCCGCTCGCCCGGCTGGATATTGAACTGGTATTGCCAACGGTAGGCTTCGATGTCGTCACCGATAATCCAGTCACGGAACCAGCCAATCTCTTCGGTTTGCACCCAGCCGGTAACCAGCTGACCGCGGCCCTCATCCTGCTGCTCGACGGCAATGGTGTTGCTGGCCAGAAAGTCATTCAGCCGCTGCCAGAGCTGGCTGTCTTCGCCGACGATCAACGCCTGCGGTATCACGGCTTCTTGAATGCCGTTGACGCCGTCACCCGACGACAACACCAAGGCTGGCGGGGAAACGTCCAGCGCTTCGCCGACCGGAGCTTGCGCACCTTTGGCACCCAACGGTGGCACCGGGTATTGGTCTTTCGGCTGAAAACCGGCCAGCTGGGCCGGCATCTGCAGTGGCGCGCTTTGGCGCGCATTCAGGTAGTCATGCTCGGTATCGCGGATCAAACCATCCTTACCGTACAACCAACCGCATCCAGACAGGCCAAACACGGCCAAAACGGGCAAAACCCGAACAAAACCTTTCATTTACAGCACTCCGGCGGCCACCATGGCGGCGCGCACGTGGGGTTGATTGGCTGCAGTCAACGGCAGCAGCGGGAGCCTCAGATGGGTCGAACAGCCCTGCAGCTGTGCGACCGCCCATTTGGCCGGGGTTGGATTGGGTTCGCAGAAGAGAGTTTCATGCAGGCCCTGCAAAGGCAGGTCCAATTGTGTTGCCAGGGACCGGTTGCCGGCAACCGCGGCTTCACACATCGCCGCCATCGCTTTCGGGGCGACATTGCTGGTCACCGAAATCACGCCATGACCACCCTGCAGCATAAATTCGCAGGCGGTTGCGTCATCACCGGAGATCAGCGCAAAACTCGGTGGCACCGCCGCTTTGATTGCCTGCAAGCGATCCAGCTTGCCGGTCGCCTCTTTGATGCCGGCAATGCGGGCGACCTGCGCCAGCCGAATCACCGTTTCCGGCAACAGATCGCAACCGGTCCGGCCGGGCACGTTATACAGCAAGATCGGTTTGGTCGCCGCAGCGGCAATGGCGCGGTAGTGTTGGAACAATCCTTCCTGACTCGGTCGGATGTAATACGGCGTCACGCACAAGGTGCCGACGATGGCGAATTTTTCAACAGCCTGGGTCAGCTTGATGGCTTTTGCGGTGCTGCAGCTGCCAGTGCCGGCGATCACCGGGATCCGTCCGCCAGCCTGTTCGACCACAATTTGCACAACGCGCAGGTGCTCGTCTTCATCGAGGGTTGCAGACTCACCGGTCGTACCCATCGCGACAATCGCATGCGTGCCTTGCTCGACATGCCAATCCACCAAGCGACGCAGCGCCGGCTCGTCGACCGCGCCATCTTCATGCAGTGGCGTAATCAGCGCCACTATGCTGCCCGCGAACGGGCTACGACCCAACATGCTGAAATCCGGTCAAAAAAAGAGCGGCAATGGTACTCGCCGGGCAAGATTATTGACAAGCATGCTTGTCAGCTTCGGAAATATGCGCCATCTTGCCTTCTGTTATAAGAAGCTATCTCGCAACGGGCGTGTACGACAGCAGTCTCTGTTGCGGCGCAAGACAGGCTGCTGATGATTCCGCGCCAACCCGCCGGAGCGCCGACCCGCCAGAGCATAGTGTTCAACAAGGTCAGCCATGCAGAATTTACTTGCCGTAAGTGTATTGGGACCCTACGTCCCGTCCGCCACGACCGATATCGCCAAACTGGCCGCTGACAGCAACTGCAACATTCTGGATGCGCGCATCACCATGCTCGGCTCGGAAACCGCCATGCTGTTGCTGCTCGCCGGCACCTGGAACGCACTCGCCAAATTCGAACATGCACTGCCGGCGCTGACTAGCCGGTTGCAACTGACCGTGCAAATGCGCCGCACCACTGGTCGTGAACAAAACAGTCAGGCCCTGCCGTACTCGGTTCAGATCGTCGCGCTCGACACCCCCGGCATTTTGCGTGATATCAGCCAGTTTTTTCTCGATCAAGGTGTCACGCTGCAGGACATCTACTCCAATACTTACGCCGCGCCGCAAACTGGCGCCGCGATGATCGTCATCAACATTGCCTTGAACATTCCCGGTGAAGTGCATATCAACGGCTTGCGCGACCAATTCCAGCTACTCTGTGATGATCTGAATCTCGATGGCATCATGGAGCCGATCAAGGGTTGAGCGAGTACCGCCGTGCGCGAGCAAGCCGGCAAGAAAATTTTCCGCAAGATGGTGGCAAAAACCACCAAACTGCGTTTACAGTGAAGACAGAGCGCGGCGCTTGCCGTGCAGCAAGCGCCGCGGTCCCGTTCCGCCGTTCGTGCAGTGGTCAAGCCACGGCATGAAAAGCATCCTGCATCGGCAACGTAGGAGACGCGAATGACCGCAGTGGTGGGCAAAAAAGCACCTGATTTTGAACTGCCGGCAACCGGCGAGAAAAACCTCCGCCTTTCTTCACTCAAAGGCAAGCAAGTCGTCCTCTACTTTTATCCCAAAGACAGTACGCCCGGCTGCACGCTGGAAGGTCAGAACTTCCGCGACAGCCAGAAGAAATTCGACAAAGCCAATACCGTTATCCTCGGCATCTCGCGTGACAGCCTGCGTTCACATGAAAACTTCAAAGCCCGTGAAGGCTTTGATTTCGATCTGCTATCCGACCCGGAGGAAGCCGCCTGCACTGCATACGACGTCATCAAGGAAAAAAACATGTACGGCAAGAAAGTGATGGGCGTGGAGCGCAGCACCTTCTTGATCGACAAAACCGGGGTATTGCGACAGGAATGGCGCAAGGTCAAGGTCGACGGTCACGTCGAAGAAGTCTTGGCCGCTGCGCTCGCGCTCAACAAGGACTAAGCGCAGCGTTCCGTTTGCTATGCGGACAATTTAATGTGAAAGCAGCAAACACTGACGTCGCACCCTACTCTTTCTCCGGATCGGGAATCTGACTGATGGCAAGGGCAAAAATCTCTGGCAAACGGTTGTTCGTACTCGATACCAACGTGCTGATGCACGACCCCACCGCCTTGTTCCGGTTCGCGGAACATGATGTCTACATCCCGATGATCGTGCTGGAGGAGCTGGATGCCGGCAAAAAGGGCACCTCCGAAACCGCGCGCAACGTACGACAAGTCAGCCGTTTCCTTGACGATCTGATGGGCCAGCTGAAAGGCGCCGACATTGTCGCCGGCATTCCACTGACCACGATCCCGATGGGTGGCGAACTCTGCAAGAACGGCGGCGGTCGGCTGTATTTTCAGACCAAGGAATTGGAGCATGTGCTGCCCGACAGCCTGCCCGGGTCCAAAGCCGACAACACCATTCTGAACGTCGCATTGGCGCTGTCGCATAGCGAGAAAGATGTGCGCGTAACCTTGGTGTCAAAAGACATCAATTTGCGCATCAAAGCGACCACGCTGGCCATTCATGCCGAAGACTATTTCAATGACCGGGTGCTGGATGAAATCGAGCAGCTGCACACCGGCATGTTCAAACTGCCGGACAATTTCTGGGACAAGCACTCGAAGCAAATGGATTCCTGGCAGGAAAAAGGCCGGACGTTCTACCGCATCAGCGGCCCGCTGATCAGCCAGTGGTATCCGAATACCTGTGTATTCAAAGAAGATGACGAGTTTGAGGCGATTGTCCGCAAGGTCGACAGCAAGCACGCCATTCTCGAAACCGCCACCGACTACCGCAACAAGAGTCACAATGTCTGGGGTGTCGTCGCCCGCAACCGTGAGCAAAGTTTTGCCCTGAACTTGCTGATGGATCCGGATATCGACTTCGTTTCACTGCAAGGCTCGGCGGGTACTGGCAAAACATTGCTGACACTCGCTGCCGCACTGGAACAAACCATTGAACGCGGTCATTACAAAGAAGTGCTGGTAACGCGCGTCACCGTACCGGTCGGCGAAGATATCGGTTTCCTGCCCGGTACCGAAGAAGAAAAGATGACCCCTTGGATGGGTGCGCTGATGGACAACCTGGAAGTGCTGGCACCATCAGACGAACAATCGGACTGGGGCCAGGCCGCGACTCAGGATGTGCTGAAACGCTGGGTCAAGGTTCGCTCGCTGAACTTCATGCGAGGCCGCACCTTCCTGAACAAATTTGTCATCCTCGATGAAGCACAAAACCTTACACCAAAACAAATGAAAACCTTGGTGACTCGTGCAGGTCCTGGCACCAAGATGGTTTGTCTCGGCAACGTCGCGCAAATCGACACACCGTATCTGACCGAAACCAGTTCCGGTCTGACCTATGTTGTGGATCGATTCAAAGACTGGGAACACAGCGGTCACATCACGCTGCGTCGTGGCGAACGCTCACGCTTGGCCGATCATGCCTCGCTGATTCTGTAACGCATCGACGAAGTCAGCACTTGGTTGCAGCAGTCGCATTAACGTGATTGCTGCAACCAGCGACAGCCAATTGCGTGCGGCACCAGCGCGTTTATGCTCAAGATGGTTTCTACGACATCTCGTTTGTGCTCAGCACTGCTTGCGAATCAAAAACCGGAACTCCTGATTTTCCTCACTCTGCGCCAGCAAACTCTGCCCGGATAGCTGACACCAGGCCGGAATATCACGCCACGCCCCGGCATCGGTCGCAATGACCTCCAACACCTCGCCGACCGCCAAGCCATTCAATGCCTGTTTGGCACGCAATAATGGCAGCGGACATCGTAGCTGCCGGGCGTCCAGCTGGCGCGCAATCGGGAACTTTTCGGTCATGTGAATTTCTGACCCCGGTCAATGAGAGGATGCGATTGCGAGCGCCGGCCGGGCTCCCTACAATCAGCCTGTTGCCCATTGTACTCACTCAGTTCGACAGACTCATCGTTGTCCTGTCCCCTCGCCACATTCATACAGGTCACCCAGCGTGTTGTTCCGGATCCGTACCGCCCTAGCCAGTCTCCTCCTCTGCTGCTGCATCGGCCACATCAGCGCCGCGGAGCTGCCGGATATGGGCAGTAGCGTCAGCAAGGCGCTGTCACTGACCCAAGAGCAGCTGATTGGCGACGACTACATGCGGCAAATCCGCCAATTCGCGCCGGTCATTGATGACCCGGAAATAGTCGAGTACATCAATGATCTCGGATTCAAATTGGTGGCCAGCGCCCCGGATGCGACCGACCGCCAGTTCTATTTCTTTGTCATCCGGGATCCGGAACTGAACGCTTTCGCACTGCCCGGTGGCTATATCGGCATTCATAGTCAGCTGATGCTGATGGCCGACAATGAGAGCGAGTTGGCTGGCGTAGTCGCGCATGAAATTTCGCACGTCGTGCAGCGGCATTTGGCCCGACGGGTTGAACGGCAACAACAACTGAGCTTACCAACACTGGCCGCGGTAATCGGCGGCCTGATCATGGCCGCGAATAATCCGCAAGCCGGCATCGCCGCTATGACAGCTGCACAAGCCGGCGCGACCCAGATGATCATCAACCATACCCGCGAGAATGAAGCGGAAGCCGATCGTATCGGCATGCAGATTCTCGCCGATGTCGATCTGGATCCGAATGGCATGGCCAGCTTCTTCGAAAAGATGGCGGCACAGACCCGCTACCTGCGGATGCCGCCGCCGGTCTTGCTGACCCACCCGGTCAGTGAGCAGCGGATGGCTGATGCACGTTTGCGCGCGGCTGAACTGCGACCACGCCGTGTCGAAAACAGTCAACGTTTTCGATTGATGCAAGCCAAGCTGCGCGATCTGTCCCAAGCCGATCTGGATCAGCGCGAACGCGATCAGGTACAGGCTGAAAAGCTGAACCCAAACGATGCCGTCGTCCGCTATGCCCGTGTGTTGCTGAATCTGCGCCGCAACGAGTTTGAACGTGCCCAGCAGCTTGCTAGCCAGTTGCTGAAAGAAGAACCGGGCAATCTGAGTTATGTGTTGTTGCAAGCGCAGGTGTATCGCGCTCGCGGCCAGTTTGCCGACGCGGAACAACTGCTCGGCAAAGCGCTGGCCTTGTATCCCAATCACCACGCACTGACCGTCACCTACAGCGAAACGCTATTGGATCTTGGCAAAGCCGATCGGGCAAGGGAACGGCTGCTGGCCTATGTGTCTTTGCCGGACACCGAACCGAATGTTTATCGCCTGCTTGCGTCGGCCCAGAATCAGGTCGGCAAGGTTGATGAAGTGCACGAAAGCCAGGGCCTGTATCTGCAAGCCGTCGGCGATCTCGGCGGCGCGTTGCAGCAGTTTGAATTGGCACGCCGTTCGCGCTCGGACGACCCGTACGCCAGCACTCGCATTCAGGCGCGCATTCAGCATCTGCAAAATATTCTGCTGGAGCGGCGGCGCCAGCGCTGAACACTCACTGGCGCACGGCCGATCTCGGTAGAGGCGCACGCAGATGCGGCGCCAATAACTGCAGTAGTGCCAGCACCCGGTCGGCGGCCAGCAACTGCCGACGGAACAATACCAGTAGCACACCGGCCTCGACGTCGGCAGCGTCCAACCAGACCGACAGCAACTCGCGACTCTCTCGCTGCACCAGCCAAACATCCTGCAGGCCACAGCGGGTCAATTGCGATTCATGCAACGTCGGCGTCTGACGCACGCGCGCCAACAGCTCAGACAAGCCCAGAACCGGACTGCCAGGCAGATACACGCCGGCTTGCCAATGCAAAGCGGCCGGTGAGGCGCCGCGATTGCTTGCCGGCAGCAGAATCACGTCATCGGCGCCAAGGCTGTCGCCCAGACAATGCAACAGCGCTGACACACGCTCATCACTGTTCGGACGGGCCAACAGCGCCGCCAGCGCCGGCAGCAGTCGCGCATCGAGTTGCTGCTCGGTGATATCGGTAACAATGCCCGACATCGCAGTGGGGTGACTCGCGGTATCACGCAATACCATGCCGCGCCCTTCTAACCAGCGCAGTTGCCCGTCGCCCAGTTTTATCCGGTGCTGAACAAGAAAATGCTCGTTGTTCCCCTGCAATGCCGCCGCGATTGTAGCTTCGACATGCTGACGATCGCCGTCGGGCAGCAGCGCCAGATACGAGTTGATGCGACCGTCAAAACCACCATCAGCCAGGCCGAACATCCGCTCGACCTTTCCCGCCCACTCAACATGTCCGCTGGCGATATCCCAGTTCCAGAAGCCGAAGCCGGAAATCGCCATCGCCTGCGTGAAGTGACGCTCTGTTTGTTCCAGGCGCTGCGCTTGCTGCTTGCTCGCCAACACCCATAACACTTGCACCATTGCCGCCGCGATCAGCTCAAGCAAACCGCGGTCTTCGCGGCGGTTCTCATAGCCAAAAAACTCCAGCACATACAACAACCGGCCATCCTGCAACAGAGGAAACGCCACACCATTGCGTAGCTGCAAGCGTTCCGCCATCGGTGCCCGGGGAAAATTGCTGTCGAGTGTGACATCGCGGATCCAGACCGGCTGCTGCAACAGCCAGACCCGCCCCGGCAGACCCCGACCGCGCATAAACGCCTGCTCGCGACTGAGTTGATGAAACGGCGCCAACCGCTCATCGGTCAGATAATGGATATCACTGACCGTCAGCACGTCGCCATCGCGACCGGCGGCCCAAATCTGACCCAGCTGCCATTGGCCGACTTCGCAAATGCGCTGCAAGGTCAGCCGTAGCGCACTATCCAGATCGGCACAGGCATTTACCTCTTGACTCAAACCTTGCAGGACGCGATGGCGAGTTTCAGCATAGCGGGTGTCACTGACGTCGGTCAGGCTCAGCAATGACAATTGGCTACTGTCCGGCGCAGGAAATGTGGCGCTGAATTGCAGCTGACGCGATCGGCCATCACGACCGAAAACCGTCAGCTCATTGCTGAAACGCGAACTGCGCTGCGCCAACGCGGTAAAGAAGCTGGCCATAAATGCCATTGGTGCATCAGCAAAAATGCGCGACAGCACGTGCGACAGGTCTGTCCGGTTCTGCACCGCAAACAAGCGACGCACTTCCGGGTTGATCGAGACCACCCGCAAACGACTCAGAGCCTGGCCGATACGCTCGGGTTGCTGCTGCAACAGACTGAACAGCTCGGTCTCGTCATCTTGCAGCCATTCCTGTAGCAGATGGCGCAGTTCCTGATCATCAAACTCGATCAGCGCAACACTGGCATGTTGAAACATGCCGCGAAAACGCAATTCGCTTTCGCGGCTGGCGCGGAGCGCCCGAACCCAGCGCCCCAATTGACGACGCACCAGCAGGAACAACAGCAAGCTGGTGATAACGATGAACAGCACGCCCTTGATGCTCTGCCAGAACGGCAAATCGGCTGCGGGCACCAAGGAGCTGAGAATGTGATCCGACAACAGGATCCAGGCAACACCGAACACCAGATAGGCGATGACCACTTTCAGGCTGCCGCGCAGTACGGCACCCCGGCGCATGGCATGCGAGTCCATCGCCTCGCCTGGCGCGTCTTCCATATTCTGCATGATGTCAGTTACAGCCCAGCGACCGGTTCCGGAACCAGTGTTGAGCCTAGCACAAGCCGAAACGAGTGCTGCGCTGGCGTCTTTACTGCGGCGGCTGCGAAGGGTCAACCAAGTCGTTGCTGTAAAGAACCTTGCCCTGCTTGTCAACGACGATGGCCGAAACATCGCCGAGCCGATTGATCAGCGCCATGCCGGCTTCCGGTCCCCGGACAAAGAAGATTTTGGTCAGCGCATCGGCCGTCGTCGAGTTATTGGCAATGATCGACACGCTCTGGCTTTCCACTGCCGATTTGCCAGTGCGCGGATTCAGGATGTGATGCTGACGCACGCCATTCTCGTCGATAAAGAAACGCTCGTAATCGCCCGAGGTCGAGATCGCCAGATCCACCAGCGGCAACGAGACCAGCTGCCGGGTTTTGTCACGCGGATGCCGCACGGCAATGAACCACGGCCGGCCGCCGCGATCGCCAAGCACATAGCTGTCGCCGCCCGCGTTGACGAAAGCATGTTCAACACCCTGCCGTTTCAGCAGCGCAATCGCGCTGTCCACTGCATGACCTTTGCCGATGCCACCAAGATCGATGCGGACGCCTTCACGGGCAAAGGCAACGGTTCGTTTCTTGTCGTCAAACAGCAGGTGCCGATAATTGATGCCCGGCAAATGCTCGGCAATGGTTTTGTCATCCGGTTGCTTGCCGGCGCGGTAGTCATACAAATAGCCGACGCTGGAAAACGTGATATCGAAGGCGCCATCGGTCAGTTCGGAAAAACGGACCGACGCTTTCAGCAGATCGAACAACTCCTGACTGATAGCAACCGGTGTTTTCGCCGCCTCGCGATTGACCTTGGACAGCTCGCTGGTCTCTTTGTACGGACTCATCGCCTCATCGATGCGACGCATGTCCTGCTCAACCAGCAGCAGTAGTTGCTTGCCCTTTTCCGGATCGTCATGCCACAGCTCGACTTTGGCCGTGGTGCCCATCACGTTGTAATCGTGACTGAACCACTGAGCATTGGCGATGGCAGAAAACAGCAACGCTGCCAAACTGGCAGCGTTGCTGATAACGCGGTAAAACCGTTTGCCGATCATGTCGGGAAGAAGTCCATCCGATAGGTGTCTTTCCAAACCGCAACGCTGAGCGCGCCGAAATCGATCTGACGAACCTTGGCCAGCAGCTTGCGCTCCAGCTCCGGATCATTCAGTTCGCTCGACACCACTTCGGCACTGCTGACCTGACCATTCGGTTGAATCTCCAACCGGAAAATCACCTTGCCTTTCAGGTCCGGATTGGTGCGCAACGCCCGGTTGTACAGCGCGAAAATCGACGCTTTGGCATTGTCGAAGCCCTGCTGGATATTTTCATCCGGGCGACGACCGCCAGCCGATTTGCTGGAGCTGCTGGCATTCGGATCGGCACTGGCTGGCGTGCCACCGATACCGGTGCCATCACCGCCCATACCACCAATTCCCGACACGACACGCGAGGTGCCGCTGCCGGCAATACCAGAACCGCCGCCGCCTTCAACGCTGGCACGCGCGGTGACAATGCCACCGCTACCGGCTTTAGCGCGATCGGTGATCAACGCCCGCTGCGGGCCTGCCGCATCGCCGGGCCCGGCGAGCGCTTGGCTCGAGGCGTTGGTCAGCGGTTTGCCCGGCCGCGCGGCTGGTGCCGCATCGCTGCGCAGATCGGCCAGGGAATCGAACACCGCAATGGCCGCCTTTGCTTTTTCCTTGGCGACACTCGGACCTGCTGGTTTACCGTCACCTTTTTCCGTCGGTTTTGGCTTTGGTGCTTCCACCGGTTTTTCTTCCGGCTTGGGCGTTTCAGCCACTTTCGGCTCTTCCGGTTTCGGCTCCTCCACTTTCGGCAACTCAACCGGCGCTGGCGGCGGAACTTCTTTTTTCTCAACCACCAGCTTGACCAAGCGCTCCGGAACCACCGGCTTGATCACGCGCGGTGGCGCCGGCAGTTTGATCCAGGTAATCACCAAACTGGCGAGAAACAACAGGATCACCAGAATCAGCAGAATGCGGCGAAACCGTCCTTCTTCTTCCGGTATGCGATCCCAAGGCAGAATCGGTGAAACACGCATCACACTGGCCATGGCTTACTCCTTCTTCAGCACGGCCAGCGAGATGTCGGTGTACTGCGCATCTGCCAAGGTGTACATGATTTTCTTCAGCAATCGATAGGGGATCTCGCGATCACCCATGATCAATGCCGGGTTCTTGTCGGACGCACCGAGCACGCGGTTTTGCCGTTGCAGCGCCAATTCCTCTTTCAAGGCTGGCAGCAAATCGTCCTTGAAGTTTTCCGCGGCCGACGCGGTCATCACCGGCCGACCCTGCACAATGATGTCGTCTTTGCTGACCATCACCACCAAAGCATCCGCCGGCAGTTTCTCCGACAAGGACTCCGGCAGCTTGATGGCATCACTGGCCGGCAGCTGCTGTTCGATACCCTGATTGACCAGCAGGAAGAACACCAGGATGGTGAAAATATCCATCATCGAGGTCAGGCTCAGCGAAGCGGCACCAAAGCGTTTGTGATGGCGTGCCATCCGCTTTGAACGATGGGAGGCTTTCATGGCGTGCCTCCTGCGCTGCGCGGATCCGGCGTGGCGCTGCCGATCGCAATGGCCGGGAACAGCTCGGCCTGCAACCAATCATTGCCCTGCTTGACCTGATACATGCGAACCGAATCCATGGTCTGCACGATGTCATCGTAAGGGGTCACCTCTTCCGCCAACACGGTCGCGTCCAGCAGCTCGGGAAAACGAGCCTTGACCTGTTGCAGATAGGTATTGAGTCCAACGAAATCATGCTTGCCGTTGATCTTCGGCAGCTCTTTCATCAAACCGGTACTGCGATCACCAATCTCGATCTGATCCGCGCGCAACGTGATTTCCAGCACCAACGGTGGTGCTTGCACGTCGGCAGGCGCTTCGCCGCCACCGGGCAGCGACATATCGAGGATCGTGATGCGCGAAAACACCGCGGTTGCCAGCAAGAACGGCACCAGCACGACCATCAGGTTCATGAACGAAGTCATGTCCAGGTCGGTGCTGCCTTGCGGCTTCCGGCGTATGCGCCGATGAAGCATGGTTGCTTCTCCTCAGGCCTGACGCGGAGCAGATGCTTGAGCTTTTGCCGCCGCGGCTTCGCGATCGGTCTGCGCTTTGCGGATGAGGTTGGCAAATTTCACCGCAGCCATTTCCAGGCTGTCGACAATTTCCGAGGTCTGTGACTGCAGATAGGTAAAGACCATCAGCAGCGGAATGGCGGCAACCAGACCGAACGCAGTGGTGTTCATCGCGACTGCAATCGACGACGACAGCAGGTTGGCTTTTTCGGCCGGGTTGGCGTTGGCAATCGCCGCGAAAGCATCGATCAGACCGACGATGGTGCCCAGCAGACCGAGCAGCGTGGCGATGTTGGCCAGCATCGAGATGTAACCGGTACGCTTCTCCAGACGCGGCATGATTTCCATCAAGCCTTCTTCCAGAGCCATCTCCAAATCTTCGGCACGACGCGCCGAACCGACCCGCTGCAGACCGTAGGCCACCATACGACCCAGCGCAGCGCCGGATTGGTTGGCAATGTCATGCGCCTTGCGGAAATCACCCGCGTTCAGCGCCGGTTGCAGTGCGGCCCAAACACCCTGGTTGCGGGTGCGCTCACGCCACAAATAGATGAAGCGCTCAATCGCAATGGCGAGACCTACCGTCATCACCAACGCGATGGGGTACATCCAGAAACCGCCATCCTGAAAAAACTTGATCAAGCCGCCCATGTTGTTTTCCTCATTACGACTAAATTAGAGAAAGAGAAACCGAAAAGACTAGTCTTACTGTTCGACCACAGGCTCAGGAGCCGCAGTCTGAATTTGTTCGTGATGCCTTACCGAGCGTTCAAAAACAACCGGGTCCACCGGCGAAAACACTTCATCCAACAAACCGCTGACATAAGGCTCGGCCGGCACCGCATCGAGCGTTTTCCACGGCACGATGTACAGCACTTTCGGTGCTTCCTGGGTGCCGGTAACGCTCATACCCAATTGGCTGCTTCCTGGCTTGCCTGCGGCTGCCGCCGGCTTTGCCGCAGCGTCTGTTTTCGCTGGCGCGGCCGGTTCGGCCGCCAGCATAGCGCCACTGGCAAGCGTGAACATGACAGCGATGATTGCACCTTTCAGGTTCATGGCGCCTCCGCCGGTTTGCTTTGCGCGCGACGACGCAGCTCCGTCACCCACGCCGTCACTTGCTTGTCGTCACCAACCAATGCGGCATAGCGCTCCATATGTCGCAGGGCCAGCGCCGGCTCATCGAGATACAGATCGGCCAGCACGGCCAGATTGCGATGCGCCGGCGCGTAACTGTCATTGGCCTGCACCGCCGCCAGATAAGCGGCCTTGGCATCGGCCAGCTTGCCCTGCTCGCGCAGCACGACGCCTTTCAAAGTCAACGCGCGCGCCTCATTCGGACTGTGCTGCAGGCTCTGTTCAATCAGCGCTAATGCCTCGGGCAACTGCTTTTGTTCACGCTTGATCAGTGCGGCGTTGAGCCAGGCTGAGACATGTGTCGGTGCCGCTTGCTGTACCGCGGTGTAGCGTGCCAGCGCCTTGTCTTTCTGACCGGCCATCAACAATTCTGAGGCTTCATCCATTTGCGCTTGCAGTGCCGGTGCCAACGCCGCTACCGGCGCGGGCGCCGTGCCAGTGTTTGCGCCGGTCGCAGGCGCCGTTGCCTCCGGAGCCGGACTCGGCGTTGTAGGAATGCCGGGTTGCGGCGTCGGCTGACTCGCACAGGCCGCCAGTAGCAGCACGGACAACAGATTAGTACTGCGCTTCAACATATTCAGTCTTTCCGTATCGGGCCGGCTGCATTTCACGCAGTGAGTTCAGGCTACGCTCGGTCCATTCGTTATAGACGCCATCTTTGACGTAGCCCAGGTTGGCGGTGAAAAACTCAATAGCTTTGTCCTCGAACGGCAAGGCCTGCTCTTCGAGCAAGACGTTGTATTCATCCAGAGCATCGGCATCGAGACCTTTCGGCCGCTCGGAACCCATCAGAGCTTGCGCCAGCGACCGGTAAATTTCACCAATCCGATGGGTCGCCGCGGTGGTGTATTCCGCCACAGCATAAGCGTTGATTTGCTCATAGGTTTTGAGCGCGGTCTGCATGGCCTGCCGCTTGGCTTTCAGCGTTTTATCGAGCGGCAGTTTCAGCTGCAATTTCTGATAGGCGTCATAGCCCGGCTCCGCCAAGGCGAACGCCGCTTGCGCGACCAAGTACAGCTGACGTGGTGTTTTGCTGCTGCTGTCGGTTTCGTGTGCCTTGACCAGTTCACGCCGCAACCGATCACGTTCGCCGGCATTGCCGTTGCTGTCGTGATAGGCAATCAGCTTGGCGCGCGCTTCTTGCGCTTCGGCAAACGGCTGCGGGAAGCGCTTGAGATAGTCCTGCCAGATCGCCATCGCTGCTGCGGTGTTGCCCGCCTTGCTCTGGAAGTCGGCGGCGCGCAGCAGCGCATCACGGGCAAATTGCGGATCGCTGCTGGACTTGCTCAGGCCAACATACTCGGTTGCCGCCGCCTGCCAGTTCTGCGATTGCTCATGGGCAAAGGCGAGCTTCTCGCCAACTCCCGCAGCCAGCGGATGCTTGGCAAACTGCTGACGGAATTGCTCCAGCACCGTGACCGCGCGGGTCCAATCGGCCAAATCCAGCAACAGCGCTGCGGCGTCATACTCGGCGTTTGCCCGTACCGGCGATTGCGGCTCAATCTGGCCCAGGCGCAGGAAATGTTCGACTGCTGCGCGCTTGTCGGCTTGCTGCAGCGCAGGGTCGGTTTGCTTCTGCGCCGACTGCACCGCCGCTTCGCCCTGCTTATAGATCGATTGGCCACGACGCTCATGGAATTGCGCGATCTGCTTGGCATCGAAACCCGGCGTCCGCAGCGCATCGGTGTAACCTTGCTCGGCGGCAACGTAGCGGCCCAAATCAAATTCGCCGTTGGCGATCACCGTGCGCGCTTCGCGCTGCTGCACTGGCGTGGCCTGCTCCATGATCAGCAATTGCCGCGCGCTGCCGACCGCACCGGCCAGATCACTGCGCGCCAATTGCCAGTTGATGACCTGCGACAGCACCGTCGGCGCTTTGCTGTTGCTGGCAAACACTTCGGAGTAACGCAGACCGGCACGGATACCTTCCTGCTGCCAGCGGGCGATGCCTTCCGGATCCGGCTGCTGACCTTTGATCGGTTTGCCTTTTTCATCCTGCGCTGCGGCGACGCGCAGCAAATGCGAATAGCTGACCAGCGCGGCGTAGCCGGCCGATTCGCTCTTGGCATGCGGTGGATAGTTGTAGGCGACCTTCTCGAATTCCGGGCCGGCTTCGGCGGGCGCGTTGGCGTCATACAACGCTTCGGCCAGCAAGAAATGCAGCTCCGGCGCTTCCGGCTCCTGCGGGAAGGTGTCGAGATACTCGCGATACCACTTGGCGCTGGTGCGGTAATCGGTCGGCAGTTTGCTCTGCTGGGCGACTGCGTGGTAATGCGTGGCGACGTCGCGGATATGGGTTTTCAGCTGTGGCAGCAATTGCTCACGCGCCGGGCCACGGGCGCGCGCCCAGAATTCGCTGCTGCGACCGTAACGCGAGGCAAAATCTTCCTTCGCCGGCAACACCAGCGTCGGGAAACCGCCGCGCTGATAGGTTTCGATAATCGCCGTCGAGAACGCCGGCGCTTCATCGTGCAGCGGACGCTGCACGATGAACATGTTGTAGGTATCAGCCGCGTCCTTGAACCGCTCTTGCGAAACATAGAGATCGGCCAGGGCCCGGTAGATATCCGGCTCGTAATTTTTCTCGCCGGCTTTGGCAAACCAGTCGCGAATACTGGCTGGCCCTTCCAAGTTGGCGAACGCCAGCGCGGTAACGCGCAAGGTATCGCTGCGCAGCTCGCGGACCTGGACATCGCGCTCATCGAGTTTGCGCAGCCGCTCGACCAGCGGAATGAAATCTTCCAGCGCCAAATCGAAATCGTTGCGCTTGTAGCGGGTCCAGCCACGTTTGTACTGGGCCTGATCGGCAAAGGGATTGTTGCCGCCCACAGCGATCACGGCGCTGTATGCCGCCTCGGCATCGCTCCAGGCGCGGGCAACAAATGCCGCTTCACCACGACGGAATTGCGCTTCGGCGGTTTGCGAATCGTTCGGGAATTCTTTCGCCAGCATGGCGAGTGCTTCGAGCGAGGCATCGCGTTCGGCTTGCAGATCATGGGCCTTGGCGAGCTGGTAATACACGCCAGCGCGATCGGTATATTCCGGAAACTCGCGCAGTAGCTGCCGATACAAGCTGATGGCTTTTTCGAAGCTGGCTTCACGCTCGCCGGCACTGAGCTGGCTCAGATCGCCGTCGGCTTCAGCAAGAATTTTCGCTTCCGCCTGACGCAAAGTCAGATCAGCCAGCCGGCGCATCGCCTCGGCTTTGACCTTGCCTTGCGCCTGCTGCTCAAGCAAACGTTGATAGCTGCGCTTGGCTTCGTCGCTGGTGACTTTCGGCAGCGGTGCCGCCACCGGTAACCGTTCGCGCGCCGGCAACGATGCCAGCGTCGGTTCTTGCGGGCCTTCGTCTTCCGGCGCGCTGGCGCAGCCGGCCAGCCACAGGCAGAGCGAACTCAGGGTCAGCGCGTGTAAGGATTTCATGGCGCGCCCCCGCTACCGATACTGGCGCGATCTTGCAAGCGCGCCAAGGCCAACTGCGCCTGCATCCGATACTCTTCCAATTGTTTCTGCCACCGCTGCAATTCGGTTTTGGCTTGCGTATTCAGCCGCTCACCTTCTTTGGCCATCAGCCGATCCACGCGCTGCAGCAGTTTTTCGGCACCGCCCTGCTGCCGGGCGATGCGATCACCAAACTGGGCAAAGCGGGTGCTGGCAACATCGCGCGCCGCAATCAGCTTGTCACGACCGGCGGTCAATTCCTGCAGGCCCCGCTCGGCGTCACGCTGTGCGCGCCGGTGCTGCCATTGCCGATCGGCACTGTCATGGATGATGTCGAACAATTGCACTCCGGATACCAGCCGCAACCGCTCCTGTTCTTTCGACATCGGCCCGCGCACCGCCGTGATTTTTTCCAGCTTGGCGCGCGCCCGCTGCAAGCGCTGCAATCGTGCCCGCTCGTTTTCATTGGCGAGCAATGTCCAATTGTCGAGCGATTGCGCCGCGGCAACCTGCTCAGCGGCACGGCTCAGTCGCTGCTGGTAGGCATTCATGTCGAGCCGGGCCAGGGTCTGCTCCACTTTTGGCGCCCGCTCGGCGTAACGCAACTGATGGTTGCGCAGCATTTCATCGTAAATGGGCAGTGAACGCTGCCAGTTGGCCAGCACGCTGCGCAGCTCGGTCAGATCGCGGTAACGGCGCAGGCTTTCACTGAAATCATGGCTGCTGAGCAAACGGGCCAAATACAGCTCGTCACCGCGGCCCTGTTCACGCAGCAGATTGATGGCGTCTTCGGCATTCAAGGCCGGCAGGATGCTCAGCAAGGCGCCGCTATCGACCGCCGTCAACGCGGTTTGGATGTGTTGCAGCTCGCCTTCGTACGCGGACAAGGCGGATTCATAGCCGCTCAAGGCATCCGGCAGCGCCTGCAAGGATTGGTAAGCGTAAGGCACCGCCAAGCGCGCTTCCTGCACCGACAGATCGGCTGGCTGCCGCTCCAGCAATTCCAGCCACGGCGTCAATGCTTGGGCATACAAACCGTTCTGGGCGTAAGCCCAACCCAAGCCGAGCATGGCCGAATTGGAATACGGACCATTCAAGCGCACGCGCAGCAATTGTTCGCGCGCTTCAGCCGGTTGTTGTTGCCGCAGTTGGGCGTAACCTAGCGCCAGATGAGTACGGTCGCGCAGGCTGCGGGCAACCGGATCACGCGCCGGTGAGGCCAGCAAACGGGCGAAGGTTTCTTTGGCGAGATCGTTCTGCTGTTGTTGCAGCTGAGCAACACCGAGGTTGAACAGCGCAAAGCGCGCGCCCTCGCCTTCCGCTGACACGGCAGCCAGTGCGGTCGACGCACCGGCGCCATCACCGCGCGCCAGCAGGATATTGGCGCGCATCAGCGCCACTTCATCGCGCAGTGCGCTATCGGCCAGCGGCGGCAACGCGTCGAGCCGGCGCAGACTGCCGTCCGGATCATTGGCGCGATAACGTACCTTGGCCAGATTGACCAGCACCTGTTCGCGCACTGCTGGCGGCAGCACATCGCGGAGCGCACCGGTCAGCATCGCTTCGGCTTCGTGCAGCATGCCGTACTGCAATTGCAGACTGCCGAGCAGCGCCTTGCCGGCCGCTTCATGCTCGCCGAGCTGTTGGCGATTTTCGGCCACCATCAGCGCGGTCAGTGCAGCGAATTCGTCTTTGCGGTAATGCTCGTAGAGCGCGTGGCCGAATGGCAGTGCGCGAATGACAATGGGCGCCTGCCAGTCAAACTTGGTTTCTGCAGGCGCGTCCGATTCGGCGTCGCTGGCGTTTACCAGCAACGGCAGGCTGAGCAGCGCTGCCGAACACAGCGCCGGAACAAGACGGTTTACCATTCGCGGACGGTGAACGTGGCTTGTTGCTTCGCGGCATCGTCACTGATCCGCAGCTCAACAAATTTGGCGCCGGTTTCCTTCATGAAACGCAGCGAGGTGGCGCGGGTGAATTCGCGCTTTTCCGGACCGTAGCCGGTGAACACCGCGACCAATTCGTGTTCGCCAGTGGTCAGGTTACCGACAAACAAACGATGGACGCCGCCGCGGCGCAGCGCGTCATAATCCCGTTCGGTATAGAGGTAATGGCTGAGCTCGTCACCATCGATGCTGAGCTTGACCGCATCGGGCCGGAAGAACTGGCCGACATCCAGGGAAACGAAGACTGCAATCTGGGTCGAGGCCGGGAACAGCAGATCCTCTTCCAGAATGAACAAATCGCGGTTGAGTTCGAGCACTTCTTTCTTCAGCGCTTCCAACTCATCGGTGGCACTGGCGGCATCTTGCGCCGCCACCGAACCTGCCAAACCAACCCAAAGCACACACGCCAGCACGCTGCCAGCAAGACGGGAACACCAATCAAACACGCCGACTCTCCTTGGCCCTCGCGACTACCTGACGCGGGCACCGTGCAGATTGCACATTATGACCTTGCGCCAGCTCACACGGTTGGACATGGCGCACAAATTCTTGGCCGGCTACCCCGCGGCAACCGGCGCCCTTCAAAATTCCGGATCGATTTTCCGTAGCGCGGCTAACAGGCTGGCTTCGGTCTGCGGCCCAAGCAGAGGCCCATGCACTTGCCCGGTCGGGTCGACCAGCCACGTCGCCGGCAACCCGGTCGGACGGGTGAACGGCAAGCGCGGTACCGGCTCGCTGGCAATCACCGGAATCGGCACTTGCAAACGCGCGACCTGGGCCCGCAATTCCGTCATTGCCGGCGCATCGAAATTGATACCCAATACCGATACGTCAGCTTGGTGCAAAGCAGCGAAATTGGCGAGCTCCGGCAACTCGCGCCGGCAGGGCTCACACCACTCCGCCCAATAATTGACCACCAGCCAGCGACCCCGAAAATCCGCGACCCGATGGCTGCTGCCATCCAGCAACTGGAAATCCGGTTCGGCCGAGCACGCCAGCAACCCGACCAAGGTCGCAAGCATCCATCCTAAGCGTTTGAACATACTAGACTTGTCTGTAATCGGACGATACCGGCCCGCATTGTAAATCGGCAGGCCAGTACGTAAAGTAGCGCAGCCCCTCGCTAAGCCCGGCTGCCGGCCGTCCCACCCGGCTGTGGTACTCGAGGGTTCCGCCCGTCAGGGATGACGCTAACGGAGTACTGTAATTGTCAATGGACGCATTGCGCCTCACGTATCCGACCCAGCAGCAAGGTCAACACCTGCTGGTCGAAACCCGCCCGGACGCCCTGAAGCACTGGCTTGAAGCCCTGCCCTACGGGGACATGAAACGCACCGTGCCGCAAGTGGCCCAGGCCATTGCCAGCCTGAACCGTACGGACCTGCCGGTCGACAAGCGCGCCGAATTGGTCGAACTGTTCGATCATACCTACGAGCTCATCAGCGATTATTACCGTCCGCGCATCGTGCTGCGGCCGCGCGGTCAGCAGTTTGCCGGCCGGGCCGAGAGCGACGAGCTGCAACTGCTGACCCGGGAAATGTCCTTCGCCCACAAAATGCTGGTGATGGGCATCATCAACAAGCGCAGTTTCTGGAGCAAGGACAAGCCGCTGGCCCGGGCGCTGAACCTGGCCATGCATTATCTCAGTCTGATTTTGCTGGAACATTACGAGACCTATTCGCCGGTGCCGGTGTACATCTGGCGCGAGCTCAACACGCTTTACGCCTACGCCGCCAAGAATAAATTGCACCAACTTGAAGCGCTGCCGGAAAACTACAAGCACTGCCTCGCCACCGTCGAAGATGGTTACGTCCGCGCCTGCCTTATCGCACTCGCCAATCCTTATCAGATGGATCGTGGCGAACACTGGGAAATGAACAAATTTCTCTCGCACTGGGGCGCGCTGGCCGATATCAGCGACAACCCGGACGATTTCACCAAGCGCAGCTGCTTCGTCATCGATCTGGGCAGTGAGAGCAAGCCGCGTTACGGCGTCAACGCCCTTGAAGACACCGAAGACCCGAATATCCGCCTGCTAATCACCCATGACCTGACGTTGAAGATCAGCCAGATGGTCGAGCGGCTTGAGCAGGACAAGCAGATGCCGAGTCCGGGCTTTTATTCAGGCCTCTCTGCCATTGAGGCGATGAACCTGCTGCAGCGAATGTCGTCGCACTGGGATTTCCGGGTCGAGCGGCACACCCCGCGCTACCCAATCATCAACCAGATGGACGTCATCTGGGGCCTGCCGGCGATTCACCAGGTGCTGAACTGGCAGGATCCGTTGTCGCCGCAAACCAATCCGGATGCCCGCCGCGCCGGTCGTGACGAACTGGCCAGCATGCTCGGCGACAAAAACGCGCCACTGCGTTGGGATGCGGTCAATGCCTCCGATGGCGGTATCTGCATCAGCCAGCACCAGCATTCGGTCGACAATCTGCGCATCGGCCAGATCGCCGCCATGCGCGAATACATTGATGGCCAGCCGAGCCCGCGTTGGCAGCTTGGCTTGGTCCGTTGGCTGCGCGGTGACAAGCGTAAAGGCACCAGCCTTGGCCTGCAGTTCATCAAAGGCGATGTCCAAGCGGTGACCATCAAGGCCCGCAAAGGCAACCGCATCGAAACCACATCACAACCGGCGCTGCTTGTCTCTGGTGAGGAAATGCACGGGCTGTCGAGCCCGACCGTGGTCGCTCAACGCGGCCTGTATCAGGACGGCCGGCCCTTGGTGCTGAGCATCGGTGTCGAGTCCTTGTCAGTGCGGGCGCGGATGCGGGTGGAAGTGACGCCGCTGATCGAGCGCTTCTTCTATCAAGTTTATGTCCACGAGGAAGAGCCGGAACCGGTTCGCACTGGCAATGACGATGATGAGCGGATCACGCTCGACAATGTCCCGTTGCCCGGTGATCACTGAGCTGCGTTTCACTTGATGCAAGCTCATCAAAACAAAACGCCGGCAGCTGCCGGCGTTTTGTTTTCCCGCACGACCCAGAGCAACAACTTCAGCGCAACAACTGCCGCACCGGAGTCGACAACTGGCTGCGCAGCACCTGATCCAATGCCTCCAGCTGCGCCACCAGCGGATGCTCGGCCCCCAGCTCTTCACGCACCTGCGCCGCCGTCGGCAAACGCCATGGCAGCTGCGAGTGCAGGCGATACAACGACAACTCATCCGGATCACGAGCAAAGCACAGTTCATCTTCGCGCACCCGGCCGATCAACCCTTGCCGCTCCAATTCGGCCAGCACGTCCGCGCCGTTCTCGCTCGACACCGATAACAGCAAGGCATCCTGCTGACTGAGCACACCGCGTCGTTGCGAGCTCAACACCTCTTGCAGCATCAGCACCGCGACGATGAACGGATCGCGGCTGCGGCCATGACTCGGTCGGTAACTGCCCAGCGCATGGCATAGCTCGGCGCCGAGCAGCAGAATCGACCAGGACAAATACATCCAGATGACCAGAATCGGCAGCGCTGCCAGCGCGCCAAACACCGCTTTATAGGTCGGCATGGCCGTGACAAACAAACCAAACCCACGCTTGGCCAGCTCAAACAACACCGCGGAAAAAATTGCCGCCGACCAGGCGTGCGATGCGCGCACCGGCCGGTTCGGCACCCAAGCGAAAAATACAAAAAAGCCGAGTGTAGTCAGCGACAGCGGTACCATAAAAGTCAAAGAGGACCGCGCCGCACCGGCCGCCTCTTTGATGTACGGCAACGAGAAGAAATACGAACTGACGCCGACACTGAGACCGATCAGCAAGGGCCCCAGCGTCAGAATGGCCCAGTACAGCAACCATTTGCGACCGAACCGGCGCGAGGGCCGCGTTCCCCAGATGCCATTGACGGCCCTGTCGATGGTCCCCATCAGCATCAGCGCGGTGACAATCAAGACCACCGCGCCAGCCAACTTCAGCTGGCCGGCGCGACTGACAAACTCCAGCACATGGGTTTTGACTGCGGCACCGGCGCCAGGAACGAAATGCTCGAACAGGAAATCTTCCAAGGTCCGCCGGGTGCCTTTCATGCCCGGCAGCAGTTGAAACGTGCTGACCATCAAGGTCAGCAATGGCACCAGCGCCAGCAAGCCGGTCAGGGTCAGGTTGGCGGCGACGGCCTGACAGCGGTCGTGCACGTAGCGACGCCAGACAAAGCGCACAAAGCTCCACCACCACTGCATCCGCTCGGCCATGACCTGCGACAACTCCCTGCAAACCGTCGTTCGATTGTTAGACGCTCGGCCTGTTAAAATGCCGGCAAACGAGCGGAGTTTATCAGATGGTCTGGACCATTTATCACAATCCCCAGTGCAGCAAGTCCCGTGATGCGCTGGCATTGCTGCGTCAGCATGGCATTGAGCCGACCATCATCCGCTATCTGGAAACGCCGCCAACCGTCGCTGCGCTCAAGCAGATCCTGCAGCAACTGGCGCTGCCGATCAGTGCCATCATTCGCGACAATGAAGCCGAGTTTGCCAGCTCCGGTCTTGCCGATTCGGCACTGAGCGTCGATGCACAACTGACCGTGCTGGCCACGCAACCGCGTTTGCTGCAACGACCGATCATCAGCAATGGCCAGCGCGCCGTGCTCGGCCGGCCGCCCGAAAACCTGCTCGCACTGCTGTGAGTCCTGACGATGAAACTGCTCGTTCTCTATTATTCCGTCCACGGTGCCACCGCTGAACTGGCGCGGCAAATCGCCCGCGGCATTGAAGAAGTCGATGGCGCCGAAGCGATAGTACGAACCGTGCCGCGGCTGACCCCGGCAACCGCGGCCGCGGAAGCGGCGGTGCCCGATAGCGGGGCACCCTATGTCACCTTGGAGGAGTTGCGCCAATGCGATGGCTTGGCGCTCGGCAGCCCAACCCGTTTCGGCAACATGGCAGCAGCGCTGAAAGGTTTTCTCGATAGCACCAGCGATCTGTGGTTGTCCGGTGCGCTGGCCGGCAAACCGGCTTGCGTGTTCACCTCCACCGGCACGCTGCACGGTGGCCAGGAAAGCACACTGCTGTCGATGATGCTGCCACTGCTGCATCACGGCATGCTGCTGCTCGGTGTGCCGTACACCGAAGCGGCGCTGACGCGCACGCGAACCGGTGGCACACCTTATGGCGTTTCGCACTGGGCCGGTTTGGACAACAGCCAGACGCTCAGCGACGATGAAAAAATCCTGTGCCGCGCACTCGGCGCCCGCTTGGCGCGCACGGCCCTGCAATTGAAAACAGGCAAATGACATGATGGAATCTGCACCGACACCACCCACCGCACCACAAGCCACCGCCAAAACCGCTACATCGCGGACACCGCACGCGACGCCGCAACGCTGGCATCGCATGACGGTATTAAGCTGGTTGACCTTGATTGCCTTATTGTTGGTCTGGCATCAGCGTGTGCCGACACCACAACCGATGACCGCGTTGTTGATCGGCTTGTTGCCTTTGCTGATTCCCGCGCCGTGGCTGTTTCGCGGCCGGCGCAATGCCGCCTTGGCGTTGGCGGTTATCTCGTTGCTGTATTTCTGTCACGCCATCGTGGCATTGACCAGCGATCAAGGCGAACAACTCTGGGCGGCAGCGGAACTGCTGGTCAGCTCGTGTTTGTTTGCCAGCAGCACGATGCTGGCGCGCGTGTTGCGCTGAGGCCGAAAAATCATCTGCAGCAAAAAGCCCGGAACAAATCCGGGCTTTTTTGTTTGGCTCATCGCGAAAAAGATAATGCTCAGCGCAATACGGTCGTAGCCTGTTGTCGCAAGGCATGATCGGCCAGCACCAGTGCGGCCATAGCCTCGACTATCGGCACCGCGCGCGGTAGCACGCAAGGATCATGTCGACCGCGACCGCGAAACTCGACCGCGTTGCCGTTGATATCAACCGACTGCTGCAACTTGGCAATGGTCGCGGTTGGTTTGAACGCCACCCGGAACACCACCGGCATCCCGCTGGAAATGCCGCCAAGCACACCACCGTGATTGTTGCCCTGGGTTCTAATCACACCGCCATCGTTGATGAACGGATCGTTGTGCTGCGAACCGGTCAGCGTGGCGCCACCGAAACCGGAACCGATTTCAAAGCCCTTGCTGGCATTGATCGCCAGCATGGCTTTGGCCAGATCCGCTTCGAGCCGATCAAAAATCGGTTCACCCCAACCGACCGGCACGCCGCGCGCGATGCACTCGACCACACCGCCGAGTGAATCGCCGTCTTTGCGGGTCTGTTCAATTAGCGCGTGCATTTGCGCGGCCAGCACCGCATCGGGGCAACGCACATCATTGCTTTCGATCTGGCTGATATCGACCGCTTCGGCTGGCGTCTGCAATTGCAGCGTACCGACCGATTTGACCCAGGCATGGATCTGCACGCCCCACTTCACGGCCAGCAACTTCTTGGCAATGGCACCAGCGGCCACAGTCGCTGCCGTCGTGCGAGCGGAACTGCGACCACCGCCGGAGACATCGCGGATGCCGTATTTCTGTTGATAAGTGAAATCGGCGTGGCCCGGCCGATAAAGCTGGGCCATTTCATCGTAATCGTGCGAGCGCTGATCGGTGTTGCGGATCAGCAGCGCAATCGGCGTGCCGGTGGTCGTGTCATTGAGCACGCCGGACAATATCTCGACGGCATCCGGTTCTTTGCGCTGGGTCGAGATCTTGCTCTGCCCCGGCCGGCGCCGATCCAGCTCGTGCTGGATCTCGGCCGCGGTAATCGGCAAGCCCGGTGGGCAACCTTCAAGAATCGCGCCGACACCGGGGCCGTGCGATTCACCGAACGTGCTAATGCGAAACAAGGTGCCGAAACTGTCACCGGCCATGGAAAATCCTAATGAAAGTATTGTACGAATCAGAAAAACGCTGCAAGCATGCGCAGAACGAAGTTCTACTCAAGCTGCCCCTACACCATTTCAACTCGACGTTAACTGAACTCGGCATCAAAAGCCGCTACTGCTTCGTGAATCGTCGGTGAAAGCCGAAACCGTTGCTCCGGCGCCTG
>CAMLNB010000013.1 GCA_946481205.1 uncultured Kangiella sp. | reverse complement strand
TCACCGTAGAGGGTGTCATCGCCGACTTCACCCATCAGCAGATCATGATCAAGGCCGCCGCGCAGTTCGTCAGCACCGGTACCGCCACGGATTTCATCGTTACCAGCACCGCCGGAGATTTTATTGTTGCCGGCTTGGCCAAACAGGTAGTCTGCACCGTTCGTGCCGCTTTGGTCGGTGCCGCTCATGCTGTAGTGCAGGCGGGCGTTGTCGACAGTGATATCGACGCCGTGCACGGCATCGGTGTATTGCGAGGTGCGGATCAAACGCCCAGCACCATCGTAATCGTATTGGGTGACGTTACCGCCGGCATCAATACGGCGCAGCAGACGACCGGCCAAGTCAAACACTTGATGACTACGGCGATCGGAAATGCTGGTTTGCGGCCGAATCCGATTGAAATCACGCTCAGTCACCGCACCGTTTTGCAGCCAGTTCTGGGTGTTGACTCGGTTGGCGTATTGAATCTCGCTGATCAGTTGGCCAGCTTTGTCATAGATCAGCTCGGTGACGGCACCGGTGTTGCTCACTTTGGCAATCACGCGGCCGGCGTGATCAAAGAATTGGTAGCTGCGGGCGCCAGTTGCATCTTGGCTGGCGCGCAGGTTGCCGGCTTCATCGTAAAAATACTGGGTAGTGCCCGCTTGGCCGCCATGACGGTCGGACTGGGTCAGACTTACCAAGCGGCCGCTACGATCAAACACAGACGTGGTGATCATGCCGCTAGCCGATTGCACCACCATGCGGCGGTTTGCCGCATCATAGGTGGTGAGGCGGGTGTTGCCTTTGGCGTCGGTGGTGGACACCAAACGGTTCAGGCCATCGTAGTGATAGTGGGTGACAAAGTCGTTCGGGTTATCTTGGCTGGCGACACCTCGCGGATCGACGACTTGGATCAATCGGCCGTATTGATCGTAGACATAATGAGTGCTGCTTACGGTTCCGCTGCCATTACCCGCAGTGTCGGTTTGGCTGTAAGTGGTTTTACCGCGCAGCTGACCACGAAAATCGTAGTCATAGCCAATCACTTGGGCATCGGACTTGTCACTGAGGCTGGCAAGCCAGGCAACCATGTCGGCCTGGCTCGGTACGGCGTTGCTGGCGAGCGTAGCCACAGCGTAGCGCGAACGAGTGAAGCTACGGGTTTGGATCAGTTGGCCTTGCGCATCGTAATTGTGTTCGGTGACGCGGCCATCGGCGCTCAGGCTAAAGAGCAAGCGGCCTTTGCCGTCGTTGCTGTAGACGAAGCGCTGGATCAGCGGTTTTTGCGGTTGGCCGCTGCCTGCACCGTCCGGATCGGCGACGACATAGGTCGTTTCGGCAATCAGCTGATCGTTGCTATTGTAAGTCCGGGTGATGGTGTTACCGGCGGCGTCACGCTGCAGGGTTTGGTTGCCACGGGCGTCGTAGCCATAGCTAACGGTGCGGCCGAGGCCGTCGGTTGCCCGGATCAGATTGCCGTCGGCATCGTAGGCAAATTCATTACTCATGCGCTGGCCGTTGACGGCCGGGCTTAGCACTTTGATGACATTGCCTTCGCCATCAAAGAAATAGCTGGTAACGAGCCCCAGGTTGTCGCTGATGTCGGTACGTTTTTCTTCAAGCTGGTAAGTAAAGCTGAGAGTACGGCCTTCACCATCAGTGAGTCTCTTCAGCCGATACTCGGCGCCCACTTGCTGATAGCTAAAGTGCAGCGAGGTGCCATCGGATTGCTGCAAGGAGGCCAAACGGCGGCTGTCACCGTCGTAGCGATACTGGGTTTCATAGATCTTGCCGTCAGCAACGCCGACGACATCAGGCGTGAGGTCAATCTGCACGCGTTGCAGACGATTCAACTCGTCATAGAAATAGCGGTAGCGCACTTGCTCGTGCGCGCTCTGAGCCGTGTTGCCGTGGTAACTCTGAACGCGAATTTCGCTCAGATTGTTGCCGGTCCATTGCAATTCCAGCGACTGCTGCGCGGAGGCAATGCGGGTCAACTTGCCATCGGTATAGTGGTAGTGAGTTTCATTGCCGTCACGATCAGTTTGCTTGATCAGGTAGCCTGCGGCGTCGTAATGCTCACGAAGTCCGGTCTCGGACTCGGTCCAGACGCCGGCGCCCGTCCAATGGCCATTGCTGTCGGCAGTGAGCAGCAACTGATCATGTGCTCCCGCACCATCGGTGGCGAGGTAGGCGCCACGCTCGGCGTCGAAGACAAAACGCTGACGGCTGCCGTCGGCGGCAATGCGCAGCACCGAACTGCCGCTGGTGTTCAGCTCACCCTGCAGCTGGAGTAGACGTTGCTGATTGCCAAACGTCCAGTTGTCACCGTTATCGTCATTCATCAGACCCAAGCTGTTATAGGTTCGGAGCAAACCAAGGTTCAGCCCCATACCGAATACCGTTTCATCTTGGTTCTGTAGTACGAGATTGCCGTTGGCAATGTTGACCGCAACCCGATCACCACGGCCCAACTGCGATGAGCTGCTCCAGCCCGAATGGCTGAGTCCCATCAACGAGGCGGTGTAGAGACCGAGACCATTTCCACCAGCAATAGCGACCATACTTCTGCTCCGAAAGTAACGACGGCACCTGTCAAAATTGGACAAATGTCTTTTGAAATCAAATATTTAAAACAAGAAGCGTTCGTCCTACAACCAACTACGGGACACGCAGGGGCGGGAGATGAAACACTGAATAGCGACTCGTGATCGCTGACTTGCTCTGCCTTCTATCCAGCGAATCTGAGTACTGATTAAGGGGGAAAGTCACTTTTTTCCCGGCTTGCCGGCATCAAGAGGGGACGGTACAGTCCGCGACCAAGTCTCACTCCGCCGGCCAAAGCATCGAAACGGGCGGTCATCCCAGCTAATTCATTGCACGGACGTATGATGCAAACTTCATCCCCACAGACCCCCCCTTCAACGGAAGCAGCACAGCGTTTGCAAAGGCTTCGTGGCTTTCTTCAGCAAGACCCCGATAATGTTGGGCTTCGCTCACAAACCATTGCAGCCGCAATCGCGGTTGGCGAGTGGGATGCGGTGGATTTACTGTTGCAAGAAGGTTTCGCGCGGACACCAGAAGCCGCGGAGTTGCACGCCCATGCCGGCTTTGCAGCCCTTCACAAGCAAGCGTATGAGCAAGCTAAGACTCACTTCAACGCAGCAATTTCCCAAGGCCTGAGCGTTCCCACAGTTCGGTACAATTTGGCATTCTCTCAGTTTCTGCTGGGTCAGCACGCTGCCGCGCTGGAAGCGTTGGCTCTGTTTGCTCCTGATGAACAGAACAAGGTTCAGTATGCATTGTTGAAGGCTCGCTGCCTGCACCACATTGGTGATCGGGAAGGTGCTATTACCGTGTTGATGCCAGTCAGGAACAACAGTCCGGAGGTCGAGGGATTGTTGGCGCTATTGATGTATGAGACGGACCGCAATGACGATGCGCTGGAAGCGGCCAATCGTGCTCTGACTCATCACCCCCATCAGCTTGAGGCGCTTTTAGCGCGCGCAGCAACACTTGCAGAACAGGATCAGTTTGAGTTGGCGCGTACCGACTACCAAGAGGCAACCGTTCATCATCCTCATAGTGGTCGCGCGTGGTCGGGTTTGGCACAGATTGATTTCCATGACTTCAAGTTCGATGACGCGCTGAAATCGCTGGAAAGGGCTGTTGATCACATGCCGAATCATATTGGCACTTGGCATCTGCTCGCGTGGATACATGTACTGCAAGGCAGGGTTCAGGAAGGTAAAGCGGCCTTTCAAAAATCCTATGAGCTGGATCGCAACTTTGGTGAAACTCATGGTGGCCTTGCTGTTGTGGCAGCCATGGAAAAGCAGGTCAAGCTGGCCGAAGAGCACATCAAGCGCGCTACTCGCTTGAACCCCAACGGTTTTGCTGCTCAGTACGCACGCCTATTGATCTTGGAGCAACAAGGAAAAACCGACGAAGCGCAGGCGCTGCTCAAAACAGTCATGCAAACCACACACCCTGGTATTGGCATTGCTCCGCAAGTGCTTGTTGATCGCAGGCTGCTTGAACTGGCAGGCCAACGACAAGAAACTCGCCATTGAGTTGAAAGTGCCAAGATGCGAACGTCATCTTGGCTGTGAGTCTCGCATCCCGCGCTCCACAACAAGTCCGAGAAAAGCCCAGCCCATTTTTGAGTCCCGCACGCGCCCTCATAAGGTGACCATAATGCTTAAAAGCAAGGATATCGGCGCATAACTCCTGCTGATGGCACAGCAGCATCCCCATCCGCAAACTCACTTATCTTGCTCGCCCGTCGTTCTTCACGGCGGCTTCTTCGCTTGCTGGCACCAAAACACGAATGACAGACGGTGGTCGTTCTGGTGCCGGCTTATATTTCAGACCATTTGTATCGCTTTGTATCTGGCATGTTTCAGTTATGTACAGCCGTAATCCACATAATCGAAAAAAAATTAAGAGCACTATTGCAGGTCAGAGCTGAGCAAGTTAATCATTGCACCCCGTGACGCACCCCGCCCCCTCGACAGCCGCCAAGAAACCTTGGTTGGACAGAACACGCGAGCGGTGGCATCACGAGAAAGGTAGCAAGACGCCCGATTAACGGGTGACTTACAGAACGGACTCAAGCTGTTTTTGGGGTGGTTTGTGGAACAAGATGTCGCTCTCAAGCTAATGAGTCAGATGCTCATTACCGCTGCAATCATTGCTGCCCCGATTCTCATCACCAATCTTTTGGTTGGTGTTGTGATTAGCATTATCCAAACCGTCACCCAAATTCAGGAAATGACCCTGACATTTGTTCCGAAACTTATTGTTTCGGTCATCGTTGCCTTGCTGTTTGGCAACTGGATGTTGAACACCTTACAAGAGTTCACCCGCGAGCTGTTTCAGCATGCAGCGGCCCTGAACTGGTAGATGACATGACATCTGCCTTTCTCGCCCATACGTTGCTGCTTTCGTTCCGGATGCTCCCACTCTTCGTGGTCGCACCGATTACCGTGTTTCGTCGCTTGCCTGTGATGGTTCGTGTGGTTCTGACCATTGCGTTAGCCATGGTATTCGCTGGAGCGAGCGCGACGGCATCCGCACCGACAGTGACGTGGTATCTGCTGAGTATGGAGTTTATCCTCGGCATGACGCTGGCATTTGGCTTTCATGCCGCCATTGGCGCTGTCAATGCCATGGGCCATGTCCTTGATCAACAAATGGGCTTGGCCGCAGCAGCGGTATTCGACCCAAGTACGGATCAAACCAGCAGCCTGATCGCAGAAACCCTGACGTTAGCGGCATTTGTTGGCTTCCTCGCGCTGGACGGTCATCACGCTGTTCTACGAGGCTTGTCGGCGCTGACCGCAACCATTCCACCGGGTACAGCGGTGACGCCAGACACTCAATTGCTGCAGGTGTTGGGAATGCAGTTTAGCTTGGCCTTTGTGTTGGTGGCGCCAATCATGGTCGGCATGTGGTTGATGGATTTTGCACTGGCATTGGCATCACGCGCCGCACCTCAGGCCAATATTTATTTTGTTGCGATACCGGTCAAGCTTGCCATTGGCTTGCTGGTGATGGCTTGGCTTAGCTCTTCCATGTTACCTGCCCTGAGCCGCATGTTCGGTGGCGTTCTGAATTCGTGGTCTGCGAGTTTGGGGCACTGACATGTCAGAGCAGATGGATAAACAGGAACCAGCAACGCCGTATAAGCTGGAGGAAGCTCGAAAAAAAGGGCAAGTAAGCCGCAGCATGGAGATGGTTAGCTTTGCTTCGTTGCTGGCCATATTACTGGGTTTATTATTTGTTTTGCCCGCACTGGCGCGAGCAACTTCGGAACACACGACCTGGTGGTTGACCAACGCGCATATTCTGGCAAGTGATTGGTCGGTACTTCGCCAGCATGCTTGGCGAGTGTTGACCGACGTGGCTTACTATCTCGGCCCGGTTGTGATTGCTGCGATGTGCTTAGCCATTGTGGTGTCGATCGCGCACGCGGGCGTTGTCCTCAGCAGCTTTCCCCTGAAGCCTGATTTCACCAAGCTAAACCCTGTCAATGGGTTTAAGCGCATATTCTCCAAGAAGAATCTTATCGAACTGGCCAAGCTCATCGTCAAGCTCACGCTGTTCATCGCTGCCAGTGTTGCCATTTGGCCGGCCGTTGTGGAACAGCTCGCAGACTTTCTCAACTTGACGTCTGCACAGGTCGCGCCGGGCTGGCGTCAGCTCGCACTAAAGATTGCCGCAGCGTTTCTGGTTGTTTTTGCGCTTTCGGCTCTGTTCGATTTGTGGTTCAGCAAACGGGACTTTGCTCGCCAGATGCGCATGAGCCGCAGAGACCTGAAGGATGAACATCGCAGAAAAGAAGGTGACCCAGAGATTAAGGCCAAGCGTCGCCGCAATCAGTTGGAGCTGATGAAGCGATTGGCCGGAATGAAGCAGGTTAAAAATGCTGACGTCATCGTCACCAATCCAACCCACGTAGCAGTCGCTTTGCGCTATCGTCCGAATGAAATGATGGTGCCTGTTACGGTGACGATGGGCCGCGGTTTTGTTGCAAAAGCCATCGTTACGATAGCCCGCCGTCACCGCATTCCCGTTCTTCGCAAACCTCCGCTGGCACGAGCATTGGTCAGAAAAGGCTCCCCTGGGGCAGGCATTCCGCTTGAGAAACAGGCCGAGGTCGCGGCCGTGTATCGCTGGGTACTTACCCTGCCAGGTAATAAGGTGCTCGCCTAATGAAGTCTAAGCTAAGTTTGATACTGGGCGGCATGAACGAGTTGGTGCTCGTTGGTGGAATGATCGGCATCTTGGTGGTGCTGTTTACCCCCATTCCGCCCGGTGTGCTGGATTTCCTGCTGTTGCTGAACTTCTCCGCCGCGCTGATGATTCTGCTGGTGACGTTCTACACCGAGAAGCCACTTGGTTTTTCAACATTTCCGTCACTACTCTTGATGACCACGCTGTTCCGGTTATCGTTGAACATTTCGGCGACACGCTTGATCCTCAGCGATGCACACGCCGGCAAAGTCATTGACTCAGTGGGCACATATGTTGTCGGTGGCAACTACGTTATTGGTTTGGTCGTCTTCCTGATTCTTATTGTTGTTCAGTATGTGGTGGTCACCAACGGTGCCCAGCGTGTCGCCGAAGTTGCCGCCAGATTCACCCTCGATTCGCTGCCAGGGAAGCAAATGAGCATCGATGCCGATTTGAATATGGGCATCATCGACCAGGAAGAAGCCAAGCAACGTCGTTCGCAGCTGGAGAAAGAGTCAAATTTCTACGGCGCAATGGATGGCGCTTCAAAGTTCGTTAAAGGCGATGCCATCGCAGGGATCATCATCATCCTGATCAATATCATTGGTGGGTTGTCGATCGGTATCGTGCAAATGGGCATGAGTTGGCAGGAGGCGTTGCATCGATACACGCTGCTAACTGTCGGTGATGGCATCGTCACTCAGATACCGTCTCTGATCATCGCTGTGGGCACCGGCATCATTATCACGCGAGCTGCAACAGATACTCGACTCGGTAAAGAGATTTCCAACCAGTTTTCAGCGCACCCGAAAGCAATGGTAATTGTCGCGATTGCCTTGGCTCTACTCGGTCTGCTACCAGGTGTTCCGGTACTTCCAATCGTGCTACTGGTCGGTCTACTCGCCGGCTTGGCATGGTTTGCTGCACGTAAGTCAGCCAAAACAGCTGTCGCCGATCTGGCTAATGAACTGAACAACATTAGTGCTGACAGTAACAGCAAAAAGGACGAAGAATCTGCGCTGTATCAGCTAACGACGGTATCTCCCTTTCAGATTGTGTTAGGGCGAGATCTTGCGAGCCGCTATCTCAGCGCCAGCTCAGAATTTGAACAACGCGTAGGGATGCTACGCAAGCAGCTGACACGGGAACTCGGCCTTGTGGTCCCAGAACCGCAGATCAAACCGGAGAGTCGGCTGAGCAAAACGGCTTATGAAATCCACATTTATGGCGTCAACGTCGGCAATGGTGATATCGAACCTGACTGTGTACTGGCAATAAATCCCGGCGGAGAGCGAGTCAAGCTGGAGGGAACTGATACTCGCGAACCTACCTATGGCTTGCCGGCACAGTGGATTCGCCCACAGCTCACATCACAAGCACGTACCGCTGGCTATACCTTGGTCGAGCCTGAGACAGTGCTGATCACACACATTCAAGAGTTGTCCAAGCGATATGCACCAGAATTTCTGACTCGCGTTGAAACCGAACGCCTCGTGGATCGGCGTCGACACGACCTTGGCTCCCTTATTGATGACTTGGTCCCATCCATACTCTCGTACTCGGACATCCAGCGCGTCCTGCAGCAATTGCTGCGTGAACACGTCGCCATTCACAATCTGGAAGCAATACTTGAGGTACTAGCCGACTCCGGTCGTAATATCAAATCGGCCGACGAGTTGGCGGAGCGTGTTCGAGAACGAATCGGTTCGCAAATCTGCGAAAACCTTCGTGACAACAAGCAGGAGTTGCATGTCATTACCTTGGCGCCGGAGCTGGAGCGGCACATGTTAATAATGGCAAAGCAGCGCGAGTCTGGCTTGTCGCTGCTGTCACCCATGGACCTCGATCTCTTCATTACAAAGATTGCAGGCGAGTGCGAGAAGCTGATGCGCAAGGGACGTACACCTGTACTGCTTTGTGCCCCACCACTTCGCCGCACACTGCGAAATATGCTTTGGCGCGCAACCCCGCATCTGCACCTTATATCAATCAACGAGGTGGCACACCACGCCAGAATTTTGTCGGCGGCGGTAGTTGCGCTTGACTCAACCACGATTCAGGAGACGGCATGAGCGAGCTGATCATGCAGCTGTCTGAAGTTATGCGCGCTGAGGTCAAGAGTCTTGATCAGGTTGCGCATAACGCCGCCAATCTCGCGACGCCTGGCTTTCGTAGCGAGCGAAGCGTATTAACAGGTGATTTTCTTAGCCAAGTTACGGCAAATTCGCATGCAAGCAATACCAGCTTGAAGGCGCAACCCGGCATCTCTCTCAAAGATGGTCCTCTTCAGGTTACAGGTAACCAGAGCGAGCTGGCGTTGCGTGGTACAGGTTGGTTTGTTGTAGCTTCTCCCGATGGCCCTAAACTCACGCGTGATGGACGCTTTCATTTAGACGCTGAAGGCAGCCTTGTGGATCGCCGCGGTTACTCGGTGCTGACCGACACAGGCTCGGTGTCAGGGCTCGATAAGTCATTCCACGTTAGTGCTGACGGTACCATCAGCACTAACGGTAATGCGGTAGCGAAGCTGCGTATCGTTTCAACACCAGACATGAGCGCGCTGCGGAGCTTGGGGGATGGTCTCTATCACTACGCCGGTGATGTGGTAGCAGCCAACAACGCCGCAGTTATCCAAGGCGCTTACGAAGCCAGCAATGTGGATACGGCTGCCGACATGATGTTGCTGATGCGGACAACGCGCCACATCGAGACACTACAGCGCTCAATGTCCGCATATGACCAGATGCTCAGCACTGGGATAAATCAACTTGGAAAATAATCATCACTAGCAGGTAAAAAGGGAGAACAACATGATTGATGCATTACATATTTCGGAAAGTGGTCTGCGTGCCACCCAAAAATGGATTGACACCATTTCCAACAACGTTGCCAACATGCAAACCGCAGGTTTCAAAAAATCTGCTGTCAATTTTACCGATCTGGTCCGTGGCAGCGATGGCGCCGGCGGCGCACAAAACACTCAGGAGGCTGCCGATGCCGGCGGCATAGGGACGCGAATTGCCGCGAATTCGACAGTTTTCTCCATGGGATCAGTGCAAGCAACCAACAATCCTTTGGACATCGTCATCCAAGGCAATGGCTTTTTTGAAGTGGTTCGCGCCGATGGCAGTTTAGTTTATACGCGGCTCGGACGCATGAAAGTCACCGCAGAAGGGCTGCTTAGCAGTGCAAATGGTTGGGCACTCAGCAGTGACATTCGCATTCCGCCAGATGTCGAGGCCATCGAGATTCAGGCAGATGGCACTGTTCGTGGTCGCGTTGGCGGCACTGAAGACATTATCGAACTTGGACAGGTACGCGTAGCTCGTGTCAGCAATCCGGAGTCCATGAAAGCATTGGGAGATGGTCTGTACGCAACCACAGAAGCGAGCGGTGATGCGACATTGCATACCGCAGGGTCAGAGGGCGTGGGACAGCTGTTGCAGGGCCATCTGGAAATGTCCAACGTCGATTTGGTCGAGGAAATGACCAGCTTGGTGTTGGCGCAGCGAGCCTATCAACTGAACGCACGGATTATTCAGACCGCCGATCAGGTCATGGAAACCATTAACAACCTGCGCCGATAAGAGTTCACAACCGTGGCACTTCTCTCCGGATTAATGCTTGTCAGCGCGACGCTTACCTGCCCAGAGCTGGTTGAGCCTATTGTGCGCAGTGAGCCGAGTACCTTGCTGGCGCAAGCACAGCAGAAGCTATGCCAAGCCGTTTCAGCACGCTTTGAAGCCACATCATTAACACTGTTGTCAGCGGTCAACGTCTCGGATGCATCACTTATCTCTTCGGCAAATACGGCGATCGAGATTGGTCCGACTCGTGCCGGACGCGTGCCCGTTACCATGTCGTGGCCGAGCACCAAAGGAGTGCGACAGCAAGGGGTACTATGGTTTCGGATCAATGGGCGGGGCACAGCATGGCGACTTCGGCACAACGTTAACCTAGGCCATGTGCTGACAGTGCAGGATGTCGAACAAATTGTGGTTGATTTGGCTGCCCTCGATCTGGTGCGCGAACAAACTGCGACATCACCTGTCGGTCTGGCGACAGTCAAGGCGGCACGGCAGGGAGAGGTAATGCTTAGTCAAGCATTGCGTGAACCCGCGCTGGTTAAGCGCAATGAAAGGGTACGTGTCGTGGTTGGCCAGCCCGGCTTAAAAATTGTCACGCACGGTGTTGCATTAACAATCGGCTGGAACAGAAACGATGCTGTTCAAATCGCCTTAGCAGACTCGGAACAAACTGTGCTCGCAAAGGTAGCCGGAGAGGATGAAGTGTATGTGGAAATTTGACCGGACCGCGTGGCGGGCCAGTGTACTTCTTTTGCTCATCGCCGGTGGCTCGCTCGCTCATGCTGACAGCTTGATCGATGCCAGCAATTATCGCGCTTTGACCAGCGACCGCCGCGCCTATCGTATCGGCGAACCCTTGGTTGTATTAGTTGTTGAATCCACTTCGGCAGAATCGGCCGCTGGTACCGGCGCGCGCGCTGACACCGCCATCGGTCTGCAGTCATTCGACAACATAAAGCAAAATGACGTC
Source organism: uncultured Kangiella sp. (assembly GCA_946481205.1). Next base: position 17,815 of record CAMLNB010000013.1, on the reverse strand, counting down.
GGTGTTGGCTTAGGTGGTCATTCGGACGGCTCGGGCCAAACCAGCCGACGAGGCCGCGCTTTTACACAGCTCAGTACACGCATCACCGAGATACTCCCCAACGGGTTGTTCCGCATAGCTGGGGAACAGAATCTCGTGGTCAATGGCGAGAATCAGAAGGTTATCCTCAGCGGCGTTGTCAGAGCAGAGGACATTAACAAGGACAACACACTGGTTTCCAATCGAATTGCTGAAGCCAGTATTGAGATAGCCGGTGATGGCGTTATTGATGATGCGCAGCGTCAGAACATCATTTATCGCGTACTGAGCTGGTTAGGACTGCTATGAACAGATTGCACATTTTTCTGATCAGCATGCTGGCGTTACTTAGCCAGGTTAGCTATGCGAATGTTGGCGTTCGCCTCAAAGATATGGCTCGTATTGACGCAGGCCACGAGAGCGCACTCGTGGGCTACGGTATTGTTGTCGGTCTGGCGGGTTCCGGCGATTCCGCTAGAAATAGAGCAACACTGCAATCATTGGCTAACACACTCGCTAATTTTGGCGTGCGCGTGACAGAAGAGGATCTGAACGCCCGCAATACCGCTGCGGTGATGGTAACGGCAACGCTGTCGCCATTTGCAGAGATCGGTGATCGCGTAGATGTTCAGGTGGCATCCATTGGTGACGCTAAAAGTCTAGCCGGGGGAACATTGATTCTTGCGCCACTGTATGGTCCAGATCAGTTGTTATATGCACTAAGCCAAGGCCCGCTGGCAGTAGGCGGCTACAAGGTCGAATCTTTCGCTGATAGCGTGCAGAAAAACTATCCCACTGTCGGCCGTATTCCACGCGGAGCAACGGTTGAGCGGGCACCAAAACGCACTGAACTGACAGCAAACGCCACAGCAGAGACCGATGCCACATCTGAATCGGCTACCTCGTCTGAGACAAAAAAGAGTCCCATTACGATTGGTGTTGTTCTGAATCAACCTGACTACACAACAGCTCAGCGTCTTGTTCGGACCGTACGCGCTGCTTTGGGAGTCAATGCCAAGACCATCCATCCCGGCAAAGTGGAGGTCACTCTTGCGCCCGATGTCGATGTCATGGAACTGGTAGCCCGACTTGAGGCACTTAGCATCACCCCAGATCAGAATGCTCGAGTTGTTATCAATGAAAGAACTGGAACTATTGTCGCCGGCAGCAACGTCCAGATTGGTGAAGTCAGCATCGCCCAGGGCGAACTTCAGATAGTAATCACAACTGAGTTTTTGGTCTCTCAACCCAATCTGATCGGCCGAGATCTGCCGGGTGTTAGCACTGAAGTGGTGCCTGATACCGAAATAACCGTAAAAGAGCAGAATGACCAACTAGTACAGCTTCAGAACGGAACTACGGTCGGCGACTTGGTTCGCGCACTGCAGCGCATCAAACTAAGCACCCGTGACATCATTTCGATCCTGCAATCCATCAAAACAGCCGGTGCACTTCATGCCGAGCTGGTCATTCAATAACGGGGGATATTCACCATGGCATCGTCCGAACTCGCCATTGATGTGACCAACTGGGCAATGCGCCTTGAACAACTGAAAGCTGAGGTCGCCAGTCGCAATATCGCAACAGCGAATCTCTCTGGCGCCAGAGCTCAGAAAGTAGACTTTGCTGCTCAGCTCGAAGGTCTACGTGCGGCGCTCCAGTCAAGCGACGTGAAGTCTGCCGATATTGAGGGCTTGCTTAATCAACCAATAGCAACTGCTCTAGCTGGGTCGGGCTCGTTGGCTGGTGGCGTTTCATTGGATTCGGAAGTCGCGGATCTGACTTCTGCGGAATTGCGCTACAAAACACTGGCAGAAGCGCTATCTCGTCAACTGTCCTTGCTGACCCTAGCGGCCAGCGGCAAGCAGTGAGGAACGACATGTTGAATCCTGTTACAGAGGCCGTTCGATTCGGCTTGGCTTACGAGAAAATGCGTCTTGAGGTGGCATCCTACAACTTGGCCATCGCAAATATTCCGCTACAGCCCGGCCAAAGCGCTGGTAGCAAGACGGTTTCTGTTAGTCATAGCGCTTTTGCGAACCAGCTCGGACTACCCGTTGCCATTCAACAGTCGCAGGGACAGACCGTGAAGGCGGTGCAAGACCCGTCACATCCCTTTGCAGACGCCAATGGCAACGTCCACTACGCCAACGTCGATCCCACCCACGAGATGGCTACCTTGGTCGCAGCAACTCGGGCATATGAAGCCAATGTCCGTGCGTTTAACAGCATCCATCAGATGGCTACTAAGGCCCTTGAAATTGGAGGTCGTCGTTGATGAACACACTAAGTGCCATCGAAAGCATTGATCAGAACCCTGTATCGAAGCCGTTGGTGAGTATCACCCAGGCACAGCAATCGCCCGACTTTGTCTCCATGCTGACAACCAGTATCGACAAGCTCGACAAAAACATTGCTGCAGCAGAGCAATCGATGAATGCGTTTGCTCTGGGTGAGCAGCTATCGACACATGAGCTGATGATCACAATGGAGAAGGCTCGGTTTTCGATGCAAGTCGCGGTCGAAGTGCGAAACCGGCTTGCTGAAGCTTATGCCGAAATTACCCGGATGCAAGTGTGATTATGGAAACGCAAAACCTGGGCAACACGTCCCTGTTAAGTTCGATGAAGCTGAACCTCGGCTTGCTACTTGGGGCAGTCGCCATCCTTTTGTTCATGATCTTCGGAGTCTGGTGGTTGTTGCGGCCAACTTACGAGGTTCTGGTGCAGGATCTGCCACAAGAGGCTCGAGCTGAAGTACTAGCTACGCTGATGCAGCAACAAGTGCCCTATGAGGTTGAAGAAGGCACCGGTAATGTCATGGTCCCGACTGAACAGGTCGCTACGCTGCGCGCCCAACTCAGCGACCAAGGCCTGCCCTCCAAGCAGGCAGTTGGCTTGGAGTTGTTCGGCCAGGGTGACTACGGCATGTCGGAGTTTGCCCAACGTATTAACTATCAACGAGCATTAGAGGGCGAGTTAGCTCGCACCGTTCAGTCGATTGAAGAGGTTCGTCACGCCCGCGTTCATATCACGCTTGGGAAGTCATCGATATTTGAGAATCGTAAGGAGCCGGCGAAAGCTTCCGTTGTGCTGCAGCTCAAACCGGAACGGCATTTGACTGGCCAACAAGTCTTTGGCATCCAGCAATTGATAGCAGCAGCAGTGCCAGCTTTGACTGCCGATCAGGTTGTGGTACTGGATGATATGGGCCGCAGTCTGACTTCAGCCGATGGCATGGCTGGTGGTGATCGTTGGTCATCGATACGTCAAGTCGAGCAGGATTACGAGGCCAGACTGCGCAGTCTGCTCGTAGGCGCTGTACCAGACACGGACTTCCAGCTATCAGTCAAGTTGCAGGTCAATTTTGATAAGGTGAAATCGATACGCGAAGAGGTACTTCCAGCGAAAGGCCAGCAGAGCGGTTACTTGGTAAAGAAGCGCGAGCAAGTATCTTCCGGCCCGTCGGGAAGCGATCCTTCAGCCACGGTTTCCCGTAGCAATAATAATGCGGAAACGGAGTATCTGTTTGGTCGCGAGCGTGCGGAGATAGAACGTGCGGTTGGCAATGTTGAGCGAATCAATGTTGCGGTGATTGCTTCGCGTCCGTTGTCGCCCCAAGTCACCGATACCCTGCGCGCGGTAATTCAATCGGGGCTTGGCATGGTGGCAGACCGTGGTGATAGCTTGGCTATCGTTGGCGCTGTATCGCCAGGAATCGCAAAGACTGAACTGCCACTCATTGACCAGAAGATGGCATCAGACACATCACTTGCTCACTCGGCAAGCCAACAGAATGATCTGTCTAGCAAGGCAATTTACATTGGTGCAGTCGTCATGGCTTTGTTGCTTCTCGCATTGACGATGTTCCATAGAAAGCGCAATTCATCACCATCACAGCCGCGACAGCTTTCGCAAGAAGAGCGTGAACGCCTGCTGCAACAGGTTCGTCTGTGGCTTACCCACGAGCCTACTCGGTGATCGCCAACATGTTAAAACGCGCCGCTTTGCAGCTCGCCACACTTGCACCAATGGACCGTTCCTGGTTGCTGAGTCAGCTGTCACTTCAGGAACGCGAAAGACTACAGCCTCTGATTGATGAAGTGATTACACTCGGTATGCATCAGGACCCTGCAGTGCTTGATGCGTTAAGTTTCGCTCCGACGGTAGAATCGGTCGCCCTACCATCTGAAGCGACGCCCTTGGCGGACGTCTTAGCGGGTTTGCCAGGCTATTGGCGCGAAATCGCTTCCGGGCAACAGTCGCAAGCCGGTGTCGAGGCTTCTGAATTCCTTAATATGCTGGGCAACAGTCGCGTCAGTGCAGCTGCATTGCGTAAAGCAATCGTTGAGATAGCGGCCGCGACGCATGGTGCTGCTCATGCCTGAACTATTGAAACACGCCATGCCGACCAGCGGGCGCAAGCTGATTCCCGATATGCCAGCCAATATGAACGCTGTGGCAGAGCCGGAGCAAGCCAATTGCAAGCTACAACTAGCGTCTGCCTTTGCGGATGAACTAGCGGCGCTAAGGGAAGAAGCTCGTTCGGAAGGGTACCTTGCTGGCTACGAAGCCGGAAACTCAGACGCCGCGGAGCATTTCTTGCAGAAGGAACGCGAGTTACTGGATAAGCACCGTAAACAGAGTGATGAGCTTGCCTCCATGATATCGGCACTATCCACGCTAAAGATGAGCTTGGAAGCAGCACATCAACAGGCACTTACCAAGCTTGATTCAACCGTGCTTGCAATTGCTTATGCAAGCATCACCCGGATGCTCGGTAATGCCGAAGTGTTTCAATCAGCGCTTGCATTGCTTGTCCAACAGGCCATTGAGACGTTTGGCCAGCAGCACCCAATGTCTATTTGCATGGCAGAAGCCGATGCGGCGCTTATACAGAACTGCCCTGAGCTACAGTCGTGGCTGACACACATTGTTGCTGACAAACAACTGGAGCGTGGCAGCTGCATTATCGAATGCGGTCCTCGCTCGCTGGATGCCAGCATGCTCACGCAACTGACCCAGTTGCGTGAGACTTTGCTTGCCAGTTCTGGAAGCTGATGTCATGAATGCTCCCGACAACAAGCACATTGCCGCGATCCGCAAGGCGAAGCTGGTTCAAGACACCGGACGCATCCGAGCGGTCCATGGTCTGGTAATAGAAGCTGCTGGCTGCGACGTCCATCTCGGTGAATTAGTGGAAATCCTGCCAGCGCGCGGCGGCCCTCGAGTGCTTGCAGAAGTTGTCGGCCTACATGAAGAACGTATTCAGCTGATGCCGTTCAGTCCTACGGAAGGGCTCTGTCTACAAAGCCGTATCAAACCGCTTGGTACCGCGTTTCGAGTACCAGCCGGAAACTTGCTGCTCGGTCGTGTCATCACGCCGCTTGGTGAGGCGCTCGACGATCTCGGATCGGTTCAAGCAGCAGACCTGATCCCCTCGTTGGGTAAGCCGATTAACCCGCTGCACCGATCGCCGATTAACAACAAACTGGTGACCGGCGTACGTGCAGTTGACACTTTCGCACCGCTTGGGCGCGGGCAGCGCCTTGGAATTTTTGCAGGAAGCGGCGTTGGCAAAAGCACGCTGCTAGGTATGTTGGCTCGTCACTCTGACGCGGGTGTCATCGTGATTGCTCTTATCGGTGAGCGTGGTCGCGAGGTTGGTGACTTTCTGCGCGAAAGCTTGGGTGAGCAAGGCTTGAAGCGAGCCGTCCTGGTCGCCGCATCGGCTGATCAGCCAGCTGTACTACGCCGGCAGGCTGCTTACACGGCGACCGCAATAGCGGAATGGTTTCGTAGTGCTGGCCAGCATGTCTTGCTTATTATGGATTCCGTCACGCGCTTTGCCATGGCACAACGCGAGATTGGCTTGGCCACCGGTGAACCGATGGGCTCGCGCGGTTATCCGCCGTCCGTATTTGGTCTCTTGCCGCCACTCCTTGAGCGTGCTGGCGCTTTGGCTGGGCAAGGATCCATTACTGCCGTGTACACCGTGCTGGTCGAGGGCGATGACATGAACGAACCCGTCGCCGACCACATGCGCGCGATACTTGACGGACATATCGTGTTGTCGCGCGAGTTGGCTGCTCGTAATCATTACCCTGCGATCGATGTCCTGCACAGTCTGAGTCGGCTGAGCGGTTCTTTGCTTACCAAGGAGCAGCAATCACAAGTCGACACCATTCGGCAATCGATAGCGACTTATTCAAGCTCTTCCGACTTGGTGGAGTTGGGTGCTTATCAGGCAGGTAGCAACGCTATGTTGGATAGTGCGATTAAAGCCAAGCCCGAAATTGACAAGTTTCTGAAACAACCACCTGATGTCAACTTTCCTGCTGATACGCTTTGGAAGGCTGCGGCTGAAGTGACTGCAAAATGCAGAGGAATGACCGCAAATGGATAAGCGCCGTAGCATGCTGCGTCAACTGAATAGTCTTGAGCGATTGCGAAATATGCAACGCGTACAATCTGCCGGCATCTTGGCCATTGCCAATCGGGATGCCACTGAAGCAGCAGAAAGCCTGATGCAGGCTCAAGCAAAGTATCACTTGGCCGTGGAGTTGCAGCGCAGAGGCCGAGCATTTGGTCAGGCAATTGATCCTGTGCTGTACGGTCTACAAACGGGCGGTGCAGATATGGTAAGACAGACCATGGTCGAAAGCCAAACCGCTCTCGAAAATGCACGCGCTGATCAACGTGAGGCTCAGCTTATGTTCTCAACAAAGCATGCTGAACATAAGCTCATAAAGGAAGCGGCCCATAGCATCCATGATGAGATATGTGCAGAGCATGCAAAAGGCGAATCGCTTGATGTGCAGGATCATGCCGCTTGCGTTTATGCAAAGGGAGAAGCGCCATGAATGCGTTACCACTTGCTGGCGGTGAAGGGCTGGCACAGATCTCACGGAAACCGGACATCGCACATAAGCCTGCGCAAGAACCGACTGCCTTTGCAAGCCAACTGCAGCGGCGCGACTCGGACGAGGACTTGCCGCTTAGGCAACCATTCTCTCCCAGTCAGAACACCCAGTCGGACGACGCATTTCTAACCAGTGCGGAGCTACTTTCAGCAGCAACTCGAAGCCTGAGTTCAAGCCTCCCTGCTGAGGTGTATGCCGCACAGGCCTTCGCTTCTGGCCAGTTGTCATACCTGGAGCGTGACCAGAGCAACGTTATCCTCGCAAAAACTGCAGGCAACGGCAACAAAACTGAGAGCGCATTCGTTTCGACTTCCGCGGATCGCCATGACGCACTTGGAGTGACCAAAACGGCGTTGCTCGGGACAGATATGGCGTCAATATTTGCAGCACTACTGGCGGAAATATCGGAACAGTCCGACACAGATTCAGACGCATGGGTTAAGCGAGTCTCCCAAGCCATAACAGAAACTCTCGAGCCTTGGCTGCGCCGTCGAATTAGCGTTAATCGAGAAGGCGAAAGCGTACAAATACTGGTCCGTGACTTTAGCGCGAGCGATGCAGAGCTCGGCCATATCATTCGAACGATCACAGACTACGCGCGTGCAAAATTCGGCAACCTTGAAACAACCGTAATTGTCAACGGGAATGCCGTTTCTCAGCAAGCGTCGGCCGACAAGGAGAGTAAATATGCCCGTTGATGCAATCGGTAGCACTTTGGGAGATAACTCATCGGCGTTGACTAAATCGACGCTGAATCAAGAAGACTTTCTCCGACTTTTTCTTACGGAACTCAATTTTCAAGATCCACTTGAGCCGCTGAACAACCGAGAGTTCCTTGCCCAGATGGCACAGTTCTCCAGTCTGGAACAGTCGCGACAAGCTACCGAGCAGATGGAGAACTTAGTTTTTATGAATTCCACCGCCCAATCCGTCGGCCTACTTGGCCGACGGGTCGAGGTGGTTGGCGATGCAGGCACCGTTACCGGCACAGTCAGCGCCATACAGTTCACTTCGAGTGGGCCATTGCTATCTGTGACAACGGCAGCTGGCGATGCATTACCCAATATCCGACTGTCACAAGTTAGCTTGGTAAGAAATTAACAGGAATGGGGCCTTATCATGTTGCAATCTTTTTTTAATGGTTTGAGCGGCCTGTTTAGCTTCTCACGCGGCTTGAACACGGTCAGTAACAACGTTTCAAACATGAACACTCCTGGCTTTCGCGGAAGTGATTCTTTTTTTCGCAGCGTCAACAGTCAGGGCGGAGGATATGGCACAACATTGGCCGGATCTGACGTGCGACTTGGCTCTGGTGAAGTCAGGCAGACCGGCAATGCCACCGATTTGGCGCTCAATGGCTCAGGTTTCTTTGTGCTGCGCGACGCCAGTGGTGAGATCTACTATACCCGGGCTGGCCAGTTTCAATTCAATGAAGAAGGCATCCTTGTCGACAGTGTTACTCAACACGAAGTGATGTCGTTGGATGCCGTGGGAAATCTCAACACCATCAACATTGCAGAGTTGCGGACGAGACCGGCTGAAGCAACTACTGCAGTGAATATGGTAGGTGTTTTCAACACCACGGGAACTACTCACACCGTTAATAACATTAAAGTGTTTGATGCGGGTGGGACCACTCATACTCTCACGGCAACATTTAGTCGTTCTACACCAGATACATGGGCCGTTACGGTAACTGATGAGAACAACACCACGATTGGCACCGGTAATGTTCGGTACGGACCGGATAATACGCCGCTCGCAGGTTTCAATACTCTCAACCTCAGCATGGTTGTTTCTGGAGTCACTCAGACAGTTACGCTGAACTTTGGTGAGCCTGGCTCGTTTGCGGGAACGTATCAAAATGCCGGGGCAACAACGTCCGTTGGTGCAAGGGTTCAGGATGGACATGCGATACTGGGGCTGACATCACTGACGTTCGATGAGAAAGGCCAGCTCAAATTTACTTACTCAAATGGCGATAAAGAAGACGGTGTGCGCCTTGCTCTGGCCTCATTCATTGATGAATCGTCTCTGATACAAGGTACCGGTAGCTTGTATAGAGCGAGTGACGTTGCACAGCCCGACTACGGATACGCGGGTGAAGGCGTGTTGGGCAAGGTTCAAGGCGGCTCAATCGAGCTTTCAAACGTCGATCTGACCCAGGAGTTCGCCGATATGATGATCATCCAACGGGGTTATCAGGCGAGCTCCCGCATCATGAGCGTGGCCAATGAGATGGTAGAGCAACTTTACAGCAATACCCGCGGTGGTTAATCCAATGAAGCTTGTTCGTTTGCTTGGCAAGACAACCTTGGACCAGCTGCAGAGAGCGGTTGAATCGACTGTTACCAACTGGCTATCAGACTGGTCACTCAACGACAGAGCCTCTATCTCTGTTTGCACCACCGCGATCTCTGCAGAGTCCTCGACAGCTGCCGAGGATACCCTTACTTTTTCCCATTCATCTGGTGGGCGCATCAGTCTATGCTCTGACGGTGACACGTGGCATAGCTTGCTTTTCCCGAACGCAGCGCCCCGCGACACCGTTGCAACAGAGCTTGTGGCTCGTTCACGTTCCGATCTAGCAACCCGTTTGTTTTCTGCACTTGGGTTTCGTATTGAGACGCTACTCGTTGAAGTTAACCAAGAGCGTGGACGCTCGAACTGGCGCGGCTCTGCACACTGCCTAGTATCTATTGCCGAGAAAAACTTCATTCTGCTGGTTGATGAAACAGCCCTATCCGCGTTGGATAGGGCAAAGGCGACTGCCGCCGCCGGGCCACTGAGTCGTCGCGCTGACGCGATAACTGTTAGCTCGTGCACAGCGCGGATAACACTTGATCTTGGCGAGCTGCCACTGCATCAGCTGCAATCTCTTGCGATTGGCGACACGCTACTTTCCGATACCCCGCTAAGCCACACGTTCTCTGTTGAGGTCGGCAACGCACTACGTCTTAGCGGACGTCTCGGGCGCACTGACCAAAGCAAAGCCATTTACCTAATTAAACCCTGAGAACCGTATCATGAAAACTGTATCTGCACTTGAGCTCGTTGAACTCTCTCCCAGCCAAGCTTCCGGAGATGCCTTGGTTGCACGTGACTTATCACTGTTTGGTCATGTGAATGTTCGCGTAACGGCGGAGATCGGTCACGCCGAGTTGGCAATTGAGAAACTGTTGGCCAGCAAATCTGGTGATGTTATTGCCCTTGCTCAAACCGTGGAAACGCCAATTACCTTGCTGGTCAATGGCAAAGCAGTCGCGCGAGGCCAACTGGTTGCTGTGGATGACAATTTTGGCGTCCAGATTACCGAAATCGTCTAAGCATTCTTGGAACGCGAACATCTATGTTGAGCACCGCCATGCCTGATAGTTTAGCCGAGCGACCTGTCTCGGTTCAGGAGCCTGGGCTCCCACTACGTCGCGACGAAGTCGTATCGACCGGTTTCGTGCTTCAAACACTTTTGGTTATGGTGCTGCTGTTGGCTGGATTGGCGATGGTTCTCAAATGGATGACCAAGAGGAATCCGAGTCGATGGTTGGCCAAATCGGCCAAAAGGATAGTCGTGGTTGACTCTTCTCGGATCTCTGGGCGAACGAACGTCGTGCTGCTCGAAGTGGATGGTAAAAAAGCTTTGGTTATAGAAAGCCCTCAAGGCGCAAGCCTCCAGTTTCTACAGCATGACTCCAGCAGCTTTGGCTCTGCAATAGCGTCTCAAAGCAAGCAAGACGAAGGTCAATCATAATGAGTACCGTCGCACTTGCCTCCAATGCGGCAAGCGGCACTGCCGCTGTTGCGCCCATTCTGGAATCGTTGAAGCTCACGACTCCTGTCGAAGTCTTCCTCGTTCTCAGCGCATTGTCATTCATACCCATTGCGCTCGTTGCCCTGACCACTTTCACTCGCAATATCATTGTGTTGTCTTTTTTGCGTCAAGCGTTAGGACTGCAGCAAAGCCCACCGAACATCGTACTGATTACCCTTTCTGTTTTCCTGACCCTGTTTGTCATGGCGCCTGTGTTCAGCCAAGCTTATGACGCAGGGATTGTTCCGTATCTCAATAGCAGCATCGACTTTGATACCGGTTTAGCGAGAAGCTGGGAGCCGTTTCGTGATTTCTTGCTGCGACAAACACGCGAAACCGATCTGGCTTTAGTGCATGAATTGGCAAAGGTTCCGGTTCCAGAGACGACGGAGGCGGTGAAACCAACGTATCTGATTCCAGCCTTTCTGCTTAGCGAATTGAAAACGGCTTTTCAGATCGGTTTTGTGATCTTTCTGCCTTTCCTCTTAATCGATCTGGTTGTGGCCTCGATTCTGATGTCGCTTGGCATGATCATGGTGCCGCCTGTCACGCTGTCATTGCCCATCAAGATCATGTTGTTTGTAGTTGTCGATGGTTGGGCCTTGATCGCACGAACACTTGTTGCAAGTGTTGGAGTGTAGACAGGCCATGCTTGCACTTGATACGGACATCTCCCCTAGCTCGAACAGCACGTGCGCAACAGCATTGTGGCAACGATGGGTTAACTTGCGGTCGAGTGAAGCACGCACTGCATTGTTTATGCACTACAGCACCTGGCTCAGAATGGTCGCAGGCGGGTTGATGGCGAAGTATCGTTATCCGTTAGCCGAATGGTCCGATTACATCAACTGCGCTTCAATCGGCCTGCTAGCCGCTATAGACAACTACAATCCCGATCTCAATGTTCCGTTTGAGGCATATGCTTACCCGCGCGTAAAAGGGGCAACACTAAATGGATTAGCGGTCTACGTTAGTGAATCCAAGAAGAATACTGACATCGCTGATTCCGCAGCACAGTATGCACTCCGACTCGACGATGATTACGACAACGAAGACCCGTTAATCAATGTCATCGACGCTGTCGTTGATTTGGCGTTAGGCCGGTTTCTGGAGCTTGGTGTTGTTATAAACGAAGAGCCGGACAATAGTCCGCAGAGCTACTACGAAAGTGATGCCAGCATCAACGTGATGTATGAACTACTGGATCAATTGCCGGAAAGGGAAAGGTTTGTCATCACGAGCCACTATTTGCATCAGATGGAGTTTCAGCTGATAGCAGAGATACTCCAGATTAGCGCTCCTCGGGTGACACAACTTCATCATCAGGCGCTACGAAGGCTCAGAAATCTCTACGAGAGCACTTAGAAATTTCTAATGGTGACTATTGAACAAATAAATCTTCACTTGAAGATGCTCACGTTATTCCAACAAATTTCCTTTCTATACTTGATACTTGCTGTTTTTCTAAAAACCAAGAACTAGGGCAGCTTGTCCAAATTCAGTTCTTTTTCCTCCTATCCTGATAGATGTAATGTGACATGTCTGTGTAGCCTCTTAGTACACTGCCAGCTTCCCATTGGCAAATGTGTCATGCATATTGTCTGCTAGTTCACCTTTCCAGCCACATGGAAAATGCCCGCCAAGGTACCACTTCATCAGCGCTTTATAATATTCAGTTTCTGATATGTGTTGGTACTCAAGTTGCATGCAAATATGCAAAAAATCCCATTTGATTGGGCCTTCTGAGAAACCTTCAGGAACTGCTCCGCTTTTCTTGAGCTGCGTTAGTTTATTCTTTATCAATGGTTCAGTGAGTGTCTTTATCGCTTCCACCTTACTGTTCCATTCATCAAGACTGGCAGGTGATTTCTCGCTGATAAGTTCATAGAGCTCATTAGCAGCCTCCCCCGAAACATCGTCGTACAGTTCTTCTTTCACAAATTCCAAGGCTTCTGCCCAAGTTGAAACAGCATGTATTTCTCGGCTTTTGGAGAGATCTTCTTTATTCCCGACACGAGAAAATAAAGCCAGTTCTTCGAGCTGCTTTAAAAAATTTAATGTGACAACTTCCATAAGAGGAACTCTTCGCTTCTTGTTCGATGCATCCAACATTCTGCTAGCAGAATGACATATACACCACCTCATCCGGTTCTGGAGAGGTGGCGCGCTGTTCCACAGGGCCTAATTTACTGCATTCCAAGCTGTAGTAGACAGGTAGCTACCACCCGCATAACCGATGGCCCCTCCTATCAAGCCCCCCACAAACCCGCCAACCACCGTTCCGACAGGACCAAATGCAGTACCAATCACCGCGCCAACCTTCGCTCCGCCAACGCCAGCAGCCCACGCACCTGTCCATCCGCCCGCTATTCGGACCCCTTCATTTACGGTATTGCTGTAATCACCAGTCTGCCTGCTTTGCTGGTACTCGGCATAAAGGCTATGACCATCCACAGCCGCTCCCACCACAAGCGCTCCGCGTCCTACCCACTTAAGATTGTTGGACAACGACCTTGCTCGCCAGAGCTCCGCGTCAACCATCGTTGTGGGCGTTTGTATTACGCGCCCTGGAATACGCCGGACGAGTGCATTATCCGCCAAACCTGCATTTAGCCTCTGTTGACGCGCCGCTTCTGCAAGACGGCTCGCCTCTTTCGGACTTAATCCTGCATCAACAAGGGACTGCCTCAGGGCCTCACCGTATTGTGCGTTGGTGGGGCGAGTTCCGTATAGCGGACCAGGCTCGCCACGCACTCGACGATATTGATTCCACCATCTTTCCAAAGAGGCATGCGCTTCATAATGTGGAGATCCAGCCTCCGTCAGGGCATTTCCTTTGATATTGATGGAATAACCATTTGCCTGCCTTATCACCGGGTCATAGACAGCATTTTGATTGAGGTGGTGAGCCTGGAAGTTTGGTACTCCTTTTATCCTGCTATACGCGCCTTCCGAATGAATGCGGGTATAAAGCGCATTGGTTGCAGCGTTTGATCCGGTAATTGCCCCCGTTCCAACGATCGCAGCCCAGTTAAACTGCGGATCAAAGTCTGGAAGAGGCCCAGCCGGCAGATTCAGGTTCAACTGCGGCGTTTGAATCTGAATTGGCTCAATTTTTATATCGAGTGGAACAGGTTGAATCGTGATTGGTTCAATCGGCCGAACTGTAGGAATAGGCTGACCGTGGCCTGAAAGGAATGCTTCCGACTGAGCAATAGCTTGTGCGGTTACAACTTGCCCGTTAAGCGAAGCGCCCTCGCCGCTCTCAACTATTTGCCTTGCATTGTCGAAGAAAAGTCCTGGACTGAAATGCTTAACTTGGCCATTTACATTAATTGAATACGCCGTTGCATTTTCCCATTGCTGCAGAACTACAGAAGCGGGATCCGATCCGCGAGGCAGCAATTCGACTGGTATTGCGGGACCAGTTATGACTTGCGGTTTACCCAACAACTGCCCTTGGGAGGTTCGAATCAACTGACCGGCATTATTGATGTAGTCGTTGTGTACCCAGATACCTTGCTTGCCAACGAAGTAGGTGTGATCTCCTTCGACTGCAAAGTTATATACGGTATGCAGCCCAGGCATTGCTTCCATTGCAGTAAGGACTGCAGCCGGCCCCTCGATGACAGAGAATTGATCACCGATCTCGAGCTTCCCAGCTTGCTTCCACTCCGCGCCATTTACAAAGATGAGGTGCTCATAGGTGGTTACTAACTCGTCCTGAACACCATTGGAGTACGTAACTGAAAGTCGTACGGCAGATCGTTCTTGGTGAATGTATTTTTCGATCACCTTCCGCCAATGGACCGAGTCAGAAGCATTGAACTGATTGCGCGTAGCGACCCAATCTCCAACCTGAATGGCTTCAATTGGAACGAGCCCATGTTTTGCATGAACAAGTGTTCCGGCAATAAAGCAAGCTCCTTGTTCAGTTCCGCCACCTTCGGTTTGTCCTGCTGCTGAAGTGCCTGAAACATAGCCTGATGTCGCTTCCGAGCCGAGAGCATTTAGCTTTTTAACAAGACTGTTGCCGATCGCATTGGCAAACGAATCAACCGCTATCTGGAGGTAGTCTACTTTTCCGCCTCGATTCCATTGAGCGTTCAATGTTCCAACCGCGGCACCATTGACTATGCCTTGTGCTACCCCACCCCAAGCAAAGGTTTCCGTATTGAGGGCATCTAGCGACAAAGCTTGGCCGAGCTTATTGCCTACAGCGGTGCCTATCGCTTGTGCCGCCATGCCTTTCCAACTGAAGGTTGTTTCAAGGCCGGCAATCCTTCCTGCAGCTTGGCTGGTCAGATAGCCAAACGCGCCACGCGACAGGAATCCGCCAACGGTATCCTGCTTCATGTATTTCGCAGCGGTTTGTGCCCATTTAAGACCTTCCGCACCGCTCGCGGCAGCGCCCAGTCCAGCAGTCACGGCCGTGGTGATACCACTGCTTAGCGCTTGCCTCAGGGAGAAATGTTCAACCACCCCCATAGCCTTCCCGGCGAGCTGCGATGCGGCACTGCCTACGACGCCACCGACGAAGGCACCACCGATTGCTGCGCCGACGCCAATACCACTAGCAACTGTCGCTACACCGGCAGCGGTAGCAGCAGCGGTGCCTCCAAGCAGTGCAGTTGTGCCAGCGGTCCATGCGCCAGCCATTGTCACTGCTTGACCTGCGAAATACATGGCAGCCGCACCAGCCGTAAAGACCGTAACGACGACTGCGATAACCACCATCACTATCATGGCCAACGCATTGCACTTCTGCTTCGGTGGCGGTGGCGGGATCGGAGTCGGCGTGGTGTCGCCGATGATTTCAGTCGGGTTGTACGGCTTGAATGTATTCGCATCGTTGTGAATGTTGCTGACAACGTTGGGGATGCGATATGTCTTACCTGCTTCGGATGCAGCGATAGCTTCGTCCGGACCAAAGCTTAGATTGTTTTCATCCGCTATGAGATACCACAAACGCGCATCGCCGAAAACGGTTTGCGCGATACCTGCCAAAGTATCGCCTGCATTTACTACATAGCTACCCGGTGTGGCCCCTGGATAGGAGGAGCTAATGGGTGTGTAGTTATAGTCAAACTCGGCTGCACTGAGCGTGCCGATATTGGCAACGGCCTTACCAGCGGCGTAGAAATAGTCTTGCAGCTTCGCACCTTCTGTCTTGGTAAGAATGTGGCCCTCACCATCATAGGTAAAGCTGCGGTTCTTGGTCGTCGTACCGTCTTGCATGCTGACATAGGTCAGTTGGCCGCGCGAGTCGTAATAGCTACGGGTATAACCAGCCTTTGATCCATTCTGGCTGGAAACAACTTTGATTTCCGTTTCTTTGTAGCCACCGAACTCGGAAGTGTAGGTGTAGGTATAAGTGTAGGTCACACCGCCACCGATGTACTTGTAAGACTTCAGATTACCTGCAGCATCGTAGGCGCCGTTAAATGAGTAATCGACAGTCCCACTCTGTGAACCTGTGGTGTACACCCGTTGAGTACGGCCATCAGCAAAATAGGTGGTTGTTGAGCTGCTCTTCTGGTTGCCATTGTTGTCAAACTCGGTGCTTCTGGTCTGGAAGCCACGGCCATCAAACTCGAAACGGCCCAGAGCCTTCCAGCCCGTACCACTCAGGTCAACAGACACCGCGTAATTGCCATTGGTCGCATTAATGGCGTCACGTTCAAATGATCTCTGATCGATACCTGTGCGCAAACCGAGTTCATTGTAGGTATAGAGCTCTTGCTTGAATTTGTGGAAATATTCGTTTGGCTCACCCGGGAACGTCTGAGTGCGGGTACCCGTGTATTGTTCGATGCCTTTTCGTTGACCCGCCGCATCATAGGCAATCACCACGCCACCTTGGCGTGCGACGATTTGACCGTTATGGATCACACCCTTCGAGATCGTCAAGCGGCCTTCTGCATCGTAGGTATACCAATGACTGCTTTGGCTGTAGGTCGTATCACCTGCTTTCTTGTATCTGGAGCTGATATTCCGACGATTACCAAACTCGTCGTATTTGTATTCCAGCGACTCAAGCTCGGCTCGACCGATATTCATCGCTGCAGGCGCACTGATTTTGCTCAAGCGCCCCTGCTGGTCATAGCTCAGCAAAGAAGCGCGCTGGGTGACCGAGTATCCATCAGTGACATCAATGAGCCAGCTGTAATGATGACCCATCTCCGCATCGTATTCGTATTCATAGACACCAACATCATACCAACGCTCGGTGACGTATGACTCCAGCGCGCGCTGACCGGTAACGCTGTACTCATAACGCATCGTCTGGACAGTCTTGGAATAGTCCACATCACCAACCATTCCGCGAGTACCGCTTTCGGTCGAGTCGACAATGGTATTGAGCAGACCATTTCCCAGGTAATTGTAGGTGCGCGTTCCGGCTTGATAACTGTAGGTTTCACCGCTCATTTGGCCAAAATCGTTATAGCCATAGTTTGTTGTGCGGTTACCTTCATTTGTTGTGCTTTGCAACAAACCGAATTGATAGTCAGCGTAACGATATGCCCAGCTTTGTGCTTTGTTATTGGCGTCGCGAGATTCTGTTTTGTTGCCGAAGGCGTCGTACTGATACTTCACCACAATGCCGGCAGCGTTTTGAGTTTCCGTAACCAAGCTGCGCTCGTTGTACTTGCTATACGATGTGAACTGGGTGGTACCCCAGTAGCTGTCGTTTACCGTTGATTCGGCGTATCGACGATTCGCCCCGTCGTACTGATAGGTGTTTAGCAGGATCGTAACGACATTGGTGAGGTCTTGGGCATGACTGTTGTAAGGCGTCTCGTTGACGATGGTCTCCCACCAGCCTTCGTTCCACATGCCTTCGCCGTCATAGTAGCCTTCGTGCCAGACCTGCTCAGCCGTTCTCTTTCGAAGCAAAGCATGGGTTAGCAAGTTGCCATTTTTGTCGAAACTATCCACGAAAACATGGCCGAACGCGTTACGTGTGCTGACTTTGTTGCCGTGCGCGTCGTAGGCGTACTCCAGTTTTACCCCCGTGGCATCAACCTCAGCCGTCAGTTGCCCGATGTTGTTGTAGAACTTGTCGC
>CAMLNB010000012.1 GCA_946481205.1 uncultured Kangiella sp. | reverse complement strand
GGCGTCACCGCCGCCAGTGCAGCGCCATCGAGCGGCAGACCATTGCCGGCGCTGATGAAGTAGGCAATGCCGCGCTCCAGCCGCTTGATCTTGTCGAGACCGCAGTTGCGGGCGATGTCGGTGGCCTTGGACGACCATGGCGAGATTGTGCCCGGCCGCGGTACCACCAGCACCAGACTGCCGCTCGGCGCTTCCTTATCCAGGCGCGGGCCGTATTCGAGCAGCTTGTCCAACACCGCCTGCTCATTGGCGTTCAGCGGCGCGCTGACATCGGCAAAGTGGACGTACTCGGCATAAACATGGGCAACAGCGGACGAACGATCACGGCAGGACGACAGCAGCTTGGCCTTTCGGAATGCGGAAAGGGCCGGAGCGCCACGCAGGGTCAGCATGGTGGGAACTCGCGCGGATGGAGGGGAAAAATCGGGCGCATATTGTAGCCCAAAAGCAATAAAGGACGGTAGAGAAAGCCATTTGGACGGCTGAAAACTTGATTAAGACAGTCATCTAACGTATTGAATATTAACAGTTATTTTCGGATAACTTGAAAAAACGTGACTCATTCCTCATAATTCGCGCCAACTCGTCACAGGAAATCGTCAGGACGACGCTTCCCATGGCGGCCAAGTTGGTCCACGAAACCGGGGATGGTTGAATTGGGGTTGTCACAGTTGTTCAAGCGCACCTGGCTGGCGTGGTTGGGTGCGGCCGTGGTCGGCGGTTGCTGGTTACAGCAGCGCGACGAACCGTCTCTTTCTCAGCTGGATCGGGTGACTCAACGCGGCGAATGGCGTGTTGCCATCGCGGCGGACCTGTTGCCGGCCAGCAACGATATCGACGCCTCACTGGATCTGACCTTGGCGCGGCAGTTTGCCGAGTCACGCCAGCTGTTGCTGAAAGTGGTTCCCTATCAACGGCTTTACGAAGCCCGCGACCTGCTGCTTGCCGGCCGGGTCGATGCCATCTTGGCGGTGCCGGCCAGCACGGCGCAGCTGAGCGGCCTGCAACAAACCCGCGCTTATCAGGAAGTTGATTACCGGCTGGTGTTCAAGAACGGCGCCCGCCGCGGCCGCGACTGGGCCGACGTCAATGGCGAATTGAAAGTCCCGGCTGGCAGCCGCGCCAGCGAGCTGCTGCTCGAAGCCAAGACTGAACAACCGGCCTTGATCTGGACCGAAAGCCCGGCCGGCCACCGCCAACTGCTGGCCGAAGTCATCGACGAAACCCTTGCCTATACCTTGGTGCCGGCGCCGGTCTACGCCGTTGAGCGCGCCCTGCATCCCGAGCTGATGGCCGGCATGGTGGTCAGCAAAGCTGAGCCTTGGGTCTGGGCTTTCCCGGGTGAAGACGATTCGATTGCCGTGCTGGCCGATCAATTCCTCGGCGAACGCATCGATGACGGCACGGTATCGAGCCTGCGCGATCGCCTGCTCGAACCGGTCGAAAGTTACGACTATTACGAGTCACGCCAGTTTGTTGATGCGATGCTCGAGCGGCTGCCGAATCTGAAACAGCATTTCGTCCGCGCCGCCCGCAATGACATGGATTGGCGCCTGCTCGCGGCCATCGCCTATCAAGAATCGCACTGGCGCGAGAAAGCCGTTTCGCCAACCGGCGTGCGCGGCATCATGATGCTGACGGAAGACACCGCCGAGCGCATGGGTGTTACTGATCGTACTGATCCGGCCCAGAGCATTCGCGGCGGCGCCGATTATTTCCGCACCATGCACGACACCTTGCCGGAGCGTATTCCGGAACCGGATCGCACCTGGTTTACCCTGGCGGCCTACAACGTTGGCTTCGGCCATCTGGAAGATGCACGCATTCTGACCATCCGCGCCGGCGGCAATCCGGATCGCTGGGATGATGTCAAAAAGCAGCTGCCGAAATTGCGCGATCCCGCAGTGTATTCCACCCTGAAACGCGGCTACGCCCGCGGCGATGAGCCGGTGCATTTCGTACACAATATTCAGCGTTACTACGCCACGCTGCGCTGGCTTGGCGACAGCCTCGACAGCACCCAGATGCGCCGCATGGCCGGTGCGCCGGTGCGTCGGCAGTCGCCGGTTCCGGCAGTGGAAATCGAGCAAGCACCGACGCAACCGAGCACCATGCTGGCTTATGAAGAAATGCGGCGGCCAACGCGCTTGTCGCCAGCACCGGTTGCGGTAGCAGACTGATCTGGCGCCTGTGCAAACCAAAGAAAAAGCCCGCGGTCGCGGGCTTTTTCTTTGCCACAAACGCAAGCCGAGCAGTCACTCGCTGCGTTTGCGCTTCTGTTGAAAAAATGCCGTCAGTTGGTCTTTCGCGGCATCAGCCAACACACCCGCCGTAACCTGGCAAAGATGATTCAGCTGTGGATGCCGCAGCACCTGCAACACGCTGCCGGCCGCCCCCGCTTTCTCGTCCGTCGTCGCGTACACCACGCGCTTGACGCGAGCATGCACCAAGGCGCCTGCGCACATCGGGCACGGCTCCAAGGTTACGTACAGCGTGCAATCGTTCAGCCGGTAATTGCCCAGTGCCTGCGCGGCCGCGCGCAACGTGACAATCTCGGCATGCGCTGTCGGGTCATTCAGCGCAATCGGTTGGTTCCAGCCCTCGGCAATTTTCTCGCCATTCCGCACCAGCACGGCGCCGACCGGCACTTCGCCAGCGGCCGCAGCTTGCTCCGCCAGCGCCAGCGCCTGCTGCATCCACATCTCGTCCTGCGCGTGCGTGCTCATGCGCTCTCCACGCCTTGTGGCAATGCCCAGCGCGCCAGCGGAATATGCTGGCTTTTACCCAGCAGGCTATGGACCAAAACAATCTCGCTCGCGCGCCAACTTATCGGCTCGACGCGTTGTTCGGCCTGACGCATATCACCGTGACGCGCGTCGCCATACAGCATCGTAATATGCGGTGTGTACTTTGCTGGCAATCGCACTTTCGGCAAATACCGGTTGATGGTTTTAGCCAGTGCCTGCTGCAGCGTCACCACACCCGGTGCGCCATCACTGCTACGTAGTACCAACATCGGCTTACGTGGGTTGCTGGCAAAACTGGCCACTTCATCAAACGCAACTGCAGCCGTTGACGCGGCCAATGCCTCGCCCGCTTTCAGCGCCGCACGCACCACATCCGGTGGCAAACCCGCGTAATCATCAATGTGATGTAGCGTGACATGCAGACGTGCCGTGGTCACAGGATGGCCGTGCAAATCGTGGCGAGCACAGAGCTCGTTCAGCAAACCGGTGATGCGCGTCGCAACGTCCGCGGGCGGAAACAAGGCAAAGAACAAGCGGTCGGTGAGTTCCGGCTCACCGACGCCCAACAGCGATAACTGATCAGCCATGTCCGCTCGTCAGCAACGCAATGCTCACTCCCACTCGATCGTCGCTGGTGGCTTGCCGGACACATCGTAGACCACACGGGAAATGCCCGGCACTTCGTTGATGATGCGGTTGGAAATGGTTTCCAGCAGCGTGTACGGCAGATGCGCCCACTTCGCGGTCATGAAATCGATGGTCTGCACGGCGCGCGCTGCGACCACATAATCGTAGCGGCGGCCATCGCCCATGACGCCCACCGATTTGACCGGCAGGAACACGACGAACGCCTGACTGACCTTGTGATACCAGTCGGCCTTGCGCAGCTCTTCGATGAAAATCGCATCGGCTTTGCGCAGCAGATCGCAGTACTCTTTCTTGATTTCACCAAGCACGCGAACGCCAAGACCCGGGCCCGGGAAAGGATGGCGATACAGCATGTCATAGGGCAGACCCAGTTCGAGACCCACTTTGCGCACTTCATCCTTGAACAATTCACGCAGCGGCTCGACCAGACCCAGCTTCATGTCTTTCGGCAAACCACCGACGTTGTGGTGTGACTTGATCACATGCGCTTTGCCGCTCTTGGCACCGGCCGATTCGATCACATCCGGATAAATCGTGCCTTGGGCCAGCCATTTTGCGCTCGGCAGTTTGGCCGCTTCTTCCTGGAATACATCAACGAACAGCTTGCCGATGACTTTGCGTTTGGCTTCCGGATCGGCAATGCCTTTCAGCGCTGACAGGAACCGCTCTTCGGCATTGACGCGAATAACTTTGATTCCCAAGTGCTCGGCAAACATCGCCATGACCTGATCGCCTTCGTGCAAGCGCAGCAGGCCGTGATCAACAAACACGCAGGTCAGCTGCTTGCCGATTGCCCGGTGCAGCAGCACCGCGACAACGGAGGAATCGACACCGCCGGACAGACCGAGAATAACGTCGTCCGTGCCGACCTGTTTGCGGATCGTCGCGATGGCGTCTTCGATGATATTGGTCGACGTCCAGTTTTTGTCGCAGCCGCAGATCTCGCGAACGAAACGCTCAAGAATGCGGCCGCCCTGATGGGTGTGGGTCACTTCCGGATGGAATTGCACACCGTAGAACTTGCGACCTTCATCCGACATCACGGCAATTGCGCAGTTGTCGCTTTCACCGATCACTTCAAACGCCGGCGGAATCTCGACAACTTTGTCGCCGTGACTCATCCAGACATCCAGCACGGCCTTGCCCTGCTCGTTGACATGATCTTCGATGCCGTGCAGCAAATCGCTGTCGCCTTTGATGCGCACCGCCGCGTAACCGAACTCGCGCTTGTGGCCGCCTTCGACTTTGCCGCCGAGTTGGGCCGCCATCGTCTGCATGCCGTAGCAAATACCGAGGACCGGAATGCCCATTTCGAACACGCAGTCCGGAGCCCGCGGGGTATCGCTTTCGGTGACCGATTCCGGGCCACCGGACAGGATGATGCCTTGCGGATTGAATTCGCGGATGGCCGCCTCTTCGGCGTCATACGGCCACAGTTCGCAGTACACGCCGATCTCGCGTACGCGGCGGGCAATCAATTGGGTGACCTGAGAACCGAAATCCAGAATCAGAATGCGGTGGGCATGAATGTCTTGGCTCATCTCGACAGCCTTGCAAGTGAAAGAAATCCAGTTCCGGCAAAAACCGCCGGCATAAAAACGCGAAACAATTCCTGATGGCTAAAAGCGCATCGGGACCGCGCTGCGATCCCGATTCGTTTTCCGGCGGCGTCTCAATCGACGCGGTAGTTCGGCGCTTCCTTGACGATCTGCACGTCATGGACATGGCTTTCGCGCATGCCAGC
The DNA here is from genome assembly GCA_946481205.1 of uncultured Kangiella sp. The sequence goes on along the minus strand of CAMLNB010000012.1, from coordinate 25,259 downwards.
CGAGGTCACCTTGACGAATTGCGCTTTGCTGCGCAGCTCTTCAATGGTGCGGCAACCGGTCAGGCCCATGCAGGAACGCAAACCGCCCATCATCTGATGCACGATTGCAACCAGCGAACCTTTGTACGGCACCCGGCCTTCGATACCTTCCGGCACCAACTTCTCGGCATCGTTGCTGGCTTGGAAATAGCGATCCGCCGAACCTTGCCGCTGCGCCATCGCACCAAGCGAACCCATGCCGCGGTAGCTCTTGTAGCTGCGGCCCTGGAACAATTCGACTTCGCCCGGTGCTTCTTCGGTGCCCGCGAGCAACGAACCGACCATGACTACGTGCGCACCGGCAACCAGCGCTTTGCACATGTCGCCAGAGAAACGGATACCGCCGTCGGCGATGCACGGAATGCCTTTCGCTTTCAGCGCCGCGGCTGCGTTCGACACCGCCGAAATCTGCGGCACGCCGACACCGGTGACGATACGGGTGGTGCAGATCGAACCGGGGCCGATGCCGACTTTGACGCCATCGGCGCCAGCTTCCGCCAGCGCCAACGCGCCTTCGGCAGTAGCGATATTGCCGCCCATGACCTGCAGGCCCGGATACATTTGTTTAACGCGACGCACACGATCGAGCACGCCTTGCGAATGACCGTGCGAGGTGTCGACCAGGATCACGTCAACGCCGGCGTGCACCAGCGCAGCAACGCGATCATCGGTATCCGCGCCGGTGCCCACTGCAGCGCCAACCCGCAGATGACCGAAAGCGTCTTTGCAAGCATTCGGTTTGTCGGCCGATTTCTGAATGTCTTTGACGGTGATGAGGCCTTTCAGGCGGAACTGCTTGTCGACCACCAGCACACGTTCGATGCGGTGCTTGTGGATCAGGTGCAGCGCTTCATCAAGATCAGCGCCTTCCTGCACCGTGACCAGGCGATCTTTCGGTGTCATCACCGCCGAAACCGGCTGATCGAGTTGGGTGACGAAACGGACATCGCGGCCGGTGACGATACCGACCAGATCATCGCCATCGACTACCGGCACACCGGAAATGCCGTGCTTGGCGGTCAGCGCTTTCAGTTCGCGAATGCTGGTGCGCGACGTGACGGTGATCGGGTCGCTGACCACGCCGCTTTCGAATTTCTTGACCTTGCGAACATGCTCGGCCTGTTCTTCAACGGTCAGGTTCTTGTGAATGAAACCGAGGCCGCCTTCCTGGGCCAAGGCAATCGCGAGCCGCGCTTCCGAGACGGTGTCCATGGCAGCGGACACAAGCGGAATGTTGAGCTGGATCTCGCGGGTCAATAATGTCTTGAGTTCGGCCTGATGAGGCAGTACTGTGGAGTGCGCTGGCACCAAAAGCACGTCATCAAACGTCAGCGCTTCACCGATAATCCGCATGATTACTCAAAACCCCGCTGGCAATAGCAAAGCGGAATTATAACGTTTTCCCCATTCGCTTGTCACACCGCCCCCCGCGAGTTTCTTTCTGGCCATTCCGCTCGCAATGCGCGAAAATGCCGCGGTTTGCCACCCATCCGCACGTTGAAACTCGGGTACCACGCCGCCGATGACGTCCGCCCGCAAGGTTTACACCGTCTCCGAGCTGGTCGGCCGCGCCAAGCGTGTGCTCGAACAAGACTTCGGCCTGCTCTGGCTCGAAGCCGAAATCTCCAACTTCTCTGCCCCACCCTCCGGGCATTGGTACTTCACCCTGAAAGACGACGGCGCCCAAGTCCGCGCCGCGCTGTTTCGCAACCGCAATCAGCTGCTCAGTTTCCGACCGAAGGATGGCGACAAGGTGTTGGTCCGGGCCCGGGTCACGCTGTACGAGCCACGCGGCGATTTCCAGCTGGTCTGTGAGTACATGGAACCGGCTGGCTTTGGCGAACTGCAGCAGAAGTTCGAACAACTGAAACAAAAGCTGGCCGACGAAGGCCTGTTCAACGCCGAGCGCAAACGGCAGCTGCCGCCGTTTCCGACCACTGTCGGCGTCATCACCTCGCCGACCGGTGCCGCCATCCGCGATGTGCTGAGCGTGCTCGCCAAGCGAGCGCCGTTTATCCGGGTCATCATTTACCCCGCCGTGGTCCAGGGCGCCGAGGCACCGGCCGCACTGATCGCGGCGCTGCAAACAGCCAATCGCCGCGCCGAGTGTGATGTGCTCTTGCTGACCCGCGGCGGCGGCTCACTGGAGGATCTGTTCTGCTTCAACGATGAAAAGCTGGCCCGGCAGATCGCCGGCAGCGGCATCCCGGTCGTGTCGGCGGTCGGCCATGAGGTCGATTTCACCATTGCCGACTTCGTTGCCGACATGCGCGCCCCGACTCCGTCGGCCGGCGCTGCGCTGATTTCGCCGGACCGCGACGGCTTGCAGCATCGCATCGGGCAGCTGCTGCACCGCCAGCAGCAAGCGCTGACACGGGCGCTGGCGCACCGGCGCGACAAGCTCGCCAGCCTGAGTGGCCGCTTACCTACGCCGGAACGGCTGCTGGCCCGACGGGCCCAGCGGCTCGATGAGTTGCAGGCCCGGCTTCAGGCCGGCGCCCTGCGGCGCCTGCAGCATGGTCGTTTGCAGTTGCGCCACCAGGAGGCTCGGCTGCAGAGCGTTGCCCCCTCAGTCCGCTTGGCCAAGGCCAGGCATCGGCTCAGCCAGTTGCAACAGCGGTTAGTGCTCACTGCCAATCGGGTGACCGAACGCCGGCGCGCCCAGCTCGGCCGCCTGAGCGGTGAACTGGCCGCACTCAGTCCCTTGGCCACGCTCAGTCGCGGCTACAGCCTGACCCGAGTGCAGGCCAGTGGCCAGCTACTGCACAAACAACGGGCGCTCGCTGCCGGTACAGTGATCGAAACCCTGCTGCCTGGCCGCCGGGTGATCAGCCGGGTTGAGTCTGACGCGACCGACGCCAAGCTCGATGCCGCCGACAGCGCAAACCCGAAACAGGATAAAAGCCGATGACGAAGCTCTGGCTGCTTGCCGCCGCCCTGCTTGCCAACGCCCTGCTGGCCGACCTGAGTCCTGCCGCCGCTCAGCAGCTGCCGCAGGAAGAGCGGGTGCCTGGCGGCTTGGCCGTGCTGGATGTCGGTCCGGCGTCGCAACCGGCCCCCGCCGTGGTGTACGACGACAAGCCGGTCCTGGTACTGGCCGTGGCTGACCGCTGGCAAGCGCTAGTCGGCCTGCCGCTCAGTGCGAACGTCGGCGAGCAACAGTTGACCGTAGCCGGTCGCACACTCGGCTTCAGTATTGCTGACAAGGCTTACGCGACCCAGCCACTGAAAGTCGCGCCAAAATTCGTCAATCCCGATCCGGCCGATGCTGAGCGCATCGCCCGCGAACAGGCGCTGATGCAAGCTGCCTTCGCCCGCTTCAGCGAACCGCTGCCGCAACAATTATTGATGCAGCAACCGACACCGGGTCCACTGAGCAGTTCATTCGGTCTGCGCCGGGTGTTCAACGGCGAATCGCGCAATCCGCATTCCGGGCTCGATATCGCCGCACCGACCGGCACACCGGTCATCGCGCCGCTGGCCGGCAAAGTCGTCGTAACCGGCGACTTCTATTACAACGGCAACACGGTCATCGTCGATCACGGTGGCGGCTTGCTGACTTTGTTTTGTCATCTTGACCGCATCGACGCCAGGCCCGAGCAAGCGGTGCAAACCGGTGATCGGCTCGGTACGGTCGGTGCAACCGGTCGCGTCACCGGCGCCCATCTGCATTTCTCCGTCAGCCTCAACGGCGCCCGCATCAATCCCTCCTTGTTCCTGTCGCCGACCAGCAATGCACGCTAAGTGCAGTTGCAGATTGGCCTTGCCTGACTACGCTTGCTGATAGTCCTCGCTGGGCGGCGAGGTTCGCGTTCAGGGAGCACAATCATGGCAGAACCGCGTAGTAGCCTCGGTAGACGTTTGTTGACTGTCGTCGGCGGAGGCTTCGGTATTTTGGTCATCGCCTCATTGGTGGGGCTTTCAGTCCTTGGCGGCCACGTCAGCACCTTGCGCGAGGGGCTGGAAATCAACAGTGCCGCCGGCAGTCTCGGGGTTGGCTTCAAAACCCAGGTGCAGGAATGGAAAAACGTCCTGCTACGCGGCGCCGACGCTGAAGCGCGCGGCAAGTACTGGAACCAATTCAACAGCGAAGCTCAGCACATTCAATCGGATGGCAAGGCGCTGCAAACGCGACTGACCGAACTCGGCCTGACCGCAGAGGCCTCTCTGCTTGGCGAATTCCTGCAAGAACATCGCAACATGCAGAGCAAATACGAAGAAGGTTTCCGCGCGTTCGAAGCGGCCAACTTTGATCACAAAGCCGGTGACAAAGCAGTCAAGGGCATTGACCGCGGTCCGACCGAAAAAATCGAGATGCTGCAGAAAAATCTCGCCGTCACCATTGCCGAACTGAGCGCCAGTGCCGATACCGCGCGAACGGTCGTTATTGTGGTCGTGATCGGCTTTTCACTGGCTGTGATCGTGATGCTGCAGATCATGACCAATCGATTGATCGTCCAGCGCACTCGCCGGCTGTTCGAGCACATGGAGAAAATGGCGCAAGGCCAATTCCAGCACGCCATCGCCCCAGAAGGCGACGACGAGCTCGGCGTCATGGCATCGGATATGGAACTGGAGCGGCAATTCATCTCGAATCTGGTCAAGGAGATTCATGCCGCCTCCCGCGATATCGGCAGCAGCGCCAGCCAAATCACCCGGGCTGCGCAAGAACTTGCAGGCGCGACCGGTGATGCCGAGCATCGCATTCATCAAGCAGCGACTGCCTTGACTGAAATGTCGGCGACCGTGCAGGAGGTGGCAAAAAACGCCGCCAGCACGGCCAACGCCACCGAGGCGGTCAATCAATCGGCTGCCGATGCGCTGGCAAAAATGGAGCGCTCGACCGCGGTGTCGCAACAACTGGCCGATGAAATGGCCAGAGCGGGTGAGCTGGTGCAAAAACTGCGCGACGACACCAAAAACATCGGTCAGGTCTTGGAGGTCATCAAAGGCATTGCCGAGCAGACCAATTTGCTGGCGCTGAATGCCGCCATCGAGGCAGCGCGTGCCGGTGAACAGGGTCGTGGTTTTGCGGTGGTGGCCGACGAGGTGCGCAATCTGGCCAAACGCACGCAGGATTCCACCAGCGAGATCCAGCAGATCATCCAGAACGTGCAAGGCGGCGCCACCAGCGCTGCCAACGCGATGGAGCAAGGCAACAACCGTACTCGTGAAAGCGCAGAGCAAAGCGAGATGGCGCGCAGCGCGCTGGAGCAAATCACCCGCGCCGTCACCGAAATTCGCGACATGAACACCCAAGTCGCTGCAGCAGCGGAAGAACAAAGCACGGTCGTTGACGACATTACCCGCAACGTCAACGGCATTGCCGACAGCGCCCGCGAAAGCGCCGTGCACGCCCAGCAATCGGCCGGAGTTGCCGGCCAACTCAATCAGGTTGCCGGACGCCTGCAGGATATTGTCGAGAAAGTCACGGCTTAGTCATTGCGCAGTAAGCGCTGCGAAAACAAAACGCCAGCATGATGCTGGCGTTTTGTTTTGCTTGATTACTGCAGACCTATCAGTCCGAACGACTCACTTCTCGTTGCGCTTGCGGTTGCGCACCAAGCGACGGCGGCGTTCGACTTGTCGATCGCTCAAGGTGTTCTTGCGGTCCTTGAACGGATTGTCGGCATCTTTCAGTTCGAGGCGAATCGGCGCACCAACCAGATTCAGGCGCTTGCGATAGTAATTGATCAGGTAGCGCTGGTAATGCATCGGCAACCGCGATACCTGCGTGCCGTGAATGACAATCAGAAACGGATTGTGGCCACCCAAGTGGGCGTAACGCATCTTGACCCGACGGCCATTGACCAGCGGTGCTTGGAACTCGGCCTGTGCCTGTTCCAGCAGTTCGGTCATCTTGCTGGTCGGCACATCGAGGTGCGCCGAGTCATAGGCTTCATGCACTGACTCGAACAGATCGCCGACACCGGTGCCATGCAGCGCCGAAATAAAATGCAGCCGGGCGAAATCGGCAAAACCGAGTCGACGATCGATTTCATCTTTGATGCTCTGGCGCTGGTCGGTATCCAGGCCATCCCATTTGTTGACGCTGAGCACCAGCGCGCGGCCGGTGTCCATCACGTAGCCGAGCAGGTGCAGATCCTGATCGGTGATAGTTTCCTTGCCGTCCATGACCAGAATGACGACATGGGCGTCATCAATCGCCTGCAGGGTTTTCACTACCGAGAACTTTTCAACCGCTTCAAACACCTTGCCACGGCGACGAACACCGGCGGTATCAATCAAGGTGTATTTGGTGCCGCGGCGGTCCAGTTCGATGTAAATCGAATCGCGGGTGGTGCCGGGCATGTCGAACACCAGCACGCGCTCTTCACCAAGCATGCGGTTGACCAGCGTCGATTTGCCGACATTGGGCCGGCCGACAATCGCCATCTTGATGCCTTGCGCCGCCACTTCTTCCGGCGTCAGCTCTGGTGCCTGCGGCAGTTGATCGAGCACCGCATCGATCATTTGCAACACGCCACGGCCGTGCGCAGCTGCAATCGGTATCGGCTCGCCATGACCCAACGCGAAGAATTCTGGCAGCACCAGATCGATGTTCAGGCCGTCAATCTTGTTGACCACCAGCAGCGTCGGCTTGTTCATCGTGCGCAGCTCGCGCGCGACTTGCTCGTCGATCGGCGTCAACCCGTCACGGGCATCGCAGAGCAGCAAGACCAGATCGGCCTCTTCCATCGCCAATCGCGATTGCTTGGCCATCGCTTCATCAATGCCCTCTTCCTCACCGGTGATACCGGCGGTGTCGATGACAATCGCCATCCGATCGCGCAACTGGGCACGGCCGTATTTGCGATCGCGAGTCAAACCCGGCATATCGGCGACCAAGGCGTCCCGCGATCGGGTCAACTGGTTGAACAGCGTCGATTTGCCGACATTGGGGCGACCGACCAAGGCGATTACAGGCAACATGAAGCGAAACTCGAAAGGAAAACCAACAGAACCCAAAAAAAGCACCGGGCGCTTCTGCGCCCGGTGCCATCAGTTACGGCAAGGCAAACAGATGCAAGGTGTCATCCCGATCATAGACCAGCAATTGCCGATCGATCGCCTGAGGCGGCGCTTGCAAGCCATCGCTATCCACTTCGACGCGCGCCACGAACGAGCCGTCATCACGCTTCAGGAAGTGGACATAGCCTTCCAGATCGCCCACCACGACATAGTCGCCGATGGCTGCCGGCGCACTGAGCTGGCGATTCTCCAGTGCTTTCTGCGTCCAGACGACGAAGCCGTTGCGACGATCCAGCGCGACCAGATGGCCTTGGGCGTTGCTGGCATACAGCATCGTGGCATCGATACCGAGATTGCGATAGGTCGACAACTCGCGCTGCCACAGCGTTTCACCGTTGCGCATATCGACGGCAATCACGCTGCCGTTGACGCTGGCCGCGTACAACACCGAACCGAAAATAATCGGATTGGTGTCAACGTCGGCAATGCGCTCGATCTCGGAGCGACCCGTCGGCTGACCGACCCGCTTTTCCCACAACGGCTGGCCATTCTCGGCGCGGAATGCCGCCACTTTGCCGCTATCGAAACCGGCAATCGCAATACCGCCACCGACCAGCGGCGAACTCGTGCCACGCAAGGTCAACACCGGCACGTTGCGATCCGAGAACCATTTGCGCTCACCCGATTCGACATCAAGCGCAAACAGCTTGCCGTCAACGGTGCGCACGACAACCAGGCCTTCACCGACTGCCGGCGGCGCCAGCACTTCGCTGGACACCGTGTTGCGCCATTTTTCTTTGCCGGTTTCCGCATCGAGGGCATAAACCAAACCTTCCGGCGTGCCGACCACCAAAACGCCCGCACCAGCGGCCATGCCGCCAGACAAACGGCTGCCGGTCCAGAACCGCCACAGCTCTTTGCCATCCATGCCGATGGCCAGCAACAGGCCTTCGCCGTTGGCAACGAAAATGCGGCCGCCATACACCACCGGTTGCAGATTCGGTGCGTAGCCACCGTCGATCGGTCGATCACCATCCGGCGCATCGGCCCACGGCCAAATCGCACGCCACGTCGCACCAAGCGCCAGCGCAATGTCTTCACCAACCGTCGTTGTGACGCTGGTGCGCCACAAGGTTTGCGGCTCAAATTGCGGCGCGATATCCGGCACCGGCGCGATGACGACTTCGTCATCATCGCTCGCGCAACTGATCAGCAACGTGCTGGCCGCGGCCAGCAGCGTTACTCGCAGCGCGTGTTGAAAAGGGCGTCGGCTCATTTGCTCACTTCCGTGGCCAGAGCCGGCAAGGCGCTGGCATCGAGCTTCATGTCGAGAACCGGGTCATTGGCGACCACACTTTTCTCAGCATTGGCTTCCTGATAGGCGGCATTGGCTTCGGCCTGACGATTCAACGCTGTCAGCACATCGCCACGTACCAGCGCGTAGGCACCGGCATAAGCACCGGCTTTGTCTTTGCTGATGCTGACCAGTTGCAGCGCCGCATCGGCTTCATTCTGGGCCAGCTTGACGCGCGCCAATCGCAGCGTGGCGACGTGGCCCAGCGCCTCGTGTTCCGGCTTGTTGACGACCTGTTGCAGCAAGCTGGCAGCACGCGCCAGATCGCTGTCGCGAACCGCTTCGCGGGCCAGATACAGTTGACCGAATTGTGCGTAAACGGTGCCCTGATGCTCGCTGACCAAGGCTTCGGCTTTTTGCTTGAATTCGCTGCGCTTGTCGGCGTCATCAGCCAGTTTGATCACAGCTTCGTAGGCATCCGATGCGCGCAGTGCGGTGGTGGCTTGGTGCCGCTCGTAAAACTTCCAACCAGCAATCGCGGCAATACCGAGTGCGGCGCCGATCAGCACCGAGGTTCCGTTGTCGCGCCACCACTTCTTGATGGTTTCGAGTTGTTGTTCTTCAGTTGTAAAAACGTCCACTTTCTGCTCCTTTACGCATTCGTTGTTCAGCTCTCTGTAGGTGCGAAAACCACTAATCGGACCGTGGCGCGGGCCGTCACTTCGAGAGGGCATTCGTTAAAAAGTTCGCCAGATTGGCGAGCGGTACATCCTGTTGCTCGCCATTGCCGCGCAGCGGTTTGACCGCTGCGACGCCGCGCTCGAGCTCACTGTCGCCGAGGATCACGGCAAAACGGGCACCACTGCGATCGGCCCGCTTCAACAATTTCTTCAGATTGCCACCGCCGTGGCCCTGGACCAAGCGAAGGTCCGGCAGGGTATCACGCAGCCGCTCGCTGAGCGGAAATACTGCCTGCTCGGCCGCGCTGCCGAGGGCGGCGACGAAGACGTCAGCCAGCACCGGCGTGCTAGTGCCATGGACCACGTCCATCAGCAGCACGATCCGCTCAATGCCCATCGCAAAACCGCAGGCAGTCGTGGCATGGCCACCCAGCTGCTCGACCAAACCATCGTAACGGCCGCCGCCGCAAATGGTGCCCTGGGCACCGAGTGCATCGGTCATCCACTCGAACACGGTGCGGTTGTAATAGTCGAGGCCGCGCACCAGTCGCGGATTGACCACATAGCGTATGCCGGCAGCATCCAGAATTTGCTTCAGGCCAGCGAAGTGCGCCTGCGATTCGGCGTCAAGGCAATCGATTAGCTGTGGGGCGTTTTTCAGCACCGCCTGCACGTCCGGATTCTTGCTGTCGAGCACGCGCAGCGGGTTGGTTTCCAGCCGACGTTTGCAGTCCTCATCGAGCACCGCTTCGTGCTGCCGCAGGTAACTGACCAGCTGCTCGCGATATGCTGTGCGCGCCGCGTTCGAACCGAGCGAATTCAGGTGCAACTCGACCTTGTCGGCGAAGCCAAGTTCGCGCCAGAGCCGTGCGGTCATCAAGATGAGTTCGGCATCGACATCCGGACCCGGAATACCGAACGTTTCGACACCGAGCTGATGAAATTGGCGATAGCGACCTTTCTGCGGCCGTTCATGACGGAACATCGGGCCCATGTACCAGAGTCGCTGTTCCTGGTTGTACAGCAAACCGTGTTCGATGCCAGCGCGCACGCAAGATGCGGTGCCTTCCGGGCGCAAACTCAGCGATTCTTTTTCCCGATCGAGAAAGGTGTACATCTCTTTTTCGACGATGTCGGTCACTTCGCCGACCGCGCGGGCAAACAGCTCGGTTTTTTCGACGATTGGCATCCGCACTTCTTCATAGCCATAACGCGCCATCAAGGCGCGCAAGCTCGCTTCCAGTCGTTGCCAGGTCGGACTCTGTGCCGGCAGCAAATCGTTCATGCCGCGCACGGATTGGATGGTTTTACTCACTACGCTATCCACTAGTTTCGTTTGCGACCGTCAGCCGTTTGTGCCGGTCGATTGCATTCTTCTCAGGCGTTCTTCACCGTCAGCCGCTCGGCGCCTTTGGCGGCCGCGCTGTGCTGCGCTTCCCGTTCGGCCAGCTTGCCGCGCACGGCTTTTTCCAAACGGTCGATGATCTCAGCATTCGGAATTTTTTCGTGCTTTTCGCCGTCGAAATACAGCATCGAACCGCTGAAACCACCGGTCAGGCCGACATCGGTTTCACCTGCTTCACCGGGGCCGTTGACCACGCAACCAATCACCGAGACATCCAGCGGTTCGCGGACATCTTCCAGCCGCCGCTCCAACTCATTGACGGTGCCGATCACATCAAACTCGGCACGCGAGCAGGTCGGGCAGGCAATGATGTTGACGCCGCGGTTGCGCAAGCCCAAGGATTTCAAAATATCCCAGCCGACTTTCACTTCTTCAACCGGATCGGCGGCCAGCGAAATCCGGATCGTGTCGCCGATGCCTTCGGCCAGCAGCATGCCCAAACCGACCGAGGATTTGACCGTACCGGTGCGGAAGGCGCCTGCTTCGGTGATGCCGAGATGCAAGGGGTTGTCGATCTGCTTGGCAATCAAACGATAAGCGCTGACCGCCATGAACACGTTCGAGGATTTCAAACTGAGTTTGAAATCGTGAAAGTTCAGCTTGTCGAGAATATCGACATGGCGAAACGCTGACTCGACCAGAGCTTCCGGCGTCGGCTCGCCGTATTTTTCCTGCAGATCTTTTTCCAGCGAGCCGGCATTGACGCCGATGCGGATCGGAATGCCTTTGTCACGCGCGGCATCGACCACGGCACGCACGCGCTCTTCCTTGCCGATATTGCCCGGATTGATGCGCAGGCAATCGACGCCGTATTCGGCCACTTTCAGCGCGATGCGGTAATCGAAATGGATATCGGCCACCAGCGGGATTGGCGAGCGCTGCTTGATTAAGCGGAACGCTTCGGCGGCATCCATGGTGGGCACCGATACCCGGACGATATCGGCACCGGCATTGGCAAGCTGGACGATCTGCGCGACCGTGGCATCGACATCGGTCGTTTCGGTATTGGTCATGCTCTGCACACTGATCGGCGCATCACCGCCGACCAGCACATTGCCGACCCGAATCTGGCGCGTCTTGCGCCGTACGATCCATGACTGCCCTTTCATACCGTTGCACTCGCCCTACGATTGGCCAAACCGAACTCAGTCGTTCGCCTGTTGTTGCAAAGTCAATGTTGCCGGTCGGCTGGCCGGGTACGGCGACAAATCCACCGGTCGACCGTTATGCCGCAACTGCACACCCGGAGGGTTGCCAAGCACCACCGTCAATGGCGCCGGGCCAGACAAACGGATGCGCTGACCGTTCTGCTTGATGCCCACCGACAAGACATTGCCGCTGGCATCAGTCACGCGAATCCAACAATCTTCAACGAACACCAACTCCAGCGTTTCGCCGACGCCAGGAATCGGCGCTGCGGTCGAAATGGCAGCGTTCGTTGTCGATGGCAAAGCTGCTGTCGAACCGGTTGTCGAGCCTGTTGTTGCACTCGATGGCGAGCTCGGCGTCGAAATCGGCGCGACCACGCCGCCAGCGGGAGCCGACGCTGCCGGTTTGGCACCGTCCGCGCTTGGTTCAGCGCTGACCGGAGCCGTCTCCAGTGCAATCTCGCCGGTCACTGAGGGTTCGCTGAGCGGTTGTTCCGGCGGCAATTGCAGCGACAATTCACCACTGCTGGCTTCTGTCGGCTGCAGATCATCAATGGCAACGTCGGTCGTCGCGGTAGCGTCACTGGTTTTCAGGCGCTGCAGCCAGTCGCCCGGCACCCAAATTACGCCAGCCACAACCACCGCAACGAGCGCCAGCACCAGCACGACACCGCCCAACCATTTCCGGCTCGGTCCCTGCGAGCTTTCCGGCAAGGCCAACAGATTCTTCAAACCCGCGAGCTGCGCTTCATCCGGATGCTTGGCGTTGTAAGCCGCGACAATTGCATCCGCCGGTAGCTCCAGCCATTTGGCGTAAGCGCGCAAATAGCCGCGCAGAAACGTTGCCGGTACGTGTGCGGGATATTGATCCGCCTCAATGGCCGCCAAGGTCGGTTCATCGAGCCGCAAATGCCGTGCGGCCTGTTCCAGACTTTGTTGCTGCGCTTCCCGGCCGGCTTTCAATTGCGCGCCGGGCCCGACCATCGGTGCCGCCGAAGTCGACGGCTGTTCTTGACTCAATTCCGCCATTGTTGTTTTTTGTCTGCGTAGAGATCAGCTTCATCCGAGTCCGGGAAGAGCCGTTCAAGTTTCAGGCCGAGGCTGGCAACCATGTCCTTGTCGCGCAACGCATGTGCTAACTGAATACCCACCCACAACGAACGCGACGAATCACGCCCCACTTCTTTGAAACGATCGTAATAGCCTTTGGCGCGATCAAAACGCTGCAGCTCGACTTCGCGCGCCGCCATTTCCAGCAGCGCGTTCGGCTGTTTCGGATTGTGCTGCAAGGAGCGACGGAAATATTCTTCCGCTTTCTCCGGACCGGCGCTGCGCAGTGCACACAAGCCAGCATTTTCCAGCGCCGACGCCATTCTCGGGTTGGACGAAATGGCGATTGCCCGTTCAAACATGTCTTGCGCTTTGCTGTACTTGCCTTGCCGACACAGGTAAACGCCGTACAAGTCCAACACCGCCGGATTCTTGCTGTCGAGCCGGAACGCTTTGTCGAAATGGCTCTCGGCGCGTGCGGTTTCACCGACCAGCGAATAGTAATAACCCAGAGCCGATTGCACGCCGGCATTGTTCGGATCATGGGCCAAGGCTTTTTCCAGATGGAACTTGGCGCGGTCGAGCTGGCCGGCGTCCAAATAACCGCTGGCGGCGTGCAAGCGAGCTTCCGCCGCCTTGGTACGATTTTCAGATGCCAGATTGTCCGGATCAGGTTTCGAAGCGCCACCACAAGCGCTCAGCAGCAACAGCACAGCACAGACGGTCAGGCATTGTTTCATCGTTCTGTATTCCTCATGCCAAGTTTTGGACAGAAATGCTTTTTTGCTGACTGCGCCGGGTCCGATCATTGACCTTGCCAACCAGCTGGCCGCAGGCCGCGTCGATGTCATCGCCACGGGTGCGCCGGGTCACTACGGTAAAGCCGGCATTCATCAAAATCTGGCCAAACCGCTCAATTCGCTCATCGCTCGAACAGGTGAAACGGGTTTGCGGGAACGGGTTGAACGGAATCAGGTTGATCTTGCTCGGAATGTCCTTCAGCAGCTTGACCAGCTCACGGGCGTGGACGTCGCTGTCATTGACGCCGTCGAGCATCACATACTCGATGGTGACGGCGCGTGAAGCCAGCGATTTTTCCAGATAGCGTTCGACGGCCGGCAATAGCACTTCGATCGGGTATTTCTTGTTGATCGGCACCAGCTCGTCGCGCAGGGCATTGTTTGGTGCGTGCAGGCTGAGCGCCAGTGCGACATCGATATGGTCGCCAAGCTTTTCCAGCCCTGGCACCACACCGGAGGTCGACAGCGTGACGCGGCGCTTGGACAGGCCGTAAGCGTTGTCGTCGAGCATCATGCCCATGGCGGTGACGACATTGTCGAAGTTGAGCAATGGCTCGCCCATGCCCATCATCACGACGTTGGTAACTTTGCGCTCACCGGTGGTAGCGACCGCGCCAAGCCGGCGCACGGCATGCCAAACCTGACCGATGATTTCGGCGCTGGTGAGATTGCGGTTGAAGCCTTGCTGCGCAGTCGAACAGAACGCGCAATCGAGTGCACAACCAACCTGCGAAGACACGCACAGGGTGCCGCGATCGGTGGTGGGAATAAAGACGGTTTCAATCAGTTGGCCACCATCAAGGCGCAAGGCCCATTTGATGGTGCCATCGGCGGAAACTTGTTCGGTGACCGCTTCCGGGCCACGAATTTCCGCGCTGGCTTTGAGTTTTTCCCGCAGCGCTTTGCTGAGGTTCGACATCGCGTCGAAATCATCGACCGCGTGTTGATGAATCCACTTCAGCACCTGGGTGGCGCGGAACGGTTTCTCGCCGATGCTGGCAAAAAAATCAGCCAGTCCTTGGGTATCAAGCCCCAGCAGATTCACTTTGCTGGTGGGTGCTGCCTCAGTCATACAAACTCCTCACTCTGGATCAAGAGACCTTGTTACAGGATTTGGTTGCCTTGCTACAGGACTTGCCGGATCACGATCACAGGTGATCGTGATCCGGCGTACAGCCTACGACTCACGCACTGCCGTGCGCGACTGCCTTAGCGGGTGCGCGGGCAGATTTCGTCAGCTTTGAAGAAGTAAGCGATTTCGCGCTCGGCCGAGGCCACTGCATCGGAACCGTGCGTTGCGTTTTCATCAACCGAAACGGCGTAGTCAGCACGAATGGTGCCGGCCAGCGCTTTCTTCGGATCAGTCGCGCCGAGAATTTCGCGGTGACGCAGCACAGCGTTCTCACCTTCCAGCACCGAGATCACCACCGGACCCGAGGTCATGAAGCCGACCAGCGCGCCGAAGAAACCACGCTCTTTGTGCTCGGCGTAGAAGCCTTCGGCTTCGGCCTTGCTCAGGTGCTTCATCTTGGTCGCGACGATCTTCAGACCGGCACGTTCAAAGCGGGTGAAAATTTCGCCAATAACGTTCTTGCCAACAGCATCCGGCTTGACGATGGAAAGGGTGCGTTCAACAGCCATGAAAAGCTCCAAAAGGGACGTTCAAAAACCTGCAGAGAAAGGCAGACCGACCGGGTCCGCCCGGAAAAACGGCGAATTATACCCTTGTGCGCCGGGCAAAACCTAGCCAAAAACAGGGACTTCAGTACCCGGACGGGACCATCGACGGGCAGGCCAACCCGGGCCGAGGGCTCAGCGCTTGCCGGCCCGCATCACCAGCAGGTTGCCCAGCAGCGACAGGCCGATGCCGATCACCGTCGCCAGCTGCCAGCGGAAACCTTCGACCAGCGCCGACAGCAGCAGTGCCACGATCGGCACCGTAACGTTCACATAGGCGGCCTTGTCGGCGCCGACCCGCGCGATCAGGGTCAGGTAGCTCATGAACGCGACCACCGAACCGAACACCACCAGATAGGCCAACGAAGCGACGTACTTCAGCGACGGATGGAAGCCGAACGGAATGCCGGCCAGCACGGCATAAGCAGCCGTCAGGCCGGTGCCGTACAGCATGGCCCAGGCCGTCGATTGCACCACCGGCAGATTGGCTCGGCGCTGGCTGACCGACACCAGATTGCCGCAAGAGGCACTGACCGTCGCAACGGCCGCCAAGCTGATGCCGAGCCAGCCGGCATGACCGGCTTCAAAATTCCGCACCTCGGGCCAGAACACCACGACGATGCCAGCGATGCCGATGGTCGAGCCGAGCGCAACAAAGGGCTTGATCGGCTGGGCGAAAATCAGCCGCATGCCGAGCATGTTGAAAAAAGCCATACCGGAGCAAATGAGTGCGACCAGTCCCGAACTGATAAAGCGCTCGCTGTGGTAGAACAGGATGAAATTGACGCAGAACAGAAACACGCCCTGCAGCAGAAATCGGCCGTGGGCAGCGCGATCAAACGCCAGCGGCAAGCGCCGCAGCAAAGCCCAGCCAAACAGCAGCGCCGATGCCAGCGCAAAGCGATAAACGATCGACGCTTCCGGTGCGACCTGACCGAGCTGAAACGTGATCACCAACCAGGTCGAGCCCCAGATCAGCACAGCGAGGCCGTACAGGCCCCAAGTCGCAGCATTCATCGTCGAACCGTTATGCATCAGATTGTGGAAATGACAGCGGCGCGCTGGTCTGCGCGCCGCCGTGGCAGGGCTGACATCTTAGCGAGAAGCGCGTACTGCCGGTTATGGCAAAACGGCGGCTCGAAACTATCGCTCAGCTGACCCCGTGCTTTTTGAACCAATCCAACATGCGCTTCCAACCGTCGGTGGCGAACTCACTGACATAGCTCGGCCGGTAATCGGCGTTGAAGCCATGCGGCGCTTTCGGGTAGACGATGATTTCCGATGGCTCATTCGCGGCGGCAAGCGCGGCGCGCATTTTCTCGACCGACTCCAGCGGAATACCGCCATCGGCTTCGCCGTACAAGCCGAGCACCGGCGCATGCAGTTGCGCCGCCACATCGAGCGGATACAATGGTTGCAGCGCGTTGGCGTTGCCGACCAGGCGGCCATACCAGGCAACGCCCGCTTTCACCGCCGGGCTGTAAGCGCTGTACAGCCAAGTGATGCGGCCGCCCCAGCAGAAACCGGTGACGGCGAGCTTGTTGACATCGCCACCGTGACCACCGGCCCAGACGACACTGGCGTCCAGATCCCGAAACACTTGCGCATCCGGCACGTTGGCGACGATGTCCTTCACCAGTTGGTTTATGTCCTTGATCGCGGTCGGGTCACCTTGGCGTTGATACAGATTCGGCGCAATCGCCAGATAGCCGGCTTTGCCCAGCCGGCGCACCAGATCGCGAATGTGTTCGTGCAATCCGAAAATTTCCTGCACCAGCAAGACGATCGGCAGATTCTTGCCCGCCACCGGTTTGGCGTAATACGCCAGCATCTCGATGTCACCGGCATTGATGCGCGTTTCCCCCGCCTCCAGACCGGCGGTATCGGTAGCAATCACGGTGCTGCCAATCGCGGGCGCCACGGCAGCGGCAAAACTGCCGCTGAGCGCCGCGGTGACAAACGCGCGCCGGCTGGCGCTAGTGGGCTCATCGGTTTCGGTGGTTCGAGAGGATGGAGGTAGCACGGCAGCCATAACGGTCTCCCTGATGATCACTACATCGGAAATGGAGGCAAACGCTGCTGGGTTGATGCAGCAGCAGCGCGATGGTGCCCGCTGCCGGCAGAATCCGGCAAGCGATTTTGGCCGCCGCGGTGCCTGCGCCGATCGACGGCCACCA
Source organism: uncultured Kangiella sp. (assembly GCA_946481205.1). The sequence continues at coordinate 8,017 of CAMLNB010000012.1, read as the reverse complement.
GCGTGATGGATGGAGACAGGGCAATCGTGTTCGTTGTGCGAGTGCAGCAACGAGTGTCGGTGACTAGCGAATACTCACCGACATTCGCTGATCAGGGTTAGCGCTCACTGCTCGGCAGTGCGCCGATCCGGCCACCATTCCTGCTGCAGACGTCGGAACTGGCCACGCTGATGCGCGTTGGCGCCAGGGCCGACACTGACCGCGACATGCAGCACCTGCGCATACTCCTCCAGCACCATGCCGTCTTGTTCCATCGCGGCGCGGGCGAAAACATCGGCGCGCAAGCACTCGCGTCGCTCGGCCAGCGGCAGCTGGGTGTCGGCACAAGCATCTTGCAGCGGCCACTCCAGCATCTGCGCCTTTTCAGCCAGCGCCTGATAACGCGCGCGGCTCGCTTGCAAAAAGCGCTGCCAGCGCTCGCGGTTCAGTTCGAACGGTGCTTCGACAGCCTCGGTAGTGGGCAAAGCTTCGGCGACCACCGGCGGCAACGCCGCGTGCGCCAACAGGCCGTAGCCGAGAAAAAAGCTGATGATAAACAGATGCTGGACGCGCACATGGGCGCGACGTGAAGCGACTTCCTGACGCTGCATACAACCTCCCGTATCCTTGGGTGGAGCTTGAATGCTAACGAAGCGTCAGGACGAACAATGTGAAGCGGCGCGCAAAGCCGCGCTTATAACCGCTCGCTTCAACTCTGGTAGCGGGTCGGATCGGCCACGCCGGCTTCGGCAAAACCGGCTTTGCGCAAACGACAGGCATCGCAGCGACCGCACGCCCGCCCGGTGTCGTCGGCCTGATAACACGACACGGTCAAACTGTAATTGACCGCCAGTGCCGTTCCGGTGCGAATGATGTCAGCTTTGCTGAGCGCGATCAGCGGCGTTTCGATATGCAGCGTGTGGCCTTCCACACCGGCACGTGTCGCCAAATTCGCCATCCGCTCAAATGCTGCGATATACGCGGGTCGGCAATCCGGATAACCCGAGTAATCAACCGCGTTGACGCCAGTGAAAATATGCTGGGCATCCAGCACCTCGGCCCAGCCGAGCGCAATCGACAAAAACACCGTGTTACGCGCCGGCACGTAAGTGACCGGAATGCCGGTGGTTGGTGCTTCCGGCACCGCGATGCTGCGATCGGTCAACGCCGAGCCACCGATCTGCGACAGATCCAGATCGATGATCTTGTGCTCTTTGACGTTGACCGCTTTGGCGATGCGTTCGGCAAAAACAATTTCTTGCTGCGAGCGCTGACCATAACGAAAACTGAGCGCGTAGCAATCGAAGCCGCGCGATTTGGCAATCGCCAGACAGGTGGTGGAATCAAGGCCACCGGAAAGCAGAACCACAGCGCGCTGAGACATGACGAGGTTTCCGACATTCAGAAGAGGTTATTGCAGCGGCGAGCATTAGGCATCGCGGCCGCGGACGGCATGCAGGCTCAATGCCCTGGCACATCGCCCCAAATATGTTTGTGCAGTTGCAGCTGCATCCGCACCGGTAGCCGATCGGCCAGTATCCAGTCGGCCAGATCGCGGTAGCTCAATGAACCAAACACCGGCGAGAACAAAACATCGCAAGTCTTGCTCAGCTGGTGCTCGTCCAGTTTCATCCGCGCCCAATCGTAATCCTTGCGATCGCAGAGTACGAACTTGATCTGATCGTGCGCGGTCAACAGTGGCAGATTGGCCCAGCGGTTCTTGTCCACTTCACCGGAGCCCGGCGTTTTGATATCCATGACCCGCGACACGCGCGGATCGACTTCGCTGATATCCAACGCGCCGCTGGTTTCGAGTGAGACGTCGTAACCGGCATCGCACAGCGCTTTCAGCAACTCGATGCAGCCTTTTTGCGCCAGCGGTTCGCCACCGGTCACACAGACATAACGCGGTGCCCACTCGGCAACTTTGGCCAGAATCGCATCGAGCTCGTGGTATTCACCACCGTAGAAAGCGTATTCGCTGTCGCAATAGCCACAGCGTAGCGGGCAACCGGTCAGCCGGATAAAAACGGTTGGCCAACCGACAGTACGCGCCTCACCTTGCAGTGAGAAAAACATTTCGGTCAGGCGCAAACGGGTCATGGAGGTCACAGGAAAAACTGGCGGCGATGCCGCCAGTGTAGAAGGAAATTCAGCGCAGTTCCTGCAAGCGCTGTTGGGCGACTTGCGCAGACGAACTGCCGGGGTATTTCTGGACCACCTGCTGGAACAGGGCTTTGGCCGCCGCATTGGCGCCACGGCGTTTTTCGATTTCACCGAGTTTCAACAGCGCATCCGAGGCTTTCGGCGAATCGCTGTACTGACTCATGACCAGCTTGAATTGGGTCTCGGCTTCTTCATAACTGCCCTGAACGTAATAAACCTGGGCGAGCCAATAGCGGGCATTGGCGCCATTGCGACCGTCCGGGTATTTGTTCAGAAACTCGAGATAGGCTTTCGCAGCTTCGCTGTATTGCTTGTTGCGAACCAGCGGAAAAATGGCGTCGTAGGCTTTTTGTTCGGCCTCGACATTCTGGCTGCTCTTGCCAGTGGACTTGACCGGCTTGGCTGGTTCGACTGGCGCCGGCGTTGGCTCGACCACCGTCGGTTCGGTAACGGTTGCCGGCTCTGGCAACGAGGGTACGGAGTTGACGCTGACCGGTTCTTCGCTGACCGGTGCCGACGCGCCGCCATTCAGGCGACTGTCGATCTCGCGATACAGCGCGCGATTGCGCTCGGCCATCTGGGCAATTTTGTAATCTTGTTCTTCGATAAGACCGCGCAGCACTCGCACTTCTTCTTGCAGCGCTGTCACTTGAATCTGCAGATCGGCAATGACCTGATTGCGCAGTTGTTCTTGCTGCGCTTGCACCGCGGTCGATTGCTGCTGCTGGCGTTGCTCATTGGCTGCACTGACCACAGGGGCCGCCGCTTGAGCCACGCTGGCGAGGGTCACTCCGGAAACGATGACTCCGGAGATGATCGCTCGAGAGAACAAAGCGGCGACCAGGGCCGCCGCTTTGAGCTTACGCATCGGAATTAACCTTCGTAGACCAGAACGCCACGACGGTTCTGCGCCCAGGCAGATTCGTCATGCGACGGGTTGGCCGGCTTTTCTTCGCCGTACGAAACGGTTTTGATTTGCGACGCTTGCACGCCATAGCTTTGCAGCACTTGCTTGATGGCATTCGAACGACGCTCGCCGAGGCCAACGTTGTATTCCGGAGTGCCGCGCTCGTCGCAATGACCTTCAACCGTGACGCTCAGGCCCGGGTTCTTGGCCAGGAAGGCGCCATGAGCGGCCAGCAGATCACGGTATTCCGGTTTGATGTTTGCATCATCAAATTCGAAGTAAATCACGCGTGCTTTGCGTGCTTCGATGTCAGCCAGACGCGCCAGTTCTTCAGCGCTCGGGCCTTGCTGAATCGGCTGAGTGGTGGTGGTATCGGTACCGGCGGTGCTGCTGCCGCTGGTGTCAGTTTCGGTTTGCTTGCTGGCGCAAGCAGCCAAGCCGGCTACAACCAAAGCCAGAACAACGTTCTTTCCCATTTGATAAATCGACATTGTGTTAACTCCCGCCCAAAGTAAAAAATACAACGAAAAACTGCCATCAAACGCCCGACCCCATGATCGGACGCCACGAACTCAATCCAGGAACGGCGACCACGCCGGAGCGCGCACTTCGCCCTTGCGCGCCTGCAAACGGGCCTTGAAACGGCCATCCGTTGAGACGACCGCCAGTACCTGTTGGCCCCGGTAAAGGGTCGCGTATATTACCATGCTCCCGTTCGGTGCCAAGCTAGGTGATTGATCTAATTGGGTATCCGACAGCACCTGCAGGAATCCGGACGCCAGGTCCTGGATGCCGACCCGGAACTGTCCGGCGGTCCGATTGATCATCACCATCTTCTTGCCGTCGGGGCTGTACTCCGGCTCCGAGTTGTAGTCACCCTCGAAGGTCACCCGCTGGATCTGGCCCGACGCCAAATGCACCCGATAGACCTGCGGCTTACCCCCCCGGTCGGAAGTAAAGGCAATGTACTGACCGTCTGGTGACCACGTCGGGTCGGTGTCGATGACGCCGATGCCCGTCGTGGTAATCCGCCGTGATTGCCGGGTTGCCAGCTCATACACGTAGATTTCCGGGTTGCCTTCATGCGACAGCGACATCGCCAGCTTGCTGCCATCCGGCGACCAGGCCGGCGCCCCGTTGTGACCCGGGAACGCGGCGATCACTTGACGCTGGCCACTGTAGATATCTTGGCTGAACAGTTGCGAGCGCCCTTTCTCAAAACTGACATAAGCAATGCGACGACCGTCTTTGGCCCAAGCTGGCGACATCAGCGGTTCCGTGCTGGAGGCAATGACGCGCGGGTTGTAGTCATCCGAGTCGGCCACGAACAGTTTGTACGGCAGCCGATCGCTGCGGTCGATATTCACATAAGCAATATGCGTCGCGAAGGCGCCGCGCTCACCGGTCAGCTTTTCGTAAATGATGTCGGCCATCTTGTGCGCGTGCATGCGCACACCGGCCGCCGGCACCAGATGCTGACGCGCTTCGATCACCGCGCTGCTGCCGAGCGCAGCAGCGGATTTATCGCGGCCTTTGAACACATCGATCAATTCAAAACCGACTTGATACTGGCCCGGTGCAGTCTCGCTAATCTTGCCGACCACCACCGCTTCAATGCCCTTGTTCCGCCACGCCGCCAGATTGACCATGCTGGCCGCAAACGGCCGCTCCGGCATGTCGCCGACCGGCAACGGCCGGAACCGACCGCTACGTTCCAAATCGCGGGCAATGATCTCGGCCATGTCCTGTGGCGGCGCGACCGTGGTGCCGTTCCATTGAAACGGCGCGATGGCGACCGGACGGGCATCATCCATGCCCTCGGTGATCACGATCTCCAGTTCTGCGCGCGCCGGCATCGCCAGCAGGCTCAGCAGCACCAGGGTACCGGTCCACAACATATTTGCTGCGCTTACGTTTCGTTTCTTGTTCATCGCTCTCTTCGCCAGGGTTCGCTTGTTTAGGCTTCGCCTGTTATCGGTTTCCGTTGTTATTGACTGGTATCTTTCGGGTCCATCCGGAAATTGATGACCCGCAACTCGCTGAACACTGCCGGGTCTTCCGGCACCGGCAAGGGCTCTGCCTTTTTCACTGCGGCCACCGCCGAGCGGCACAACACCGCATCACCAATGCCGTCATTCACATCCAGCACAATACCGCCGGCACCGAGCCGAACCTGAATCCGGCAATCACCTTGCGGATTGGCTGGCACAATCCAGTTGCGCTTGACCTTGTTGTAAATCAGCGCCTTGTATTTATCGACTTCTGACAGCACTTGTTGCCGGCGTGCTGCAGAGGCTTGTTCCTCGGCCTCCATCTGGGCCTCCAGATCGGCTTCCTGCTGCGCACGTCGTTTGGCGTCTTCCTCTTTGCGTTTCTTTTCCGCCTCGGCCTTGCGCTTCTTCTCGTCTTCTTCTTTCTTTTTCTTGGCTTCGGCGTCTTTCTTCTTCTGCTCTTCTTCCGCTTTGCGCTTTTTCTCTTCCTCAGCCTTGCGTTTCTTGTCGGCCTCGGCTTTTTCCTTTTGCTCGCGCTCCTCCTGCTCTTTCTTCTTCTCCAGCGCGATACGCTTTGCTTCATCCTCTTTGCGGCGGACTTCTTCGCGCGCCTGCTCTTCGGCAATGCGCTGCTTTTCCGCCTGCTGCTGCCGCTCGGTCTCGGCTTCGAGCTCTTTTATCCGCTCGAGTTCCTGTTCTTTCTCGCGCTGCTCCTGCTCAACCCGCTGCACGTCCTGCTTGCGCTGGCGGGTTTTGCGCTGGAGCTGTTTGACTTCACTGATATCGATGGTCGGCGCATCGAGCAGCTCACCGGCCAGCGGTGTCGGCTCGTAGCTGTGCCAATTGAAATGCAAAGCCAGCAAGGCCACCAAGACAATATGGCCAGCCGCTGCAATCGCCAACGGCACGCCAAGCTTGGGATCTTCTCGCCGGAAAGGAGGCTGCTTGGTCATTACTTGTTCTTGCGCCGCTTGTCGTCTTCCAGTGCGGAGTCATCCGTCATCAAGGCGACATTGTTGATACCGGCCCGTTTCAATTGGACGAACACTTTCAGCACATTGCCGTACTCGGTGTATTTGTCACCACCCAGCGCAATCAGCATGTCCGGTTTCTGTTCGTGCAGCATCGACACTTCGGACAACAGCTCGTTCGGCTCGAATGGCCCGCTCTTGCTGCTGCCAACATCGAGAAACAGCGCGCCATTGCGATCGACCGTGATCACCGCAATCTCTTTTTCGGTCGACATCGGCTCGGCTTCGGCTTCCGGCAGCTCGACATTGACCCCGGTGGTGATGATCGGCGTCGTGATCATGAAGATGACCAGCAGCACCAGCATCACGTCGATATACGGGACGACGTTGATCTCGGCCATCTGGCGACGACGTTTGGCCATCGCGCGTTACTCCCGCTGACCCGGGGCGCTGTGCGCCTTGCGGTGCAGAATGCCGGAGAACTCCTCAATGAAATTCTCGTAGTGCGTTTCCAAGCGGCCAACGGTGTTGCTGAACCGGTTATACGCAATAACGGCCGGAATCGCCGCGAACAAACCCATCGCGGTGGCGATCAGGGCTTCAGCAATACCCGGCGCAACCATCGCCAATGTCGCCTGCTTGACGCTACCCAGCGCGATGAACGAGTTCATGATGCCCCAGACGGTACCGAACAAGCCGATGTAGGGTGAGGTCGAACCGATCGTGGCGAGCCAGGACAGATTGAATTCGAGCTTGTCGACTTCGCGCGAATGGGCGACTTTCATCGCCCGGTGCGTGCCGTCCATGATCGCCTGCGGCGAGGTGCCGGCCTGCGCGCGCAAGCGGGCGAACTCACGAAAACCGGCGGTGAAGAACAGCTCCAGACCGGCGCTTTCGCGGTTACGCGACGACAGATCGGTGTAGAGCTTGTTCAGATCGATACCGGACCAGAACTTTTCTTCGAACTGCTGCATCTCGGTGCGGGCGTTCTTCAGCACTTTGGCGCGCTGCAAAATCATGGTCCACGACACCACTGACAACAGCAGCAGGAAAATCATGATCAGCTTGACCAGCAAGCTGGCATTCATGAACAAGCCAATAATCGACATATCCGCAGTCACGCGTGCAACTCCCGTTCTTGTACTGTGACACCCGACCGCTGATTCCAGTCAGGCTGATTCAAGCTCACCCGCCTCAGCTGCTGATTTTGCGCTGGGCTGCCAGCTGCATCGCATGCAGCTGCTGGTGCAAATCGCCGGGCAAGCCGGCGGGCTTCATATCGGCCAGGGTCACACAAACCACCTTGACCAAGGCTTTATTCAAAATGTTCCCCGGCTGACCGGCGTAACGCAGCTGCTGGGCGAACTCGACCGAGGCTCGGCCGACCCGATTGACCTCGGTCACCACTTCCAGTGCATCGTTGAAACGGGCCGGTTTCAGGTAGTCCACTTCGCAACGCGCCACCGCAAACGCGAGGCCTTGCTCGATCAGTACGGCCTGATCCAGACCGAGCGCGCGAACCAGCTCGGTGCGGCCACGCTCGTAGAACTTCAAATAGTTGGCGTAGAACACCACGCCAGCGAGGTCGGTATCTTCGTAGTAGATGCGAACCGGGAAAACGAACGGCGTCATGCTTTTGGCTCTTCTTCACGGCCGGCGCGGAACAAATCGCCGGTACCAGCGCTGGGCACAAGACCAAAATGGACGTAGGCCATCTTGGCCGCCATGCGGCCACGCGGCGTACGCTGGATAAAACCTTGCTGAATCAAGTACGGCTCCAGCACGTCTTCAATGGTGTCGCGCTCTTCGCCAATCGCGGCAGCGAGGCTGTCGAGGCCGACCGGACCGCCGTCGAATTTCTCGATGATGGTCAGCAGCAGCTTGCGATCCATCGTGTCGAAACCGTGATCATCGACATCGAGCATGTCGAGCGCGCGATCGGCAACCTGCGCCGTGACATTGCCATCGGCTTTCACTTCGGCGTAATCGCGCACGCGGCGCAG
>CAMLNB010000011.1 GCA_946481205.1 uncultured Kangiella sp. | reverse complement strand
TGAACGAAGACTAGCATGTTTGATGCCAGCCGTAGGAACGGATTTTTCTAAGCAACGATTTCGGCAACCGGAGTGCGCCGAACTCAGTGCGCGGATTTTGTCATCTTATCCAGATACCCCATGCCGAATGCCGATGCGACAAACGTCATGTGAATAATGACAAACCACATCAACATATCGCTGGATTGCTGCGATGCCAGTTGCAACACATCCGGTGTCAACTCAACACCTTGGTCGGTCAGCGTCTTCAGCCGCTGGTTGTAGACCGATTCGACACCAATAAATTTCTGCAACAAATGAATCGACGAGATGGCAACGATTGACGCAGCGACTTTCTGCTTCAGGGTGCCGGTGTCGAGCTTGCCCATCCAATCCAGTTTTTCATCACCATCCGCGACATCCAGCTTGGACACAAAGTTCTCATAACCAGAGAACATCACCATGACGATCAAGCCGCCGACCATTGCCATATCGACCAGCGCCAACACCAGCAGCACCAAATCGCTTTCTTTCATGGTCAGCAAGGATGGGAAAACGTGAATGAATTCCTGAAAGAATTTGACCGTCAACGCGATCAGTGCCAGCGACAAGCCCAGATAGATCGGCGCCAGCAACCAGCGGCTGGCATACATGCTGCGTTCAATCAGACGTTCCACGTACTGCAACTCCAAAGCCAACAAAGTGGCGCGGATTGTAGCAGCCCGGTTTGACCGATGTGAGTCGCCGATGCTGGCCATGCCTGTTGTCGGCAGAGTCACCGCCAACCGTACCTCGGCACTACCGTTCGCCGGCCAGCCGTTGGCTGCGTTGGGCGCTCGTACCAAACCAGTCCCTGGTGGCCGCCGATTTCCAGGGCCCCCAACCAGCTCGGCGACCGCGTTGCCACGCCCGCGCCCGACCCGTCCGAGCCAGATCCGGACCCGAGCCAAACCCAGCCCCGCCAGTTAAGCGCCACGCGGCTTCAACCCGCACACCGGTTCAGGCCGGATTCAGTTGCCGAAGCTCAGCATCAGAGCCACAGTGCGAACTGCATTCGCCCTGATTCGCCAAGGAGCATGAACCATGCGTACCCCGCTGATGCGTACCACCGCCCTGATGCTGGCCGGCCTGCTGAGCCTGACCGCCAGCGACGCCTTCGGCCGTGATCGCGACGAGTCGCGCAGCCAAGGCCGAGCCATATACAGCGAACAAGGTCGCAGCCAATCAAACAGCCGCGAGTACCGCGACGAGCGCCGCCACGACGATAGCCGTGGCCGTGGCAATGATCGGCGCGAATGGCGCGACGATGATCGGCGCAGCGATCGTCACAGCGGCCATGGCCATCGCGACCGCGATTGGGATGATCGGCACGATCGCGGTAGCCGCGATTGGCAGGATCGCAATCACCGCCATTACCGTGACTACGACCGTCACTACGATCGTCGTCACACCCATTACTACTATTCACCGGCGCCGCGTCGGGTGATTTACATCGGCGATGGTCATGGCCACTACCGTCACTACCATTTGCGCCATGATTTCCACAGCCACTTCTACGATCCGTTTTATTTCCGCAGCGGTGTCCACATCCACCATGGCTGCCATTACCACCACTTTGGTGACGCCGTCGCGGCCGGCATCGTAATCGGCGCCATTCTGGGCGATTGGTAAACCGCAGCGGATGGGCCGGGTTTGGCAACACAGGCTCAGCAACACGGACTTGGCAACGGTAATTGTGCACTGCAATTGTTGCGGGAATCGCGTTTGCTAGACGTGCAAATCCGGTGCGGGTAATGAGGGTTCCTCGCATCGGGTCTGTCCAGGGCGCAGGCAACTGCGCCCTGTTCTTTTTCCGCTGGCAGTGATGGCTGCTGGCAACAAAACAAAACGGCGGGATAACCCGCCGTTTTGTTTTTAAGAAAGTCGTGCCTTGCCCGCCGTTAGCCGCCACCCTTCAATTCCGTCAAAGCGGCCCGTGCCTGCAGCTCGGCATTTTCATAGTGCTTCAATTCGGTTTGCAGCTGCTCCGGATCGGCCGACACCAACCAATCCTGGCCTTTGCGCACGTTGATGACAACAAAGCTCAACCGGACATCGCGCCGGCGTTGCAGTTGGCGGTTGCCCCAGGCCGAGAACTGATTCGGCACCAGGCGGTAGCGCTCCAGACTCTGGCCCGGCAGCGGTCGAATCAATTCATGGGTAAGCACCTCGTACACCCAGGGCTCGGTGCGCTCGGGCGTGGTCAAAGTGCCGCGCAGCTTGACCCCGGTGACCGGCTCGTTGGTGCGATTGGTCAGCTCGAATTCGACGACGGCTTGCGGCATGTAATCGCCAGTGGTCCAGCTGTAGCGAGCATTCTGAACGCCAACATCGCGCAGCTGTTCCAGCTCGGCCTGCGCCTGTTTCAGCTTGGCTTGGACTTCCTGCTGGGCCAGCTGGGCGGCTTGCAGCATCCGCTCCTCCCGGCTCAGCCGCAGGCCCTTGGCCATTTCCATGATGTCGTCGTAATCGTCACCGTCCAGCACTTGCAGCAGCGCCGGACCGAGCGTGGCATCTTCGGCGATGGCGACAGCATCGGTCGGTGGCGTACCGAGGTAGCCGACTTCGGACAACGCAATCACCGACAGCGCATCGGCAAGATTCTGCCGCTCGATCGGCGAGCGCGACTCGGCAATCGCCTTGATGCTGTCGGCGAGCGCTTCGGTGTCACTGTTGTCGACTTTGGGTTGACAGGCCGCCAGTAGCAGCAATGGCAGGCACAGTAACGGGCACGACAGCCGGCGCATGGTGTCCTCTTTTTCTTGGGTAGGGGATGGGAACATACCGCCTATGTTAGCAGGCGCACGCACCGCCGCTCAGGTGGACAACCGACCGGCGGTGTTGTCGAGCAGGGCGGTCGGACAACGATGCCGGTCGCCGTCAGCCGAGCAAACGGCGCAGTGCCTCAATGTCGTAAGCCCGGGCCAGCTTCTGCAATTGTTCGCCCAGCGCAGCCTGTTCCGGTTCGCGGTTGCGCAGTTCATTGCCGAAATCGCGAATACGGGCCAGCGCGCCGGCCGACAACCAGGCGCGCAAATGAGCCAGCTCACTGGCCGACAGCGATTCGGCAACGCTGAGGCTGGCACTGGGTTCGGCCGTTACGGTTATCGGTTTTTCGGAATAGCGGTATTGCACCGGCAGGCATTTGGCAATGCTGGAACAGGCCTGGGCCAGATCGACCGGTTTCAGCACCAGACCATCGAAATGGGCGCGGATGTCGGCATTGACCTGGGCGTCAAACACGCTGGCGGTAAATGCCAGCACCGGCAAGCCAGGATGATCGGCGCGCAAGTGACGCGCGCACTCGATGCCATCCATGCCCGGCATCCGGATATCCATGAAAACCAGATCCGGGCGCTTGCTGGCAACGCTGGCCAAGGCCGCCTCACCGGAATCGACCGTCTGCACCTGAAAACCGATCTGGCGCAGTTGCAGCGCCAAGGTTTCGCGGTTATGGGCAACGTCGTCGACGATCAAAATGTTCGGCGCATCGCCGATCAGACCAACCGGCGTCAGCACTTCACCGGCATCGATCGGCACATCGCTGACCGGTAGCGGCACCGTGAAACGAAAACAAGAACCATGATCCGGCTCGCTCTCGACTTGCAGCGTGCCACCAAGCATTTCTACCAAGCGCCGGGCGATCGCCAACCCCAACCCGGTGCCTTCCTGACGCCATTGCTGGGCGCTGGTGCCGGCCTGTTGGAACGGCTCAAAAATGCGCTGCAAATCGCGGCTGGAAATGCCGATGCCGGTATCACGCACGGCAAACTGCACTTGCCCCGGCACCAGTTGCCGCACGTTCAATTCGATCTGGCCACGCTCAGTGAACTTGACCGCGTTGCCGAGCAGGTTGATCAACACCTGCTTGATCTTGGCGGCGTCGCCGAGCAGTGCCAGTGGCAGACCGTTGTCGTACTGGACTTTCAGCTGCAGGCCTTTGGCATCGGTGCGCGGTCGCACGACGGTGGTGACGTCCTCAATCAACCGGTTCAGAGCAAACGGCGCATCCTGCCGTTCCATCCGGCCCTGTTCGATTTTCGACAGATCCAGAATCCGGTTGATCAGCTCCAGCAAATGTTCGGCACAGCGGTTGATGTTGGCAACGAATTCGCGGCTCTCCGCTTCATCGCGGCTGCCATGACTGAGCAGCTGGGCGTAGCCGATGATGCCGTTCAGCGGCGTCCTCAATTCGTGACTCATGTGCGCCAGGAAATAGGTTTTCGCTTCGCTGGCATGCTCGGCTTGTTCGCGTGCGGCGATCAGCTCTTTTTCGACCGCATTACGACGCTGGATCTCGGCTTCAAGTTGTTGATTGGTGTCGCTGAGCGCGTGGGTACGCACTGCCACCATTTCGGTCAAATGCTGCTGGTGACTACGCAGGTCAGTCAGCACCGACATATAACGCTCGGCCAGCGCCTGCAACTCATTGGCCGGCAGTTCGGCGACCACCCGCGGCAACACATTTGGCTCGGCATCATCGGCCAGGGCGTCTTGCAGCTGACACAGCGGCCGGCCAACGTAGCGCTCGACCAGCACATACATCAGCAGCAGAATCGCCACGGTGAAACCGCCGACCAGCGTAACCATGCTGATCAGCACTTCCTGTGACGCCGCCTGCACGCTGGCATCGGAAAAGAACAGCTCGACCGACGCCAGATCCGCACCGCGCGCGGCGATGGTAAAGCGCTTTGCAATGGCATCGCTGGCTGCCTCTGCTGGTGCGCTGGCCAACTCCAGCTGGCCGTTCTGCTGACGCTCGAACCACCACTCGTAGCGGGCCGCGCTCAGATCGGTGATGTGCACGCGCTGCAATTCATCCAGATAGGACAACGCCTTGACTGCTTCGCCGATCTGGCTTTCGTCAAATTCCCACAGCGGTTCGCGCAGCGCCACCGACAGTACTTCGGTGGCGCCGGCCATGCGCTGATCGAACTCCTGCTGCAAGGCGTCGCGGGTGTTCTGGAAACGCAGCGCGCCAAACAGCGGAATCAACACCAGAACCAGTAATGCAACGCGGACAAATAATTGCGATTGCAGGCGCTCACGCCGGCGCGGGGCTGGGGTCATTCTGTGGCTCCGCGGGTGTGCGCCGGTTGCACGTCGGCATCAAATACCGGCCGCAGCAATTCCTGATGCTTGATCACCAGTTGCAGCAGATCCGGATCGAAATGTTCTGGCTGGGTACGGCCATCGCCATTCTGCAGAATATGCACCGCCTGCTCGTGGCTGTACGGCTCCTTGTACGGTCGCCGTGACCGCAGTGCATCGTAAGTGTCCACCAACGTCGTGATCCGGGCTGCCAATGGAATGTCCTCACCGCGTACGCCGCGCGGGTAACCACTGCCATCAAAGCGTTCATGATGCGCGCTGGCAATATCGGCTGCCAGCAAAAACAGCGGCTGGCTGTATTTGCGCAGAATCTGAGCACCGGCTTCGGCATGGGTGCGCATGATTTTCCATTCAGCTTCATCGAGCGGACCGGCTTTGAGCAGGATGCGATCCGGTATCGAGACCTTGCCGATATCGTGCAACGGCGCCGCATGTTGGATCCGACGACAAAAGTCGGCATCGCAACCGGCCAGCATCGCCAGCTTGCTGGCGTATTCACCGATACGACGGGTGTGATTGCCGGTGTCCTTGTCGCGAAACTCGCCCGCCCGCGCCAGCAAAGCCAACGCCTGCTCATAAGAGTCGTTGAGTTCGCTGACCAGCACCTGCACGGCCTGGGTTTTCCGCGAGACTTCATCGGCCAAATGTTCGCGCAACCGGTACAGCTCCAGATGCGTGCGCAGCCGCGCCAACAACTCATCGGCCTGAAACGGTTTGCTGACGTAATCCATGCCGCCAACTTGAAAACCGCGCAGCTTGCTTTGCGGTGTACTGTCGGCCGACAGAAACAACACCGGCACGTTGCCAAGCCCGGGCAAGGCGCGCAATTTCGCGCAGGTGTCATAACCGTCCATGCCACCGGGCATCATCACATCCAGCAGCAGAATTTCCGGTTTGGCCAGCGGCGCCATTTGCAAGGCCATCTCGCCGCTGTTGGCGGCAAACACATCAAAGCCTTGGCGCTCGAGCAACTCGCCGACCACTGCCAGATTGGTGTTGTTGTCATCCACCACCAGCACTCTTGCCTGTCCTGCCATGGCACCCTACCCGCATCGCTCGCTGCCTCCAGTCTAGCCTATACTGCCGGCAAATCCGGACTGATTCCCGTTCACCATGAGCTGCTGGCGATTCCTCTGTGCGCTGGTCTTGCCGGCGCTGATCACCAGCACCAACGGCATGGCCGATACCCCAACTTATGCGGTCGAACGCTGGGCCAGCCTCGCGGACAGCAGCGCACGCACGGCCCTGCGTTACCGCGCGCTTGATAAGGCCATGCAGCGCTGGCGACTTTGTGCCGCACTGCCGCATCGCAAAGACGATTACTGGCGTGCCGTCGAATGGGGCCTGGAAGCGGAAGCCAAGCGCCTTGGCGTTGAGCTGCATCTGATTTACGCCGGTGGGTATGACCAGCTGCCGCAACAAATCCGACAATTGCGTGAACGCTGTCAGGACGGCCAGCACGACGCGGTGATTCTCGGTGCCATTGACGAGCAAGGTCTGAACGACAGCATCCGTACGTTGGCGCAGGCCGGTCTGCCGGTGATCGATCTGGTCAACGGAGTGCAAAGCCCGGCGGTTACCGCAAAAGCAATGGTGTCGTTTCGCGACATGGGTGCTGCGGCGGCGCGTTATATCAACGGCTTGTGTCAGCGTGAGCAACGCCGGTTTCGCCTCGCCTGGCTGCCGGGCCCGGACGGCGCCGCCTGGGTGCGCACTGGCGATGAAGGGTTTCGCGCCACGTTGGATCCGCGCTGCGGTGAAATTGTCCACAGCGCGTTTGGCGATACCGGCATCCGAGTCCAGATGGGTTTGGTCGAGGCCGCCTTGCGCGCCGATCCGGCGCTCGATCTGATTGTCGGCACCGCCGTCACCGCCGAAGCGGCCTCGCATTTGCTGCGTGCGCAGCAACGGCCGCACACTCGCGTCATTGCCTACTACATGAACGCCAGCGTGTATCGCGGCCTGCGTGAACAACGGATTCTGGCAGCGCCGACCGACTCACCGGTGATTCAAGCCAGGCTGGCGGTGGATTTGGCGGTGCGGGTGCTGGAAAAGCAGCCGCACGCGCTCCGGGTCGGGCCGCGCATTCAGGTGGTCGATCAGCAAACGCTGGCGGATTTCGTCCCGGAAACCGCCTTGGCGCCGACCGACATTCCGGCGCCGTAAATCCGATTCAATGCGCCGCTTTGCCGAGCTTGCCAGCGGTCGGCACACCTTGATGCGCACGCAGCAATTGAACTAGGTGGATCAGCGTGCGTCGACGCGAAGTGCTGGCGCGGAACACCAAGCCGACATTGCGTTCGGCACTGGCTTTCAGCGGCACATAGCGCACGCCTTCTTCCTGTTCACGCACCGCCATTTTCGGCATCAACGTGATGCCGATGCCGCCGGCGACCATCTGCCGCAGTGTTTCCAGACTGCTGGCGCGAAACGTGGCGTTTTCGCCGGCACCGGCCAACTGACAGACCTCCAGAGCCTGATCACGCAAACAGTGGCCATCTTCGAGCAGTAGCAACGACTGGCCCTGCAAATCGTCAAGTTCGATCTGCTTGCGCTTGGCCAGTGTGTGCTGCTTCGGCACCGCCAATAAAAACGGCTCGCTGAACAGTGGAATCGCTTCCAGCCCATCATGTGGCACCGGCAGCGCCAGCAACGCGGCATCCAATTCGCCACGCAACACCAGCTGGACCAAATGCGGGGTTTTGTCCTCGACCAGGAACAGTTTCAGATCCGGCAGTTTCTGCCGCAGCATCGGCAGCACCGACGGCAGGTAATACGGCGCCAGCGTCGGAAAGGCACCGAGCCGCAACTCGCCAACCAAGGGATCGGACGCTGAGCGCGCCAACTGCACCAGCGCGTCGGCGTCGCTGACGATACGGCGAGCGCGGGTGGCGATCTCGCTGCCGAGCGTGGTCAGCTGCACCCGCCGGCTGTCGCGTTCGATCAGTTGGGCGCCGAGGTATTCCTCGAGTTTTTTCAACTGCTGGCTCAGCGTCGGCTGGGAAACATGGCAGGCCTCTGCAGCCTTGCCGAAATGCTTGTATTCGGCCACCGCCACCAGATAGTGCAAATCGCGCAGGTTCATCGAATCCCCCTCTTCGTTGCCGGGCAGCCTGTTGACAGCGACTATGCCGCCAAGCCGGTTCAATAGGCAATACCTATCGGCGGGATTCAACCGTTCAACTGGGCAACGCCGGCCCGCTCCCCGAAGATGGCGCCACCCAAACGACAAGCGTCAGTCCACAGCAATGACCGATATCGATTCCTGGTGGTGGCTGTGTTTGCAGCGCACGTCAACCGAGCTGGTGCCGGAGCCAATACAGGAGCCGGAGTTTGAATGCGTGTGCGCGAGCTTGCTGCCACGTTGATGCCTTGATTTTTTTTGCTCTTTTCTTTAATCGCCCTCAGAGGAGTTTTGCCCATGTTGTCCGTCGGTAAAAAATTGCCCGCCTTCAACCTGAAAGCCACCGTCAGCAACGACATCAACAACGCGTTTGTTGACATCCGCAACGACCAGTTCGCTGGCAAGTGGGTTGTGTTGTTTGCCTGGCCGAAAGATTTCACCTTTGTCTGCCCGACCGAAATCGCCGAGTTCGGCAAGCTGAACAGTGAGTTTGCCGATCGCGGCGCGCAAGTGCTGGGTTTGTCGACCGACACCGAGTTCGTCCACCTGGCCTGGCGCCAGCACAAGGAAGAGCTGAACAAGCTGCCGTTCCCGATGCTGGCTGACGTCAAGCGCGAACTGACCGGCGCACTCGGCATCATCGACGACGCCGAAGGTGTTGCCCAGCGCGCGACCTTCATCGTTGATCCGGAAGGCATCATCCGCTTCGTCATGGTCACCGATCTGAACGTCGGCCGTAACGTCAAAGAAGTGCTGCGTGTACTTGATGCGCTGCAAACCGATGAACTCTGCCCGTGCAACTGGCAGAAAGGTCAGGACACGTTGAAAGTCGGCTAATCGCCTGCGCGATTGACCACGACCAACGCGTCATGAAGGCGGCCCGGTTCTAGCAGGGGCGGGCCGCCACCTTTAGCGAAACCCTTAATCGAATTTTATCGCGCGCGTGTTTTGCACGTGCGCAGGAGCGAGCCATGTCTGCTGAAAATGCTGCCATCGGGACTCACACAATTGAGTCATTACGCGCCGCCCTGCCCGAGGCAGCGCGTGACACCAAATTGAATCTCGGCACCGTGCTGACCACCGACGGCGCCCCGGAACTGAACGATACCCAGATCTGGAGCATTGCCTTGGCTGTTGCCTACGCCACCAAGCATGATCGCGTGGCCACGGCGGTCGAAGCCGATGCCCGGCAATACCTCGACGACGTTCACGTCAACGCCGCGCGCACCGCGGCGACCGTGATGGCGATGAACAACGTCTACTATCGTTTCCTGCATCTGGCTGGCGACGCCGAATTGAGCAAACTGCCGGCACGGCTGCGGATGAACGGTTTGGCCAGCCACGGCATTGCCAAACTCGATTTTGAATTGATGGCGCTGGCGGTTTCTGCGGTCAATGGCTGCGGCATGTGCATCGAATCGCATGTGCACGAAGTAAGCAAGCAGGGTGCCAGCAAGATCGCGATCCAATCGAGCGTACGCATTGCCGCGGTATTGGTCGCCACGGCCCAGGCGCTGAGCCTGCCGCAATAAGCGTTAGCATTCCCCCGAGCGCAAGCGTAAGGGCGACTTTCTGGATGGAAAGTCGCCCTTTCTTTTTTAGCTTGGCGTGTCAATCGCGGTTCGGTACTCGCATCGGGTAATGACGACAGAGCCAAGCTTCGCCCCAACCATCGGCTTCTTCAGCGCGACAGGCCGGCGCCACCGTGTCTGGATTGGCGCAGCCGCGCACATCTTCGCGGCAATACGCTTTCAGCACCTCGGTTTTGCGCTGCGCTTGTTCTGCATTCAGATTGGCTGGCAAATCCTGAATCGGATAATCGTCGTGCAGGCGCACGGTGCGGACCCGGTTTTCGCCAATGAGTGCCGTCAGCAGCAAGCGCGCGACAATCACATGATCCGGGTGGGCGCCCTCGCCACCGGGCCGGCTGTGCCGCACCGGAAACGGCCGGTGCGGTTGCAGGGTATACACCGTGTCGGGATCCCATTGCTGGATCAAGGTTTTCAGCACGGCAATCAAGGTTGCTTGATCGTAGCTTGCGCCCGCTTCGGGGCCGATCGTTTCGGTGCGATCGCGCTCGGTATACAACTCATACAACGTTGCTGGCAACCGCGGTCGGATATCGTCATGCGAACCGCAAGGCAGATGCAGAAAACTGAGTTGCACTTTCGGCGTTCCGGCCAACACCAATTGCTGCACCGGCTTACCGGCCACGAGCTGCCATTGTTCCTGCCACAGCGCGGCATCGCGACCGGCCATCAGCGCATAGGCCGCTTTCAAACCGGCAAGCCGAAAGCGGTTGTCGGGATTGTCGACATAGCCGCCGGTAACAACGACGGTATGCACACAAGCGCCACGGGCAATGGCGGCATCAATGGCTGGATTGATGAAATACAGATCGTCATCGGCGTGAGCGACCACCGACAACACCCGACTGCCGACACAGGCATCTTCTGTTGGCGCGGTGTGCCGCTTGCCAAGCGTGTTGCTGGTCGATGGCGTTGCTGGCTCTGCCACGCTCACGCTGCTGAGCAGAAGCAGCAACGCAACGCTCACACCCCGCTTGTGTCCGCGCATGCCGCTTGGCTCAGCGGGCTTCGACCGGAAGCGTGATCGTCAAGCTGTCGCTGTCGGCGAAGATCAGTTTCAAGGGCAACTGATCGCCGGCTTTGAGTGGCGCCTGCAAGCGCATCAACATCACATGCAGGCCACCCGGTTTCAGCACCAATTCGCCACCGCTTGGCAACGCGGCGCTGTCGACATGACGCATTTTTGCCATGCCGTCTTTTTCAAACGACTCGTGGATCATGGTCATGCCGGCGCAGGGGCATTCGGCATCGACCAGCGCGCGATCGGCGCCACTGTTCTTTAAGGTGAAATACGCCGCGGCCGGGCTGCCCGGCGGCGGCAAGCGGACATAGCCGTTGTGCACGCTGATGCCGCTGGCCTCGGCCGCCAGCAGCGAGGACGACCGGAGCAGCAGCACGGCGATAAGCGACAGGATACGTTTGGACATGGCAGGCACTCCGCGCCGCATCGGTCAGCGGCAAATCTGGGCGCGGATTATAGAGCAGTTTGGGTCGGCGCCGGCTGCGACCTTTTGTCGCAGCCGGCGTGCTATCAGACCGGGTCAGGTTTGCATACTGCGGGTTTCTTAGGTGCGATACTCCGGTGCCGGCTCGTCGTCGCGGTCGAGCAGCAGCGCCGCCAGCAGGTAACCAATCAGCACCGCCGGGAAAAAGAACACCAATCCCAGCAAGGTGATCAACCGCACGGCAAACCGCGACCAACCAAAGTGATCGGCAATGCCGGCGCAAACCCCGAACACTTTGCCGCCATCGCTGGCACGGAACGGACCACGACCCTCGCGCCGAAACGTACCGTCGCCATTCTTGCGGCCAGCCATGTTGCCACCGCAATAGGGACACTCGCTCATTTCACACTCCTCGTTCTGCACCGGTACCACCCATCATCGACACTCGTCAGCGGCATTGGCCGGCTCGCGTGTCAGTAGAGGCCCCGTTTGCGCCAGTAGCGATCCCAGCCGGTCATCAACGCCGCGCAGGCGCTGTAGACCAGCACCGGGCTGAACATCAGCAACCACAACTGGTTCGCCATCATGGTGCACGCTCCGGTTTGTCTGTTGACGTTGTAGTGGTAACAAAATCTGCATCGACCGCCGAGCCGCTTGCGACGACCAGTTCGTTACGCGGCGCCGCGGTGCCATGGACCACGGCATCGTCATAGGCCGGATCGCGGGCCATGCCCGGCACCGGTGGCCACTGCTGCAGCAATTGTTGTTCGCTGTGCTGGAAGCGGCGCTCGCGCACACTGAGCTCTTCGAGCGTGCGGCTGACTTCCAACACCGGCCGACGCGGCAGGGCCGCCCGTTCGCTGGCAATCAGAAACCGCGATTCCATGGCGCTCAGCTTTTCGGTCAGCGTTGTCGTCAGCGTTTGTTGCTTGGCCAACACGACCTGTATCGCTTCGACTTCGGCGGCGTGACGCTGCACTTCCAGCGCCGCCCGCTCGGCAAGCTCCGGTCTGGGCAATTGCGCGGCGACATCGCGGCGCGCTTGCCAGCGCATCAGTGCAGCACGAGCGTTGTCGAGTTCCGCTTCGAGCAGACGTTCACGGGCGCGTTCGCGCCGGTGCAGCGCCTGCACCCGACTGAGCTCATGCCGCATCGACGCCAGCCAGCGCTGGCCCTGCGGCCACAGCGCGCGCATCTCTTGTTTCAGCCATTCCAACGCCATGGCCTGCTCCCTTGACTGCGGCAGCAGAAAACGCTGCCACTTACCGGTGCTATCGCAACCGGCATGCCAGCATCGGAGCTTGAACTAAGTGTTTGATTCTGCTGAATGTTGACGAGATAGCGTCAGAGCCGGATTGGCAGCGACGCCACCGATTGGCGAAATTCGCCAATCGGTTCTGCCGGGCTGCGGATCTGCCGTGCTGTTGGAGGAAAAACGAAACGCTGCTGCGCTCAGCTGATGCTGGTTACGGTGGTATCGACGCTATTGCTGATCGGCTCGGCCTGCGCCGCCTCGACGGCAGCCAGCGCAGCAAACAACACCTCGACGCCAGCGCCGCGTTTGTGCGCCTGTTCCGACAGCACGCGGCGGAACAGCCGGCCACCTTTTTGACCGTGATACAACCCGAGGATATGCCGGCTCAGGTGCTGCAAACCGCTGCCATGGGCGAGCTGGTAACGAGCGTATTCGGCAAACTCGCGCAGCACCTCGGCGCGCGTGGTGTGCGTCATGTCATCGCCGAACAAATGGCTGTCGACCTGCGCCAGAAACCAGGGATTGTGATACGCCTCGCGGCCGATCATCACGCCGTCGACTTGCTGCAAGTGCTGATCAATCGCCGACCATTGCGTGATGCCGCCGTTGATGATGATTTCGAGTTGCGGAAAGGTTTGCTTGAGCCGATAAACCGTGTCGTATTGCAGCGGCGGGATCTCGCGGTTTTCTTTTGGGCTCAAGCCATTGAGCCAGGCTTTGCGCGCGTGCACGGTAAAGCTCTGGCAACCGGCAGCGGCAACAATTTCGACAAAACGGACCAGTTCTTCCCAAGAATCTTTGTCGTCGATGCCGATGCGATGTTTGACCGTCACCGGAATGCGCACCGCGCTGTTCATCGCCGCCACACACTCGGCCACCAGCTGTGGCTCAGCCATCAAGCACGCGCCGAATTTGCCCTCCTGGACCCGATCCGAAGGGCAACCCACATTCAGGTTGATTTCGTCGTAGCCGTAATCGACGGCAATGCGCGCGCATTGCGCCAGCTGTTTCGGATCGGAACCGCCGAGTTGCAGCGCAACCGGATGTTCAAACTTGTCGAATTTCAGCTGCGCATCACGGCTGCCATGCAGGATCGCGCCACAGGTGACCATCTCGGTGTACAGCAACGCGTGCTTGCTGATCAGCCGCAGGAAATAGCGGCAATGCCGATCGGTCCAATCCATCATCGGCGCAACACTGAAGCGGCGGGAAAGGGGGGCAGACACGAGGACCGGACTCCGTAGGCGCGGATGCGGGCGACCAAAGGCCGACCGCCGCAGGGCGCGTATGGTAGCGCCAATGGCCACTGATTGCAGGCGGTAACAAGCTGTGATTTTACGGAAATCTTAGCAACGCGGCCGCTGCCGGCCACGTAGGCTGCGCGCCACTGGAACTGCCTACCGCCCCGAGCCGGAACGCAGGTGCCGGTCACGGCGACTCATGAGGAGGCGCGGTCACCGGCCCAGTTTGTTCGCAAAAGGAAAGGAATCATGATCTCGCTTGTTTTGCTGTTTCAACCGTTGTCGCAATCGCTGTTTCAACTACCGTCGTCACTGCAGGGGCTGACCTCCGCTGCCCTTTTGGCTACTCCGATGCTGCTGATGCCAGTCACCGCCGAAGCCGATCCGCAATCCGACATCGCCCGCGGCCGTTACCTGGTCACCATTGCCGGCTGCAATGACTGCCACACGCCCAACTATCCGGAAACCGGCGGTCAGGTACCGGAGGCGCAATGGCTGACCGGCAGTTCACTCGGTTGGAAAGGACCATGGGGTGTCAGTTATCCGGCCAATCTGCGCTTGTCGGTGCAGCGCTACAACGAGGAACAATGGCTGCAACGCGCCGCCTCACCGATGCTGCCGCCGATGCCCTGGTTCAATCTGCGCGACATGGAAGAGCGCGACAAACGCGCGCTGTATCGTTACATCAAAAGTCTGGGTCCGGCTGGTGAACCGGCGCCACTGGCACTCGCGCCGGGCGCCGAGGTGAAAACACCGGTGGTGACGTTCTGAACGGTTCGACTTACTAACGCCGAGACTGTTGCCCGACACTGTTGCCCGGTGCTCTTGCGCTGCTGTGCTATCGTTGCCAAACCAATCCGGTTTGCAGCGATAGCCATGCACAAGCTTTACACCGCCGACAATCCATTCGAAGCGCATCTGCTGCGTGGCTATCTGGAAGCTCATGGCGTCAACGCGCAAGTGCAGGGCGATGTGCTGTTCTCGATGCGCGGTGAATTGCCGATGGGTATGGACACGTTGCCGAGCGTCTGGATTCTGCACCCGGCCGAACAAGCGCGCGCAGAATTGCTGCTGGAGGAATGGCGTGCCAGCAGCAAGGACAGCGAGCAAGCCTGGCGCTGCGAACACTGCGGCGAAGAATCGGACGGCAGTTTTGGCGCCTGCTGGCAATGCGGCACCGTGCGCGCCTGATGCCATACCACGTCATGCATGGCATGGCGGGTACGGCGAATCATCGCTGTGGGTTCTAATTCTTCGGCTCGCTGCGGCGACGATAAATTCCGTCAAACACCGTGCTCCAGCTGCCGTCAGCAAGCTGACTTTGCCAGTGCTGACGAAGGCTGCCATCGGCTTGCGCCGTCCAGCTGATCCGTTGCCGCGCCGGTTTGCCGGCGCTATCGCTGCCATCACCTTCCAGCACCATGCTGCCCGACTGCAGCGCGCCATCGAGTTGCAACAACAAACCGCTGTTATCGACCCAGCTTTGGTGCCAACGCTGGCTGCGGCTGTCGAAAATATTGAAGCTTTCGCCTTCGTAACCACTCGCGGTGCGGTAATGCTCATGCAGCACGCAACCACCAAGGGTTCGCCGGATGCGGCTGTCGCCGGCCAGCGTGCCATCCGGTTTGAAAACCTGCCAGTCGCCGAGCCAGAAATCGAACTGCCGATGCGCCGCGCTGGCGCAAGCCGGTGGCGCAGTGGTGTTGGCGGCCTGCAGGGTTTGCGTCAGCACGCCGCTGCCCAGCAACACGCCCAGCACCAGAGTTTTGCTGGTTTCGTTCATCGCCCTTGCTCCTGAGATTTTGCTCGCGAATGCTTGCGCGACTGCCTGCGTGATCACGGCGTCTTCGTTTGTGCCTGCTCGGCAAACTCGCGCACTGCCGTTGCCACGGCAAACCGGGCGCGACCAACCAGAATGCCGATATGTCCGGTGGCAAACTGCCGCACGACAGGTGCCGTGCGCAATAGCGTTTGCAAAGCCAGTGACGATGCTGGCGGCACAATATGATCCTGCTCGGCAATCAGCAGCTGCACTGGCACCCGCAATTGTTGCAGTGTGATCGATTGCCCGGCGATCGCCAGGGTATTTCGACACAACGCATTTTGTTGATAGTACCGCGACAGGTATTCGGCCAAACCCGGGCCGCTAAGCAACGGGCCGCTGCCGAGCCAGTGCTCCAAGCGCAAGAACGCCTGCAAGCCAGCGAGTCGCACCGGTTGCGCCAGCAGCGCCAGGTATTTGCCGATGCGCAGGCTGTACGGTTTCAGTTGCAGAAAAGCGAGCGTCAGCGGCGCCGGACTGTGCGCAGTCAGGGTCGATAACGCGTCCGCCGGCAGCGTTTGCGCCAGCGCAGCCAAGCGATCAGTCTGGCTGTGAAAATCGATCGGTGTTACCGCCAAACTCAGGCTGGCGATTGCCGCCGGTTTCAACGCCGCATAGGTCAGCGCGAGGCTGCCGCCCTGACAAATGCCGAGCACAGCAATTGGCTGCTCGTGAGTCGCGTGCACCTGCATCACGGCGCGATCCAGATGACGTAGCAGATACTGTTCCAGTGTGCAGCCGTGCGCACCGGCGTCGGCCCAATCCAGCAGCCACACCGCAAAGCCTTCGGCGCGCAGCGCAGCAATCAGCGATTGCTCCGGCGCCAGATCGAGTACCTCGGGCCGATTGATCCAGGCGTAAACGATCAGCAGCGGTGGCGCGTCGGCCGCGGCCGGGTAGCGATACAAACACGCGCCATCCTGCTGCCACAGACAGTCGCGCTCCGCGGGACTGGCGGCGACCGGATGCTGCAACGCCAGCGCCGCCAACTCACCGGCGCGCGCCGCATAATCGAGCAAGGTTTGTTGCCAATGTGATGGCAATGGCCGTGAGGGTAATGGTTGTAAGGCTAACGACGGCGTGGACATCGGCGTTGTTGCCGCGCTTAGCGGCCACGACGCCATCAATGCAGCCGGTATTGCGGCTGGCGCAACGTGATCGGCCGTTTCGTAACACTGCTGCCAGCATTGCAGAACGGTGGCAAGTGACGGCAGCGAGGCGGCGTAAGCGGTAGCGGCATTGATCGATGCTTTGGCGAGCACCGCGGCGCGCCAGACTGGCAATAGCTGCGTCAGCATCGGCTGCAGCCGATGTCCCTCGAACCCCTTCAAAGTCTGTGCGAGCGCGTCCGGCTGTTGCAGCAACGCAGACCACAGCGGCGCTACCGCGACTAGCGCCTGATGGGCTTGCTGAATGCGCCACGCCGTCAGCGCGGCCGATTGCTCGGCGCTGAACTGTGGCCCGCACTGCCCGAGCACGAGCAGATCGTCTTGCGGCAGCTCGCCCAGCATCGCCAGCAGCGCGCTGTACGCATCGGGAAACACGGAAAAAGAATCGGCAGGCATCATGGCCGGCGCAGTATAACCGGCCACGATACCTGCCACGTTGTTGTGAGCGCCGATTCCCCAGCGACGTGCTGGCGAAGGTTTGCTGGGTTGTCAGAGCACGGCAAAATCATCCAACAAGATGACGCCAAGCGGACCGCCGCCCCCGACCTCGTCACGGGCAATGGCGGTGTAGATCCCTCCCGCTTCAACGCTGACGGCGAGCGGACCTATTGCGGCGGTTTTGCTGCCGGTTGCGGTAATCACGATATCGTAATCCCCGGCCAGCAGCGACACGTAACCGGTGTCCGCCAAGAAAGGCACATTGCTAAACGCCGGTGTTGCCGTGGCGAGATCGGTGCCGGGCGCGACAACATAAATATCGACCGCACCAGCGCTCGGGCTGCCGTGCACCAGACGTACACGCGCTTCGGTAGCGATGCGACGAATCGAATCGCTCAGCACCAGCGGCGCGATGCTGGCATCACCGAGCTCACCAACGGCCAGAACGCTGCTGACACTGCCGGCGGTCAGATCCAGATCGGCGTCGATCGCAACGATATCGTTGTCAGCGTCGGCGGCCACCTTGACGTTGTAGCTATCGGCAGGAACCGTCACATAAGCAGTGAAATCCGGATACGACAGTGCGTTGATCAGTGGCGTGGCGAAGTCATCGTTGACCACGATATCCACCGCAGGGGCATCCGGGGAGGCATGAACCACGCGCAACGCCGCGGGTGTGCTGACATCACGCAACACCACGCTCGGGTTGATGCCATCACTGACCGCCAGATTGATCGGTGAGTAGGCGGCACCGAGTTCGGTATTCAGCACATTTTCGGTGGCGACAAGAAACCGATCGCCACCACCGAGTGTGACCGGTCCGCTGTCAAATACGACAGTCGCTTTGGTGCCGGCTGGCGTGACCCGGATCCGGTAATCGCCATTGGCGACAGCCACCGGTCCCAGCGATTGCTTGAAGGCAAACGAACCCAAGGCAGTGGCCGTTGCCAGATCAGCGCCAGGAGCCGTCACATAGACATCGACTTGGGGGGCTGCCGGGGCGCCGTGATAAACGGTCACCCGGGTCTGCCCGCTTGCCACTGGGGTATCGTCAATCGTCACTAGCTCCAAGGCGAGCTCGGCAACATTGTCCGCTGCAATGGCGGTGTAGATTTTGTTGGCTTCGAGACTCAGGTTGGCCGGGCCGAGCACAGCGGGCGTGCTGCCCGGCAAAATGCCGTTGACCGTTACCGTCAAGCTACCGACAGGGAGCGTCGAAAGCGGGGTAATGCCCTGGTAATCGAAGTTGCTGACCAGCGCGGTGTTGTTGGCGCCGGCCACGACATTCACGGGTGGGGCGTCCGGTGACGCATGAACCACCCGCAGCTTGGCGGTCTGGGGTGCAGGCGGAACGACCGGATCATCGTCGTCATCGTCATCAAATACCCCACACCCCATCATCAACACCGCGGCCAGCGGTAACACCAGCCAACGAACCCGATCTCGCAAAGACGCAGCTTTTAACTTAGACATGGCGGCATGACTCCTTGTTTAACAAGACCTTTTCCCGCACACAACAAGCTGGCGGTCGGGCTTCGGTACGTCGTCATGCCGGTGGAACGATCACGAATGGTGCGGTAGCGGTCGAAAAAGCCGACTAGCGGCAGCATTGAGGGTTTTGCCGAGGGGCCCGGTGATCCGAGGCTATCCAAGACGCGTAAAAGATTGCGAACGGCCCCTTGGAGTTGCAGACATGGCCAGCGGCACCCAACAAGACAATGCCCAGGGCTACAATGGCGCCACGCCGTCCACTGCCCGATTCAAACCTCGCATGGTTGTGAACAACGCCGACAAAGGGATGGCGAATGGTTTTGCCAGCTGCCTGGAGCGAGTAGCCACCCAGCGCTGTACCGACTCGTTCGCCACCTTGTTCCAGTACTTCGGGCCGCGTATCAAAGCCTATTTCATCCGGCTCGGTGCCGACGCCGCCTCGGCTGAGGAGCTGACCCAGGACACGATGCTGTTGGTCTGGCGCCGCGCCGAGACCTATCAGGCCAGCAAAGCCGCAGCGAGTACCTGGTTGTTCACCATCGCCCGTAATCGCTACATCGATGCCAAATGTCGGCGCGTCGGCCCGACCGAATTGCTGCCCGTCGATGATCTCTGGCCGGTGCTGGAAGACGAGTCCATGCCGACCGACGAGCAGGCCGATTTGATCCTGCGCGGTGCCGAACTGCGGCTGTCGATGACGCAGTTGCCACCCGCGCAGGCGGAAGTGATCGAGAAAGCGTATTTCGAAGACAAATCCCATCAGGAAATTGCCGATGAACTCGGCGTTCCAGTGGGTACCGTGAAATCCCGCATCCGGCTCGCGTTGCAGCGGCTGCATGCCAGTTTTACCGCAGGGTAGTGTTATGGCTGTCACTCACCATCCGTCCTCCGATTGGTTGCTCAGTTACGCCAGCGGCCAAATGCACAGCGCCCACGCGCTGGCGACCGCGGCGCATCTGTCCAGCTGCGCACAATGCCGTCAGCAATTGAGCAGCTTGAATCAGCTCGGTGGCAGTTTGCTGGAACAACTGC
This sequence comes from uncultured Kangiella sp., assembly GCA_946481205.1. The sequence goes on along the minus strand of CAMLNB010000011.1, from coordinate 12,592 downwards.
CGCCGGTTGCGCTGGCCGCCGACAGCTGGCAGACCTTGTCGCGACGCCTAGCCGAAAACGCGCTACCGGAAAAGCGCGTCGCCCCCCGCGAAACGCCGACTGCCACTGCCGGTTTGCCGCCGCCGCTTCAGCATTTGTTGCCGGACGGTTTGCCACGCAAATGGACCCGGCTTGGCACCCGGCTGAAACAAGCAACGCTGAAAGAATTGCCGGATGGCACGTTGGTCGCGCTGCATCAAATTCGCGCCGGCGGCAAAGTGCCGCAGCATACTCACGATGGCATCGAGCTGACGCTGGTCCTGAACGGCTCGTTTTCCGATCAGCATGGCCTATATCAAACCGGTGACATGTTGATATTGGATGAACAGGTCGATCACACCCCGACCGCGGTGCAGAACGAAGATTGTCTGTGCCTGACCGTGCAGTCAGCGCCGATCAAACTGACCGGGCCGATTGGCCGCTGGTTCAATCCGCTGGTACGGGCGATGAGTTGAGTTGTTCGCGGTGAGTTGAACGTATCAGCATTGACGCGTTCGGCGACTAGCCATCAGCAGTTGATGATTCTTCAGTAAACAGAAACGGCGCCGAAGGCGCCGTTTCTGTTTTCACTGTTGATTTTATCTTTGGTTCGCGTCGGACCACTTCGCTCACTCGCTAAACCCGGAAATGGGCCACCTCTTTTTGCAGCGCTTGGGCATATTCGGCCAAGCGGCGGCCCGTTTCGGCGCTGGCGCGCGCGGCTTCCGAACTGTGTCCAGCAATGGTCCGGATCGACTCGACGTTGCGGGCAATGTCGTCGGTGACTGCCGTTTGTTCTTCTGCCGCGGTGGCAATCTGGGTGTTCATATCGGTCAGCTTGACTACCGAGTCGGTGATTTTGGTCAAGGAATTTTCCGCGGCTTTGGCGCGATCAACGCTGGTGTCAGCTTTGCTGCGGCCACGCTCCATGATGCTGACGGCATTGCGGGCGCCGTTCTGCAGGCTCTGGATCATCGATTGGATTTCGTGGGTGCTTTGCTGGGTGCGCGCGGCCAGCGTGCGCACTTCATCGGCCACGACAGCGAAACCGCGGCCTTGCTCGCCGGCACGCGCCGCTTCAATCGCCGCGTTCAGTGCCAGCAAATTGGTTTGCTCGGCAATGCCCTGAATGACATCGAGCACCTTGCCGATATTGGCAGTTTCCAATTCCAGCTTGTGAATGGTCTCGGACGACTGCGCAACATCGCCAGCCAAATCTTCGATGGCATGCACGCTCTGACCAACCACCGCTCTGCCGTCTTTGGCGTCACTGTCAGCGCTATGCGCCGCTTGCGCCGCTGACGCAGTGGTCTGGGCAATGGCCTGCACGGTGCTCGACATTTCATGCACTGCCGTCGCGACTTGTTCGGTGGCGCGGTGCTGATCGCCAATCAAGCTGTCGGTGCGCTTGGTGATGCCGGACAACTGACCTGCCGCGTCGCCAACATCATTGGCGTTGGTGATCAACCGCTTCAGCGTTTCCTGCAGCTTGCTGACAAACTGATTGAAGGCAGCCGCCACCTGACCCAGTTCATCCCGACTTTTGACATCAATGCGCTGGGTCAGATCGCCATCACCATGGGAAATGTCCTCGATCCGGCCGAGCAGTTCTTTCAACGGCCCGACGATCATCGGCGGAAACGTAATCGCCAGCAGCACGCAAATCGCCAAGCCAATCACCAGCAAAATGGTTTGCAAGGTCGCGCTGCTGGTGCGAGTCGCAGTGACTTCTTCGTCGGCGGCTTTGGCGGCGTTCATGATCAGCTCGCCCATCCGATCGATGGTGTCGCGGGTGTCCTGAAAGTGTTTCGCGGATTGCTCGATGGCGGCGGCGTCAGCGGAGCCGCTCATCAACGCGCTGGAGCTTTGTTGCCAACGGGCGAACGCCTGCTGAAACAGATCCAGCTCGCGCTGAATGCCGCTGTCGTCCGGATGCAGGGCCGCAGCTTTTCTGACCCGGTCCCTCGCCTGGCTCAGGTTCTCCTCGTGCTCGGTGCGCTGCTTGCCGGCATCACCGAGACCGGCGGCAATGGCCCGTTCGGCGACCAACGCTTGATACAGGTCGCGGTCGGCTTCGAGCACCAGATTGACGCTTGGCAACAAGCGACCGGAAATGTCATTGGCCAAGCCACCGACCCGACTGGTCGCGCCCATGCCGACCCACATCATGACTGCCAGCATCAGCGCCAGAATGACGATGGGCACCAGCAATTTGCGCCGGAATGGCCAATCGCGAAAACCAAACATGAGTTACGCCCTCCAGAAACACAACAGGAAGGAGTATAGGAAAAGTTTGGGAAATTGCCCGGTGCCGTGCACCGGGCGGGTGCACTCAGTAGCCTTTTACCGAGTAATCGACGGTGAATTCGAGATGTTCGATGCGGCGCACTTCGGTTTCGATGCGGCCGTCTTGATGCAGCCGCAGTAAGCGATAACCCGGGCTTTCGGTGTCGGCCTGGAAATCTTCCGAATGCGGCTTGAACTGCACACAGGTTGACGGCGTCGCGAGCAGCCGGATGCCGTCCTGCTCGCGGTCAAAGGCCTGGTGGATATGGCCCCAGAGCAGCGCCGATTTGGCTTTGTGCGCTTGCAGCAAAGCGAACAGCGGCTCCGGATTATTGAGCCCGATGGTATCGAGCCAGAAGCAGTCGACCGGCACCGGATGATGGTGCAACACAATCAGCGCGTGGTGGTTCGGGTATTCCTGCAGCGCCTGTTCGACCAGCGCCAGCTGATCGTCCTTGAGCTTGCCGTAGACCCGGCGCGGCACCATCGAATTGAGCAGGACAATCTGCCAGTTGCCAATCAGGATGCGCTTGGCCGGCGACCATTGGCCACCAGTCAGCTCGGCCGCCATCAAATCCGGTTCGTCATGGTTGCCGGGGATCCAGAACGCCGGCATCGGAAACTGGTTCACGCCATCACGCAGACGCCGGTAGGACTCCGGGGTGCCGTCCTGGGACAGATCGCCGGTGGCGAGCAACAAGTCTTGCGCCGGCAGGCCGGCGATATCGTCGAGCACGGCCTGCAGGCTGAACGCGGTCTCCAGACCGAGCAGCTTGCCGGTGTCTTCTTTGAACAGATGGCAATCCGAGATCTGCACCAGCTCGATCCGCTCCGGATGGCGGCTGGTCAGTTGGGTAACCGGGACGGTTCCTTGTCGCATTCAAGGGGCTCCGATGCGCACGGCCGGTGCGCGAATAATGGTCGAGCGCACACAATGGATCGGCAATCGCCGCCGCTGGCAGGACGCCAGCCACTCGGTCAAAAAATCGGTGACGCGTTGTTTTTCGTCGCGCTGGGCCATTTCCGCATTGGGATAGGGGTAGGCGCCCTGCATGACGCGACGGTTGTGCCACTGTAACACTTCAGCCAGCCGGACATCGTGGTACAGCCGCACGATCATGCGTCGGGTGCCAGTCAGCCACTGGCTGCCGCTATTGACGCTCGGGTCGTGCTCCTGCACCCGCAGGGTCGTCGTGTAACGGTCCTCTTCCAGCCCGGTCAGTTCCAGCGCCCGCTTGCCGCCGGGCCGGCCGAGCACGTCGCCAACCGCCAGCAACGCGGTCAGCGTCTGGTAGTTGCGTTCACAACCGGCCAGCAGCCGGTCGAGATCCGGCACATAGCGGCGTGGTTGTTGGCGGGCACGAAACAGTACGGCGTTCATGTCGGCAACCTTAGCGCGAAACCTCAGTGTTTGCGAACTACCACGATTACCAATTGTGAATTACCAGCCGGTACCGTGAATCCGTAACCATTGCAAGGCCAGTACCGTCATGGCGTTCTCGATATGGCCGGCATCGAGCCAGTCAAACGCGGTCGCGCGCGGCACCACATGAATGCGGATGTCTTCATGTTCATCGGCAAGACCGCCATGCGCCGCCAGCGCCGAGGCATCGACCTTGGCCGCATAGACATGAAAAATTTCATTGCAGCAACCGGGCGTGGTGAAAAAGCGGCCAATGAAATGCACCGCATCGACCACGCAGCCGGCTTCTTCCATCGCTTCGCGACGGGCGATCTCGGCGGGCGGCAGCGCTTTGTCGAGCATGCCGGCCACCATTTCCAGCTGCCAGGGTGAACGCTCACTGGCAAGCGCACCGATGCGAAACTGCTCAACGAACACCACCGCATCAAGTTTCGGGTCGTACAACAACACTGACACCGCGCCACGGGTCATGAACACTTCCCGCGTTACCGGCTCGCTGACGCCACCGGCGAAACGTTTGTGTTGAAAGACGAATTTCTCGGCGCGGAAATAGCCGCGATACAAATCACTGCGCTCAAGGATCTGGTAGTCATCGTGCTGAAACTGCGGCTTCACGCGGAGCGCTCCCTGTCTAGGTGATAAAGCGATGGCGATAAGGCGATGATGATACGGTCAAGAAAAGAGCGTCGTCATGAAACCACCATCACAGCGATAACCGGCCCGTTGACGATCATGACATGGCCAAACCGCAGGAACCTTAGACGGCCTGCGCCATGTAACGGGCGCCGTCACCGTACTGCTGCAGCTTGCCTTGCAATGGCCGGCCGGCGCTGACTGGCTCAAAGCCACAGGCCTGCCAGTAGCCGACCGCCTGCTTCAAGGCAGTCAGCGCCATCCGGTCAAAACCGGCTGCCTGCGCACATTGCTGCACCTGCGCCAGCAGCCGCTGGGCCAGTCGCTGGCCACGGGCGCGCTCGGCGACGACCAGATCATGCAGGTACCAGCAATCGACTGGCGCGGAGGCATCCAACGCGGCACCAATGGCTGGCGGCTGCAACCAACGGCCCGGATGCGAGAACACATAGCCGCAAACGCCATCGGCCGCTTCAGCAACAAAACAACCGGACGGACAAAATGTCAGCTTGTGCTGAAATTCAGCCGCCGTCTCCAATACGACCTCGTGATAGGCCTCGGCCTGCAGCCGCAAGACCGCGCCGATATCCGACGCACGCATCGGCCGAATGAACGCTCGCGCGCTCATCTGATGAATCGACATTCAGAGAACCTGTAAACCGTCAGCGTCGTTACCGACAGAACCCATCCGCTCAGCGCCGAGGCCCACTCAGGCCTTGTTGAACACGTCGGCGCCCGATTCGCGAAATTCGCGGGCTTTTTCCTGCATCGCCGCTTCGACCTCACTGTCGACGGTCTGGGTATGGATGGTTTCCAGCCCTTTTTCCGCGGCGTAGTCGCGCACGTCCTGAGTGATCTTCATCGAACAGAACTGCGGCCCGCACATCGAGCAGAAATGGGCGGCCTTGTGCGCGTCTTTCGGCAGCGTTTCGTCGTGGAATTCACGGGCAGTGTCCGGATCCAGAGCCAGGTTGAACTGATCTTCCCAGCGGAATTCGAACCGGGCTTTCGACAGCGCGTTATCACGCACCTGCGCGCCCGGATGGCCTTTGGCCAAGTCAGCCGCGTGGGCGGCGATCTTGTAAGCGATCACGCCGTCCTTGACGTCTTTCTTGTTCGGCAAACCAAGGTGCTCTTTCGGCGTCACGTAGCAGAGCATCGCGGTGCCAAACCAGCCGATCATCGCGGCGCCGATGGCACTGGTGATGTGGTCATAACCGGGGGCGACATCGGTCGTGAGCGGTCCCAGCGTGTAGAACGGCGCTTCGTGGCAAAGCTCCAGCTGCTTGTCCATGTTCTCTTTGATGAGATGCATCGGCACATGGCCGGGGCCTTCGATCATGGTCTGGACATCATGCTTCCAGGCGATTTGGGTCAGCTCGCCGAGCGTTTTCAGTTCGCCGAACTGGGCTTCGTCGTTAGCATCGTAAATCGAGCCCGGGCGCAAGCCATCGCCGAGCGAGAAGCTGACGTCGTAGGCCTTCATGATTTCGCAGATCTCTTCGAAATGCGTGTACAGGAAGTTTTCCTTGTGATGCGCGAGGCACCACTTGGCCATGATCGAACCGCCGCGCGAAACGATGCCGGTCATCCGCTTGGCGGTCAGCGGCACATAGCGCAGCAACACCCCGGCATGGATGGTGAAGTAATCGACGCCCTGCTCGGCCTGCTCGATCAAGGTGTCGCGGAAAATATCCCAGTTCAGCTCTTCGGCCTTGCCGCCGACTTTTTCCAGCGCCTGGTAAATCGGCACCGTGCCGACCGGCACCGGCGAGTTGCGGATGATCCACTCGCGGGTTTCGTGGATGTTTTTGCCGGTCGACAAATCCATCATCGTGTCGGCGCCCCAGCGGATGCCCCAAACCAGCTTCTCGACTTCTTCTTCGATGCTGGAACCGAGTGCCGAGTTGCCGATATTGCCGTTGATCTTCACCAGGAAATTGCGGCCGATAATCATCGGCTCCAATTCCGGATGGTTGATGTTGGCCGGAATGATTGCGCGGCCGCGCGCCACTTCGTCACGGACAAATTCCGGCGTGATCAGTTTCGGAATGGCAGCGCCAAACGACTGGCCCGGATGCTGGCGCAGCAGCATCGCTTCACGCACCGCTTCGATGCGCGAGTTCTCGCGAATCGCGATGTATTCCATTTCCGGCGTGATGATGCCTTGGCGGGCGTAATGCATCTGGCTGACGTTGGCACCGGCCTTGGCCCGGCGCGGCGTGTGCAAGAACTCGAAGCGCATGTGCTTGAGCGCAGCATCGTTGTTGCGCTCGCGGCCGTAGCGCGAGCTGAAATCGCTCAGCAGCTCGGTATCGTTGCGTTCATTGATCCAGCCTTCGCGCAGCCGCGGCAGACCACGGCGGATATCGATGTTGGCAGTCGGGTCGGTATACGGACCCGAGCTGTCGTAAACGGTGATTGCCGAATTGGCTTCCGGGCCGCGCTCGGTCGGCGTATCGGTGACGCTGATTTCGCGCATCGGCACCTGCAGGTCCGGGCGGCTGCCGGTCACGTAGATTTTGCGCGAGCGCGGAAACGGGCGGGTGCAATCCTCGGAGACGGTCGCGGTCTGGGCGAGAAATTGGTCCGGCATGGCATTCATCAGCAACAACCTCGGGAAGGGCGGGCAGGCGGGCGACCATCAGGCGATGGCCGGCGAAAGGCATTTCAGCGTGCCGGCAATCATACCGACCGGGTGCCAACCCCGGCAAACCGAAGGGCTTTTTACCGCGGCCGCGGGCGCGACCAAAATGACGAGATTTTCCCGCCGTTGCCTGCTCATCGGACCGTCGCCGGTGAGCCGTCGGCCGCGCCAGCGCGGCCGGACAAAATGCCCGAAAATTGACCAGCGACAAACCCGGCGAAACCCAGTCAATCCGGGCAAAACGGCTGCGAAATGCCCACAATCTGTTACACTTGCCGCCTTGTTTGTCGCCCCCCCGACTCATAACCTGCCGGCCATTGTGGTGGCTGGCAGGCGATGACTCAGACGGGCGCGGAACCTCAGGTTTTGCCACTGAACCGGCTTCAGCGGCAGTAACCGTAACTACAGCGCGAACGCCATGAACATCGAAAAAGCCCGCTTCAATATGGTCGAGCAACAAGTCCGTCCCTGGGATGTCCTGGATGGTCGGGTGCTGGATCTGATGGCCAGCCTGCCGCGTGAACAGTTTGTCCCGAGCGAATATCAGTCGCTGGCCTTTGCCGATGTCCGGATTCCGCTCGGCCACGGTCAGGACATGATGCCGCCGCGGGAAGAAGGTCGGCTGCTGCAAGCGCTGAATGTCCAGCCGGGCGATACCGCCTTGGAAATCGGCACCGGCAGCGGTTACGTGACCGCGTTGCTGGCCAGCTGCGCGCGTCAGGTGTACAGCGTCGACATCATCCCGGAATTCATTACCGGCGCCCAAGCCAAGCTGAACAGCCTGAGTCTGGGTGCCAAAGTCACGTTGGAAGTCGGTGATGCCTCGGCCGGTTGGGATCATTACGGCCCTTACGATGTGATTGCGATTACCGGCTCGCTGGTCAAAGTGCCGGACAGCTTCAAGCGCAGCCTGAAAATCGGCGGCCGGCTGTTCTGCATTGAAGGTGACCTGCCGGCCATGACGGCGAAGCTCATCACCCGCACCGGTGACCAGAGCTGGACCGAGGAAAGTCTGTTTGAAACCGTGGTGGCGCGGCTGCTCAATGCTCCGCAAAGCCCGCAGTTCCAGTTCTGATCGATCGGCGCCCGCCGGGCGCCGGCATCTCGCAGAGCCGGCGCCGCCTTCACTCAGTCTTTCCTGACACGACGCCTGACGCTTGAAACGAAGTGTCACGCTTCGACAAACGATTTCTGTGCCATTTGCGTCGATACTGTCGGTATCGCTGATTGGCCGAAGCTCTGCCGCGCAGCATGGCAGACACCGTTAATGCAAGATTGAAGACTGAACCAAGAAGGAAACACCTGATGTTCAAGCGCACGCTCAAACACGCCCTGACTCCCGTTGCTGCCACCATTGCGCTGCTGCTGAGCAGCTCCAGTTCGGCCGAAAACCTGCTCGATGTTTACCGGGCGGCGCTGCAGAACGACCCGACTTTCCTCGCCTCGGAAGCGCGTGCCAACGCCGCCAAAGAAGGCATTACCATCGCCCGCGCTTCGCTGCTGCCACAGATCAGCGGCAGCGTATCGACCAGCAAATCGGATTCGGAATCCTCAGGCACAACGGTGCCGTTCGGCGCCACCCCGGTCCAGAACGACAGCGAACGGGAAAGCACGACCGACAGCATCAACCTGCGGCTGGATCAAGAGCTGTATAACCACGCAACCTGGGTCGGCCTGTCGCAAGCCAAGAAACGCGCCGAACAGGCCGAGCTCGGCTACAAAGGCGAATTGCAAAATCTGGTTGTGCGCGCTTCAGAAGCGTATTTCAACGTACTGGCGGCGCAAGACGGCGTGCAGCTGGCGCAATCGGAGCTGGAGTCGATTGGCAAGCAGCTGGAACAGACCAAACAGCGTTTCAATGTCGGCTTGATCGCCATCACCGACGTTCATGAAGCGCAAGCGCGTTACGACCAAGCACAAGCCAATATGATCTCGGCGCAGAACACGCTGGATAATGCCAATGAATCGCTGCGTCAAATTACCGGTGCCTACTACGACAGCATCAGCCGGCTGAAAACCGAGCTGCCGCTGACCTCGCCAGAGCCGGCCAATGCCGATGACTGGGTTCGCGTTGCGCAGGAGAACAACCTGAGCCTGCAGGCCCAGCGTTTGGCCGCCGATGTTGCCCGCGAAGAAGTGAAACGCCAACGCGCCGGCCACTACCCGACACTGGATCTGCAAGCCACCTACTCGGATACCGACTCTGACGGTGACAGTACCGATCTGGCCAACAACACCACCAGCGAATTCGACAACACGCAGGAAACCAAAACCATTGGCGTGCAACTGTCGGTGCCGATTTTCTCCGGTTTCCGCACCAGCGCCTCGACTGATCAGGCTTCGGCGAACTACGTGGTCGCAACCCAGGACATGGAAAAGCAGCACCGCCAGACCGTACGTGATGCCCGCAGTGCTTATCTGGGCTTGCAGGCTGCGATCAGTTCGGTGAAAGCGCTGACCCAAGCAGAAATTTCCGCGCAAAGCGCCTTGGAAGCGACCCAGGCAGGTTTCGAAGTTGGCACCCGCACCATCGTCGATGTGCTGCAAGCCACCTCGAACCTGTATCAGGCCAAGCGCAATCTGTGGCGCGCCCGTTACGACTACGCGCTGAACATTCTGCGACTGAAAGCAGCAGCCGGCACCTTGGTCGAAGACGATCTGGTCAAGGTCAACAGCTGGCTCGAGTAAGCATTACCGCAATAAAAAAAGCGTGCTCAGGCACGCTTTTTTTATTGCTGAAAATTCTGCCTCCGTCATCAAGCTGATACGCACCGATACACAACAATCGCATAGCGATACAAAACCAAATTTATTTGCGGATTCCGGCCAGCAAGTCACCTGGAGTGATTGCATCGATATAAGCGACGGTGATATCAAACGCCGTCGCTGCAAGTGGGTTGTCTGTGGCGAACGAGGAGGCGCTGACGGTATTGCCCAACAAAAGGCGCAAACCAGTCAGCGAAAGACAGAACAACACCCACAGAGGTTTACCTATGAAACGCCACACCCTGCTCAGCCTCGCGCTGATCGGCAGCATGGCGTCGGCTGGCTCGCTGTACGCCGCTGACGATCTGTTCATCACCAGCAACACTGCCCTGCACAAAGCCGCCAGCGTTCGCGATCTGGCGCAACTCAACCAGCTGCGCAGCGATCGCAAAGTGCAAGCGATGGCCGAAGGTCTGCGCGCCCGGCCGGCGCTGAGCCAAAGCCGCGAACTGCGCCTGAACCTGCTCGCTGGTGCCGACGCTGTTGCCAGCATGAAGAAAAGCTATCGCACCGGTGACGGTGGTGAAGTCTGGATTGGCGCTGTCGCGCAGAGCAAAGGCGGTGGCGACGAAGCAGTGCTGGTGCAGCGTAACGGTCTGGTCACCGGCAACGTCCGGATGAACGGCAAGCTGTACCGCATTCGCCCGCTCAGTAACGGCGAACACGTCGTCGCGCAGCTCGATGAAAGCCGCTTCCCGGCTGATCACCCGGAAGGCGCTTACGCGGCGATTTTTGATGCTGCACAGCGGCTACCAACCGACGCCACCGTCAACAATGATGTTGGCATCAGCGCGACCCACACCATTCGCTTGTTGGTCAACTACACCCAAGGCGCCGCTGCCGCGGTGACCGACATCAACAGCCTGATCGATTTGGCGATGGCCGAAACCAATCAAGGTTATGTCAATTCCGGCATCGACATTTCGGTGGAGCTGGCGGCCAAATCGCAAGTGACCTACACCGAATCGAGCAGCATCTCGACCGATTTGAATCGCTATGCCGCGACCGCGGACGGTTACATGGATAGCATCCACGCCCAGCGCGACAGCGTTGCCGCTGACGTCGGCGTGTTGATTCTGAACAACGATGAAGCCTGCGGTATTGCCAAAGCGATTGGCGCGACCGCGTCGAGTGCGTTTGCCGTTGTCCACCACGACTGCGCCACCGGCTATTACTCGTTCGCGCACGAAATCGGTCACCTGCAATCGGCTCGTCACGATCCGGCTGCCGATCCGAGCACCACGCCGTATGCCTACGGCCACGGCTACCGCGCGCCGAACAGCGCCTGGCGCACCGTGATGGCCTACAACTGCACCAGCGGTTGCCCGCGCATCAACTATTGGTCGAACCCGAACAAGACCTACACCGACGGGCAAGTGATGGGCACCGCCTCGCAATCGAACAACGCGCGCGTGCTCAATCAAACGGCTGCAACCATCGCTGCCTTCCGTGGCGGCACACCACCGCCGCAAGAAACTTACACCAACGGCGCTGACTTCAACATTCCGGACAACAACACGACTGGCGTGCAAAGCACGATCAGCGTGCCGACCTCCGGTGTTGCTGGCACGGTGACCGTTGATGTCAACATCGTGCACCCGTATATCGGTGATCTGATCGTCGATCTGCTGGCGCCGGATGGCAGCGTCTATGTGCTGCACAACCGCACCGGTGGTAGCGCGGACAACATCGTTCAGACGTACACGGTCAGCGGCGCCAGCAGCGAACAGAAAAATGGCAGCTGGCGTTTGCGCGCGCGTGACCGCGCTGCGCAGGATGTCGGTTACATCAATTCGTGGACGCTGAAGTTCAACTAAGTGTCTTACGCCGTCGCACAACTGCAGTAAACAAAGGGCCAGCATTGCTGGCCTTTTGCATTTGTCGCGCTCACCGCGCCGGCTTATTGCTGCGCGATCGCACCCGGTTCGAAACCGGCATCGACAATCGCGGCGCGAATCTCCTGCTCGGACAGATCGCCGGCAATCTTGACCTGCTTCTGCGGCAGATCGACCTGCACGATCGCCTCCGGATCCCGTTGCTGGATGGCGCGGGTCACCGCGCGGGCGCAATGACCACAGGTCATGCCGTTGACATTGGCGGTAAACATGACAGAACTCCTCATTCGCTCGGACCGCAGTGGTCCGGTTCGGCCGGCAGTGTCCGGCTTGCCACAACGGCAGGGTCAAGCGACCGGCGCTGGCAATTTTTCGGGCCTGTTTTCACGCCGGGCCCGGTTGAATGACCGGAGCCGGCTAAAGGGTCGCGCATTCTAGCGAGCCCTGCCTTGCGCCGGGACAAGCCTGCGCTGGCTGCCCGAGCAGACGTCCAAGCAGGTCCTCCAGTAGGCTACCCAAGCGGCTCAGCAAAAACCGCTTGACCTTGCCACAATGGCAAGGCGGACAGTGGCGTCCGATGGGTAGCAAAGCCCTTGGAGGTCACCATGAACGCCGTCTGCGAGATTCCAGCCAACCCCGGTCGCGCTGACCACAATCAGGCAGGCCAGCCCGAACAACCCATGAACGAGACCGGTTCCAACCAGCTGCAATTGCCCATCGGCGGCATGACCTGCGCCAGCTGCGTCGGCCGGGTCGAAAAAGCGCTGGTCAAGGTGCCGGGCGTGCGGGCCGTCCGGGTGAACCTCGCCAATGAAACGGCTTATCTGGATACCGACACAGGGGTCAACCGTGATGCGCTGGTCGCCGCCGTGGTCGACGCCGGCTATGAAGTGCCGGCCCCGGCCGCCGCCACAACCGTCAACCTGATGATCGGCGGCATGACCTGCGCGAGCTGCGTCGGCCGGGTCGAGAAAGCCTTGAAAG
>CAMLNB010000010.1 GCA_946481205.1 uncultured Kangiella sp. | reverse complement strand
TGGTGGATCGCGAACAGCCGCAAATCGTCCTGCTTGGCAAGCAATCGGTCGATGCTGACAACAACCAGACCGGCCAGATGCTCGCCGGCTTGCTCGGTTGGCCGCAAGGTACCTTCTTGTCGAAAGTCGGCGTCAACGGCGGTGAAGTCGAAGTCGTCCGCGAAATCGACGGTGGCCTGGAAACGCTGAAGCTGAAACTGCCGGCGGTGCTGACAACCGATCTGCGTTTGAACGAGCCGCGCTTCGCCAGCTTGCCAAACATCATGAAAGCCAAACAAAAGCCGCTCGCCAAGCTTACGGTCGCCGAACTCGGTGTCAATGTTGCGCCGCGCGTTAAAACCTTGAAAGTGGAAGCGCCGGCTGGTCGTAAGGCCGGTATCAAAGTTGGCTCCGTGCAGGAGCTGGTCGACAAGCTGCGTAACGAAGCGAAGGTGATCTGATGGCCATTCTTGTTATTGCCGAACATGCCAAAGGCAAACTCGCCGGTTCGACGCTGAACACCATTGCCGCCGCGCACGCCATTTCCAAGCAAGGCAGCGCTGGCGAGATCCATGTGCTGGTCGCCGGTCACGGTATCGACGCTGTGGCCAATGAGGCCGCGCAGGCGGTTGGCGTGGCCAAGGTTCTCAAGCTGGATGACGCCGGCCTTGCGCATCTGACCGCGGAAAATCTGACCCCGGCCGTGGTCGCTCACGCCAAAAATTACTCACACGTACTGGCCCCGGCAACGACCTTCGGCAAGAACCTGCTGCCGCGCGCAGCGGCCTTGCTCGATGTGCAGATGGTCTCGGAAATCACTGCAGTCGTCAGTGCCGATACCTTTCAACGGCCGATCTACGCCGGCAACGCCATTGCCACCGTGCAATCAACCGACGCCATCAAGCTCATCACTGTGCGCAGCACCGGTTTTGATGCCGTGGCCGCGAGCGGCGGCAGCGCCGCCATTGAAGCGGTCAGTGCCAGCGCCGACAACAGCCTGTCGAGCTTTGTCGGCCAGGAGTTGACGGTGTCGGCACGGCCGGAGCTGACCGCAGCCAAGGTGATCGTTTCCGGTGGCCGTGGCATGCAAAGCGGCGACAATTTCCCGATGCTGGAAAAGCTCGCTGATTTGCTCGGTGCCGGTGTTGGCGCCTCGCGCGCCGCCGTCGATGCCGGCTTCGTGCCGAATGACTACCAGGTCGGCCAGACCGGCAAAATTGTTGCGCCGCAGCTGTACATAGCCGTGGGCATTTCCGGTGCCATCCAGCACTTGGCCGGCATGAAAGATTCGAAAGTCATCGTTGCCATCAACAAGGACGAAGAAGCGCCGATTTTCTCGGTGGCGGATTACGGCTTGGTCGGTGATCTGTTTACGCTGGTGCCGGAATTGACGGCGGAAATTGCCAAGCTCAAGGGATAACACGGCAGGCTATCCTGCGTAACAAACGAAAAAGGCCCGGCAACGGGCCTTTTTTTCGCCCGGCCTTCGGCAAATTTACTGGTCGCACTGACGGCAGAATCGGCAAGTCTTTGCTAGGGTTAAAGCAGGCATTTTGCTGGTGTGCGCCCTCATGTTTCTGAAAAAGAAATCTAGCGAGCTGTTGCCGGGTATGTATGTAGTGGAAGTGGTTCGGCAGTCTGGTCAGATGCAGGTTACAACGCAAGGCTGGGTCCGAACCCGTGCTGCCATCGAGACACTGGTTGCCCGCGGCATTGATGAAGTGTTGATTGATCCCAGCAAAACCATCGCCGGTTCCGAGGCCGCCGCCCAGGCGGCGCGCGAAGCGGCTCAGGCGGTCGAGCCGGCATCGACAGCCGCTCCTGTCGCCAAACCAGCGGCCACTGCCGCCGCCGCCAAAGTCCCGATGGAGACCGAATTAAATCGTGCGGCAAAGCTCTACGCCGAAGCCAAAGCCCTGCAACAGAAAGCGTTTGACGACATCAAGGCCGGCCGACCATTGGCATTGGAGCCGATGCAAAACATGGCGTCAGCATTCATGGAGTCAGTGTTTCGCAATCAGGACGCGCTGCTGTGCATGAGTCGCATCCGGGAAAAAGACGCCTACTTGCTTGAGCACTCGGTCAATGTCTCGATACTGATGACGATATTGGCACGGCATTTGAAGATGGATGAGGGGGTTATTCATCAACTGGCAACCGGAGCGCTGCTGCACGACGTCGGCAAGATTTTGGTGCAGGACAAAGTGCTCAACAAGCCAGGCAAACTGACCGACGAAGAGTTTGTCGAAATGCGGCGGCATGTCGAGTACGGCTACGATGTGGTCAAGAATATGCCGGGCATTTCTCCAATCAGTCTGGAGGTGCTGATTCAACACCACGAACGCTTGGATGGCCGCGGTTATCCCCATCAGTTGCCGGGTCAGAAAATCTCCCAATACGGACGCATGATCGCCATTGTCGACAGCTACGACGCGATCACGGCGAATCGGGTATACAAAGATGGGTTCACCTCAACGCATGCCTTCAAGATTTTGCGCGAGGCATCTGGTGTCGGTTATGACGCCGAGCTGGTCACCCAGTTTATTCGCGCTATCGGTGTCTTCCCGGTAGGTACTTTGGTGCGTTTGAAAAGTCAGCGACTCGGCATCGTTATTCAAGCGGGTCAGCAAGACCCTTTGTGCCCGGTCGTCAAAGTGTTTTATCACAGCAAGTTCCGCCAGCAGTTGCCGGTCACCGATGTCGATCTGGCCGCGGCACGGGTCGACGATGAAATCGAAGCGGCAGTGAAACCCGAGCAATTCAAGCTCGATTTGCTGGGTTTTCTGCGTTCCATAACCGGTGTCTAACCAAGTCGATCGCGCTGCGCAAGGAGCCTTTCATGCTGAAGCGGATGCCGGTATCGGCGTTGAAACCGGGCATGTATGTCGCGGAAATTACTCGCCAAACCGGCCAGCTATTGGTGCGCACCGAAGGTGTGGTGCGCGACCAGGCGGCGATAACGGCACTGACGCAGCTGGGTATTGAAGAAGTGCTGATAGATCTTGCCCGTGAGCAGCCTGCACTGGAGCCAAACAAGAAAGCGGCAGATCCGTCGAGTCGTAAAAGTAAAAGCTCGCCAACCGGCAAGGTGTCGTTTGACCGCGAAATCATTCATGCCGACGAAATCTATCAAGATGCGATGGAGCTGCTTGGCGTCGCACTGAGCGAGCAGGCCAGCGGCCAACCGATACCGGCCGAACCGGTACGGGCCATGGTGCAGGCATTCATGGCCTCGTTGATGCGCAATCCCGATGCCTTGGTTTGCCTGGCGCATCTGCGCGACAACGATCGCTATCTGCTTGAACATGCCATCAACAGCAGCGTGCTGATGACGGTGTTTGCCCGGTCCTTGCAAATGCCGGAAGCCGACGTTGAAGCGCTGGCGCTGGCCGCGCTCTGGCATGATGTCGGCAAAGTGCAGCTCGATCCGGCGGTGCTCGCCAAGCCGGGTCGTTTGACGGCCGAAGAGTTTCGCGAAGTGCGCCGCCATGTCGAGTACGGTCTGGCCATCGCCGACACCATACCCGGTTTCAATAGCTTGATTCACAATGCAATCGCCCAGCATCACGAGCGTTTGGATGGCAATGGCTACCCGAACAAACTGCGCGGTGATGAGATCTCTCAAGCCGGTCGAATGATGGCGATTGTCGACAGTTACGATGCCATGACCGCGCCACGTGTTTACCGTGGTGCAGTCACGGCCGTCCGGGCGTTCAAAGTCCTGCGTGCCGACAGCTATGCTTTGTATGACGCCGCGCTGGTGATGGCTTTCATTCAGGCCATCGGGTTCTATCCGGTCGGCAGTTTGGTCAAGCTGAAATCGCAGCGGCTGGCCATGGTAATTGGTTCCAACCCGGAGAAGCCGTATCTGCCGGTGGTCAAGGTCTTTTATCACGCCCGCTTCCGCCAGCCCTTGCCGGTGCTGGATCTGGACTTGGCCAACCCGGATTGCGGCGACGATATCGAAGCGGCGGTGCGGCCCGAGCAATTCAAACTCGATTTGCTGCAGTTCTTCCGCTCTGTCGTGTTGCCCGGCTGATCGCCGGCAGTTCCTGAACCGCGGATCTACCAGACCGGACACTATGCCGGCCGAATTGTAACGGCATTTGTCAGCCCCATGCCCCGACTTGTCCGACTCCGGCGGCTGTGATTACATCGGCAGTTCTCGGATCACCGCGCTCACTTCGCTTTCCCGATACACCGCCAATAACGGAAGGCGCGGGATCCATCCTCAGCAAGGAGACATTATGAGAACGCATACGCTGCGTCTGTCGGCGCTGGCGTTCGGTTTATCGTCGGTGCTGCTCGGCTGCGGTGATGAGCCGGCCACCACCGCCAAAACCGAGCTGTTTGCCTCGACCTATAAGCCACTCGCCAGCAAGCCTACGCTACTGAAAAATGCCACCGTGCTGATCGGCAACGGTGAGCGCATCGACAACGGCAGTGTGCTGCTGCAAGACGGCAAAATTGTTCAGGTTGGCACCGAGCTGAGCGCGCCAGCCGATGCCGACATCATCGATGCCAGCGGCAAGTGGATCACGCCCGGCATCATCGACGTGCATTCCCATCTTGGCGTTTATCCGAGTCCGGGTCTGCATGCCACCGAAGATGGTAACGAAATGGTCGCGCCCGATACAGCGTACGCGTGGGCCGAACATGCCGTCTGGCCGCAAGATCCGCAATTCCCGTTGGCGCTGGCCGGTGGCGTGACCTCAATGCACATCCTGCCGGGCTCGGCCAACTTGTTTGGCGGCCGCTCGGTGACGCTGAAAAACGTACCGGCGCGCACCGTCCAGGAAATGAAATTTCCCGGCGCACCGCACGGCCTGAAAATGGCGTGTGGCGAAAACCCCAAGCGGGTCTACGGCGAAAAAGGCGGCCCGATGACGCGCATGGGCAACGTCGCCGGTTATCGCAAAAGCTGGAGCGAAGCCGAGAAGTACCTGCGTGACTGGAAAGCCTATGAAGACGCGCTGGCAGCAGCCGAAGGCAATGAAGATGCCGTTGCCGATAAGAAACCGGCCCGCGATCTGCGCTTGGAGACCTTGGCTGGTGTTCTGAAAGGCGAAATCCTGATTCAGAACCATTGTTACCGCGCTGAAGAAATGGCGGTGATGATTGATATCGCCAAAGAATTCAATTTCAAGATTGCGATGTTCCATCACGCCGTCGAAGCCTACAAAGTTGCCGATCTGCTCGCTGAGCACGAGATCTGTGCGGCAGTCTGGGCCGATTGGTGGGGCTTCAAACTGGAAGCGTTCGATATGGCGTTTGAGAACGCCGCGTATGTCGACAAAGCCCAAGCCAATGTCACGGTCGATGGCAAAACCGAACAGCGAATGGGCTGCGCGGTGATCCACTCCGATTCCGGGCTTGGCATTCAGCGTCTAAATCAGGAAGCCGCGAAAGCAATGGCCGCCGGTCAGCGCGCGGGTCTGGCGATTGATGAAGCCAAAGCCATTCGCTGGCTGACCCAGAATGCGGCCAAATCGATCGGTATCGCTGACAAGGTTGGCACGCTGGAAGCGGGCAAGATGGCCGATGTCGTGGTCTGGGATCGCAACCCGTTCTCGGTCTACGCCCACGCGGAAAAAGTTTTCATTGACGGTGCTTTGCATTACGACCGTCAGAATCCTCAACACAAACCGGCCACGGATTTCGAACTCGGCATCATCCAGCCGGAAGGAGCGCGCCTGTGAAGACGCCATTTGTGACGACGCGATTTGTGAAGAAGGCGGGGATTCGCTCCGTGCTGGCCTTGTCGGCCGCATTTGCGCTCAGCAGTGTGCAGGCGGATAACCTGTTTATCCAGAATGCGACCGTGTACAGTGCGGAGCAAACCGCGCCGCTGGCCAATCAGCAGATTCTGATCCGTGGCAACAAGATCGTCGCGGTCGGTGCCGATCTGAAGCCGGATGCTGATAGCCGCATCATCGATGCCAAAGGCCGGGCGGTAACGCCGGGTCTGATGAATGCGCACACCGGTCTGGGTACCATCGAAATCGAGTTGGAAGAAGGCACGGTGGATAACGCCACGCCCGATCAGCGGTTCGGTGCCAGCTTTGATCTGGCCGACATCATCAACCCGGACAGCGTATTGATTCCGTACAACCGGATGATGGGCCTGACCCGCGCAGTAGTGACTCCGGGCGTGGGTCATGATGTCTTCGGTGGCCAATCCACGGTGATCACGCTGGCCGGCGACAATCTGGTGCTGCAGCGGCAGGCGGCGGTCATTGCCAACTATGGCGCATTGGCCAACGGCGCCGGTGAAGGGTCGCGGGCTTCGGCTTTGCAGCTGATGCGCGTGGCTTTTGATGATGCCATCGATTACGCCAGCAACCGCGCCGCATTCCAGCGCGGAGAGCGGCGCGAGTACGCGTTGCCGTATCGTGATCTGGAAGCCTTGCTGCCGGTGTTGAATGGCAAAGCGCCGTTGATCGTTGCCGTTGATCGCGCGCAGGATATCCGCGCGGTGTTGAAACTGGCTGCCGATTACAAACTGAAAGTGATTTTGCTCGGCGCCAGCGAAGGTCATCGCGTTGCCAGCGCCATCGCTGCCGCCAAGGCCAGCGTGATTCTGGCGCCGATGGAAAATCTGCCCGGCAGTTTCGATACCCTGGCGGCATCGCTGGAAAATGCCGCGCTGCTGCACAAAGCCGGCGTCAAACTGGCGTTCACCAGCAATGCCGGTGATTCGCCCAGCCACAATGCGCATCTGGCACGCCAGGGCGCCGGTAATGCCGTCGCTCATGGCTTGCCGATGATGGCGGCGCTCGCCGCGCTGACCACGTATCCGGCGGAAATGTTTGGCATGGCCGAGCGCTATGGCAAGCTGGCCGCCGGGTTTGATGCCGATGTCGTGATCTGGAGTGGTGACCCGCTGGAGGTTACCAGTTACCCGGATCATGTCATTATCGCCGGGGCGGAACAGCCGCTGGTGTCGCGGGCAACGCGGCTGCGTGATCGCTATCGCGAACCGGCTGATGCGCAGCGTGGCTTCAAGCGTTAACGGCGTGATCGCAGCCGTATTGTGATTGTGGTGCAAACGGCAGCCCCACGGGGCTGCCATGGCAAGGACATGACAACAGCATTGGAGTGAACAATGCGCGTGCTCAAATGGTTGGGAATGTTGCTGGCGGCGGTATTGGCGCTGGTGTTGGTGGCCGGATTGTGGGGCTGGTATGGTCGTCTGCCGTTTGACTGGGCGATCAACCGAGCCTTCATGCAATTTGTGCTGGAAAGCCCGGAAACACTATCGCAGCTGCGGATGCTGGAAAGCGCCGGCATTACGTTCCATCAAGATGAACTGGATGATGAATCGGCCGCCGCCGGCGATCGCATGATTGCCAAGATGAACGATCTGGCCGAGGAGTTCCAGAGTTACGATCGTGAGGATCTGAGCTACCAGCAGCAACTCACTTACGACATGGGCAACTGGTTTGTCGGCAAAATGAAAGACGGCGCCGACAAGTGGCGTTATCACAATTACCCGGTCAACCAGCTGTTTGGTGTCCAAAACGGCTTCCCGACTTTCATGGAGTCGGCGCATCAGGTCAACAGCGTCAGTGATGCCGAAGACTACAACACCCGTTTGTCGAAAATTGGCGTCAAGTTCGCCCAGGTTCAGGAAGGTCTGAAGCTGCGCGAAGAGAAAGGCATCATTCCGCCGACTTTCGTGTTCGAGAAAGTGCTCGCGGAAATTGACGGCTTTATCAATACGCCGGTCGAGCAGAACATTCTGTACAGCTCGTTCGAGAAAAAACTGACCGAAGCCAAAGCGATTTCGGAAGCTGATCGTAGCCGTTTGCTGGCCGATGCCAAACAGCAAATCGAGACTGCAGTGTATCCGGCTTACCGTGGCTTGCATGGCTTCCTGACCGAGCAGAAAACCAAATCGACGCCGGATGCTGGCGTCTGGAAGCTGCCGGAAGGCGACGCCTTCTATGCGTATATCCTGGAGATGTTCACCACCACCAGCATGAAGCCGGAAGAGGTGCACCAACTCGGTCTGGATGAAGTCGCCCGGATTCATGGCGAGATGCGCGAGATTCTGACCGCACAAGGCTACGATGCCAACCTGCCGGTCGGCACACTGATGCGTCAGCTCAGCGAAGAACCGCGTTTCCTCTATCCGGATACCGCCGAAGGTCGCGAGCAAATCCTCAAGGATTATCAGACCATCATTGACGAGATTTCGGCCAATCAGGACAAGTGGTTTGCGGTCAGACCGAAAATGGGTGTCAAGGTCGAGCGCATTCCGGAGTTCAAAGAAAAGACCTCGCCGGGTGCGTATTACAACGCACCAGCGATGGATGGTTCGCGTCCGGGCATTTTCTACGCCAACCTGTACGACATCAAAGCCACACCGAAATACGACATGCGCACGCTGGCTTATCACGAAGCGGTGCCGGGTCACCATTTCCAGATCACCATTGCCCAGGAAAACGCCGAGTTGCCGCTGTTCCGCCGGATGGCGCCATTTACCGCGTTTACCGAAGGTTGGGCACTGTATGCCGAGCGCGTGGCGTGGGAGGCTGGCTTCCAGAACGATCCGTTCGACAATCTCGGCCGCTTGCAAGCTGAGCTGTTCCGCGCCGTGCGCTTGGTCGTGGATACCGGCATGCACGCCAAACGCTGGACGCGTGAGCAAGCCGTTGACTACATGATGAGCAATACCGGTTTGGCCGAATCGGATGTGGTGTCGGAAATCGAGCGTTACATCGTGATGCCGGGCCAAGCCTGCTCGTACAAGATCGGCATGATCGAGATCCTGAAACTGCGCGATGAAGCACGCAGCAAACTTGGCGAGAAGTTCGACATTCGCGAGTTCCATACCATGGTGCTGAAGAACGGCGCGATGCCGCTGTTTCTGCTGCGCAAAGTGGTGGACGAGTGGACGACCGAACAGCTGGCCAAAGCACCGGCAGCGGCGTAAGCGTCAGCGGGTGCCGCATTAGGTAGAAAACAAGGGCGACCTCCGGGTCGCCTTTTTCTTGTGCCATTGAGCCGCTTCGCGACAATGGCGACGGCCGTTTTTGCCATAATGCTGAGCAAGACCCGAGCGCAGCCACCATGGCCCTGACTGAAATTCTTTCCCCTCACGATGCCCTGCAGTTATTGCGGCAAACAGCGCCACCCGCTTGCCTCGATGTGCGCTCGGAAGGCGAGTGGGCCGAGGGCGCGATTCCTGGTTTTCATAATGATCCGATTCTGACCAATAGCGAGCGCCACCAGGTTGGCATTTGCTACAAGCAACAAGGTCAGGAGGCGGCGTTTGCACTGGGTTATCAGCTGACTGCACCGTTTCGCGCAGAGCGGGTACAGCGTTGGCAGGCCTTGGCCAACACCAATATGGGCGCTGGCATCAGCACAGCACCGCTGTTGGTTTGTTGCTGGCGTGGTGGTGCGCGTTCCCGTTTGGCCTGCGAATGGCTGGCCGAAGCGGGCACGGCCACGCTGCGTGTGCGCGGTGGTTACAAATCGATGCGCGCTTTGCTGCGAGAACGCTTGCTGACACCGCCTGCACTACTGGTGTTGTCCGGCGCAACCGGTACCGGCAAAACCCGTTTGCTGCGCGAGCTGCCCGGCGCCACCGTGGATCTGGAAGCCTGCGCCAATCACCGCGGCAGTGCGTTCGGTGGACTTGGTGCTCAGCCATCACAACAAACCTTCGAGAATCGCGTTGGCTTGGCGCTATATGGCGAACAGCCTGAATATCTGATTGAAGATGAAAGCCATCTGATCGGCTTCAACCAGATTCCCCCAGCGCTGAAAGACGCGATGTACCGCGCTCCGGCGGTGGTACTGGAATTGCCGATGCCGGAACGGATTGCGCTGACCCATGCCGAGTATCTATTACAACCCTTGCAGCAGGGCTTGTCGGTCGAGGCCGTATGGCAGCGACTGCAGAGCGGTTTGGATCGCATTCAGCGACGCTTGGGTTCGCTGCGGCACCAGCAATTGTCACAGGCGCTGGCAGATGCCATGCAGCAACCGGATGACAGTGAGCGCCATGCCCGCTGGATCGAACCGCTGTTGGCCGACTACTACGACCCGCGCTATCGCTATGCCTTCGAACAACAACAGCGGAATGTGGTATTTCGTGGCGATACCGCGGCGTGTCGAGCATTTCTGGCCCGCCGCCTGGCACCCGTTTGAGACTTGGCTGCTACACTGGAACCATAATCCGATCAGCCAGCATGAGGATGTGACGTGGCACTTTCTCGGCGACAGTTTCTGGGATCTACTGCGGCAATACTGTTGTCGCCGCGACTGTCCGCGGCGAGCCCGCGCAAGCTGGTGTTGGCGACCTGGCCGAACTATCACAGTGCCGATAACTTGCAGCAGTTCACCCAGCAAACCGGCATTGCGGTCGAGCTGCGGATTTTCGGTTCGAACGAGGAAATGCTGAGTCGTTTGCTTAGCGGTCGCTCAGGCTTTGACATCGTGGTTGCAACCAATTACGCGGTCAATGCCTATGGCCGAATGGCTCTGCTGCGGCCGCTACGCATTGAGCAATTCCCGCATGTGGATCTGAGTCACCAGCAAACCCGTTTCATCAGTGAAATTCGCAGCGATGATCGCCTGTTTGGTTTGCCGAAAAACTGGGGCACTACCGGTTTTGTATACGACAAACAGCGACTACCGGCACCATTGACCGGCTGGCGCGCATTCTGGGAACAGGCGCAGACCACTGCCAGCAAACAGACCGTGGTTCACGATTATCAGCTGACCGCCATCGGTAATGCCCTGAAGTACTTCGGTTACTCCTTCAACTCGACCAAGAAAGCGGAATTGGCCGACGCCGAGCGCTTACTGATGCAGGTCAAACCGCATCTCAAAGCGATCAGCAGTCTGGCCTATGATCAGATGCGCGACGGGGCGTGGCTCAGCATGGCCTGGTCCGGTGATGGCACCTTGCTGGCGCGAGAAAATCCTGCCATTGACTACGTCATTGCCGAGGAGGGCGGTGAGATCTGGGCGGACTATTACTGTATTACCCGTGAGAGCAAAGATCCGTTGGCCGCGGCGGAGTTGATTGATTTTTTGTTGACGCCAGCGCACAACGCCAAGGAAGTACAGGCACACGGTTTTCCGCCGATCGATCAGCGGGTGTTACCGTTGCTGCCAAAAGCGTTGCTGGAGAATCCGATCGTATTTCCGCCAGAAAGCAAACTGAAGCATCTGGAGTTTGGCGCGCGTGATACGCTGACCCACCCTCGGCGAGCCGATATTTTGGCGCGGTTCAAACAGGTCTGAGTGACATGGTCACGGCTTGCCGGTCATCCAGCACCTTCTTCCACACTGGCCAGCACAACCCGATTCCGACCTTCGGTTTTGGCGCGATACAGGGCGTTGTCGGCCATGCGCAACAGGCTGGGTTTATCGCCGGCTGTGCTGGCAACACAGCCAAAACTGGCTTGCACGACCATCGTTCTGCCATCGAGCATCAGTGGAGTTTCCGCCAACATGGCCCGCAAGCGCTCAGCCACTTGCTGAGTTGTCGTGATCGACGTTTCCGGCAGCAGGATGATGAACTCTTCACCACCGAAGCGGGCAAAGCTGTCGAACTGCCGCAATGCGCCGCCTACCTGCTTGGCGATGTGTTTCAAGGCCAGATCGCCACAGCTGTGCCCGTGTTGATCGTTGATGCGCTTGAAGTGGTCGATATCAAACAGGATCAGACTGTATACATTGCCGGTGCGTTCGCTGCGTTGCCGCTCCATGCCAAGGCGATGCTCGAAGGCGCGCCGATTCAGCAAGCCAGTCAGGTAATCGCGTTCCGAATACGTGCGCAGTTTGGCGATCAAGCGGGATAGCACGCAACCAATCAGGCTGATGTTCAGAATCAACACCAGAAATGCATACGCCAGCATGCTGTAGCGGTTGTCGACCGCCATTGGACTGGCAACATCACTCACGCTTTGCTGATGGAGCGCGATCAGGGCGCCGCGGCTGAGCATGGCCAGCGCAATGACGCCGAATGGCCACGTTACCGCGATCGCTACCTTGGTGTTGAATTCGGAATGGGTCGCAAGAAAGACATCACGGCAGATCAAGGCCGTGACCAGCGCCATCACCAGCGAGTAGGTAATGCCGTAAATCGTGGCTGCACGGCCATCGAATGGCTGGCTCAAGTAGATTGCCACCAGCAGCGCGAAGCCGATGCTGTCATACAGCCAGGTAACAGGTTGCTTGAACAAGCTGCGGGTGCCGCGGCGCAGAATCAGAATAGCTAACAGCCCGACCAGATCGGCCGCCGGCCAGAACCAGAAATGGCTTTGCGCGGTGCGTTGAAGGGTCAACAGAATGCTGGTCAGGAACAGCAAATTGGCTATGGCGAAGCGAATCGAGGCCCGCGGTGCGATCCGCATCGGCAAGCCGACCGCTAACCAAGCGATAACGGCAGTGCCGCAAACCATGGCCATGACCTGAAACAGGAGCGATAGATCGGTCATTTCGGGCGCGCTGTCCGCTGTTTGGCCAACTATAGTCCACCATCACCGGGCTGGTTGTCGTGACGCGGAGCAATAAAAGACAAAAGCCGGCAGTTGCCGGCTTCTGTGTTGGAGCCCTGAGGCTCGCGGTTGCTGCGATGGCGCTTACTTGCGACCCGCGGCCACCAGCTGACGAGCGATTTCGTCGGCAACGGCGTTGGTCGGCTTGCTTTCGGCCTTGGCGCGTTCGAACACGTTCATCAGGGTGTTGTAGATGTTTTCGGTTTTCTTCATCGCGGCGTCCTTCGAGTAGTTGTTCTCGAACGAAACGTTGATGATGCCGCCGGCGTTGATGACGTAATCCGGGGCGTACAGAATGCCGCGGTTCATCAATGCGACGCCGTGACGATCTTCGGCCAGCACGTTGTTGGCGGCACCGGCGATGATGCTGCACTTCAGGCGCGGCAGGGTTTCATCGTTGACGGTGGCACCGAGTGCGCACGGCGCGTAGACATCGACGTCTTGCGTGTAGATGGCGTTGACGTCAACAGCAGTCGCTTTGAAGTCGGCAACGACTTTCTCAATCGACTCTTTGTTGATGTCGGTGACGAACAACTTGGCGCCTTCATCCGACAGGTGTTTGCACAGGTAGTAGCCGACGTGGCCCAGACCTTGAACGGCGATTTTGACGCCGTCGAGCGAATCACGACCCAGCTTAGATTTGACCGCGGCCTTGATGCCTTTGTAGACGCCGTAAGCGGTCATCGGCGACGGATCGCCCGATTTGCCTTCGAGGCCCAACACGTACGGGGTTTCTTTGTGCACGATGGCGATATCGGCCGGCGAGGTGCCGACGTCTTCCGCGGTCACATAACGGCCGCTGACCGAGTGCACGAACTTGCCGAAGGCGCGGAACAGCGCTTCCGATTTCAGTGTCTTCGGGTTGCCAATGATGACGGATTTGCCGCCGCCGAACGGCAGCCCGGCCATTGCATTCTTGTAGGTCATGCCGCGCGACAGGCGCAACGCATCGACCAGCGCACCTTCATCGGTGTTGTATTCCCACATCCGGCAGCCGCCAACGGCAGGGCCCAGAGCGGTGGAGTGGATACAGATGATGGCTTTCAGACCGGAGGCTGCATCGCTGCAGAAAACAATTTGCTCGTGGTCGTCATAGGCACGCAGGTTGAACACCGCCATACCAGTTCTCCTGTTCTTGCGGGTTGAAAAAGCTCGTTTAGATGCCGGACCTGACCGTGATCAGACGCGGCGTATCCCGCCAATAGGATCGACAAGTCTAGGTGAGGTTTCGAGGTGTACGTTTACGGAAACGTAAACCTTGTTGCCGTTCGCCAGCGCGATAGCGTCCTGTTGGACCTGACCTACCGTACTGACCCCAAGTTGCCGAAAGCTACTGCCAGGTTGGGACGTGCTGGTGCAGTGCGTCCCGTTTTTTCTATGAAAAGCACGTTCATGAAAAGCGCGGTCGTGGTCGAGAACCAACGCCGCTTGCTGCGACGACCCCGGTTTTTTGCTCGCTCTGGCAGCCGTTGCCGACGGCCGGAAGGAGGGGGGTCTGAGAACTGGCGCGCATTATACGCAGGCGCGGCAAAAAGGCGAGGCTGCCTTATGCTGCGCTGCGGCGAGCTGGTCAGGCCTCCAGGGCCTGATTGCTAGGATGATCGCCCGCCGATGCGCGCAGAGCCTTGTAGTAAATGCTGGTGCTGCGCGGCTCGCCGGCCGGGGTACGGGTATAACCGGGGATCAGACCGGCCTCGCAATAGCCAAGTCGTCGATACAGGCTCTCGGCCCGGTCACCGGTACGAGTGTCCAGCACCAGCAGTTCGCGACCGCTGGCGGCGGCTTCTCGTTCGAGCGCGTTCAATAGCGCCGCGGCAACGCCCTGGCGGCGAAAAGCCTGATGCACCAAGAGCTTCTGCACTTCGGCGCGGTGACGACCGTTGGCATTGTCGGAAACGGCCAGCTGCACGCTGCCGACAATGCGGCCGTTGATGCGCGCCACCCAGATCCAGCGCTTGCCGGCCTGCATGTCGGTGCGCGCTTCCCGCCAGTAGTTCAGCGCCTGTTGCAATTGCAGCGGCGAGAAGAAGCCGACCGAGGCGCCGCCATTGACGCAGCTTTGCAGCACGTCGGCGAGTTCTTCGAGGCTGCGTTCAGTGCAGTCGGTGGGCAGGCGAGTGATGGTTGGCATGGCGAGCGTCTCCGCCGGCAAAAAAACAAAACGCGAGATGGACTGGGTACGGTCTGCGTGGCGGCTGCCGCTCACGCAACGGCGGTTGCGCCATGGCGCAGACAAAATTCGAACAGAAAAACGATTGCAGACAATCAACAGCAACAACGACCACAGATGAAGCTAAGGCAGAGCCGATCATGTCTCGGAAAATGCAGGGAGCAACCGGAGGACTGGTTGCTCCCTGCCAAGGGTCAGAAGACCCGATCAGTCCACGTGCTCGCCATGCAACACAATGTCCAGACCTTCACGCTCTTCTTCTTCGGATACCCGCAGACCAATAATCCAATCGATGATTTTCAGCAGCACCGCGGTCACGACCAGGGTGTAAGCGATGGTCGCGCCGGTTGCGATCAGCTGCACCACCAACTGCTCGGCCACCGGTTTGACCGCACCGCCGGCAATCGCATTGGTGCCAAACACCGCGACCAGAATCGAACCGAGAATGCCGCCAACACCGTGCACACCAAAGGCATCAAGTGAGTCGTCATATTTCAGTGCCCGCTTCAGGCTGGTGGCGCCCCAGTAGCAGACCACACCGGCCAACAGACCGAGAATCAGCGCGCCGCTGGCATCAACAAAACCGGATGCCGGGGTGATGCAAACGAGACCGGCAATCGCACCCGACGCAGCGCCGAGCAGCGACGGTTTGCCTTTGAATACCCATTCGGCAGCAACCCAGGACAAGGTCGCAGCAGCCGCAGCAACCTGCGTCACCACCATCGCCATCGCGGCGCGGGCGTCAGCGTTCAATGCTGAACCGGCGTTGAAACCAAACCAGCCGACCCACAGCATCGATGCACCGATCAAGGTCAGCACCAGATTGTGCGGCGCCATCAGTTCGCGGCCGTAACCGACCCGCTTGCCGAGCATGACCGCCGCAACCAGACCGGCAATACCGGCGTTGATGTGCACGACGGTGCCGCCGGCGTAATCCAGTGCGCCCATCGTGAACAGCCAGCCGGTGCCTTCCCAGACCCAATGCGCAACCGGTGCGTAGACAATCAGCAGCCAAGCCGAAACAAACACGATCAGCGCCGAGAATTTCATCCGCTCGGCGAACGCGCCGGTGATCAGCGCTGGCGTGATGATCGCGAAGGTCATCTGAAACACCATGAACAGCATTTCCGGAATGGTTGTGCCCGGCCAGAGCTGATCAAAGGCGATGCCTTTCAACAGCACTTTGTCGAAACCGCCGATAAATCCCGACCCCGGCGCAAACGCCAGGCTGTAGCCGACCACTACCCAGAGCACACTAACCAGCGCAGCAATGAAGAAGCTTTGCATCAGCGTGGCCAGCACGTTTTTCTTGCGTACCATGCCGCCATAAAACAACGCCAGACCGGGAATGGTCATGAACAGCACCAGCGCGGTCGCCGTCAGCATCCAAGCGGTGTTGCCGGCGCTGATGCTTGGCGCTTCATCGGCACGTGCCAGTGAACTCAACGCCCACAACGGCAAAGACCACAAGACCGCCTTTCCTACAGAACGGCCAAAAGAACGGTAATTCATTCTGCTTCCCCCTCAGAGTGCCGCTTCGTTGGTTTCGCCGGTGCGGATCCGGATGACTTGTTCGAGATCGAAGACAAAAATTTTGCCGTCGCCGATTTTGCCGGTGTTGGCGGCCTTGCTGATGGCCTCGACCGTGCGCTCCAGCAGATCTTCTGGAATGGCGATTTCGAGTTTCACTTTCGGCACGTAATCGACTTCGTATTCGGCGCCGCGGTACAGCTCGGTATGGCCTTTTTGGCGACCGAAACCTTTGACTTCCGAAACGGTGACGCCGGTGACACCGACTTCGCTGAGCGCTTCGCGCACGTCCTCTAATTTGAATGGTTTGATAATGGCGGTAACGAACTTCATGCTTCCCTCCGCTGCGCCGGTAATCGGCGGACTAATCGTGTCTTTCCGTTATCCTGAGCGTGTTTGTTGCGTGTTTCTTGGGTGGATAGGCCTTAGCGTTGCTGCGCGCTGGTAGGGCGATCAGCAACAGGGACAATGCAGCGGCCGTGCCAGCCGTGATCGGGGCTGATTTGGTGAGAAATGCGCGCGGATGGGCAGGGGCGTGCGTCGTTACGGTGCAGCGCATCGTTGTGCGCTGGCCAGAATGGTGCGCGCGGAGAAAGGGGGCCGGGGGCTGAGCGTGCCGCTCAGAACTCGCTACTGAACAGCTCGGTTTGGCCGCCGAGCTGACCCGGTTCGTGGAAATTGCTCAGGCCGACACCGACCAGCCGGAAGCGGGTATCAGCCGGCAGCTCGACCCGTTGCAACAACAACAAGGCCAGCGCGCTGACTTCATCGACATTGTTGATGCGCTCGCCCGGCGTGATGCTGCGAGTGCAGAGTTTGAATTGATCGGTTTTCAGTTTCAGCACGACAGTGCGTGCCAACCGCTCCGTCTTGCGGGTCGCGGCCCAGGCTTTTTCGGCCAGGGCGCGAATGGCCGGGGCCAGCTGTTCGCGAAAGCGATCGGTTTCGAAAGTGTCTTCCGCCGAAATGGATTGCACCGGCCGGTCCGGTTTGACTTCGCTGTGATCGATGCCTCGCGCGAGCTCATGCAGGCGCAAACCATAGCGACCGAAACGGCGCTCCAGCTCGGCCATTTCCCAGGCACGCAAATCGCCAACCGAGCGAATGCCATAGCGTGCCAGCTTGGCCTCCATGACTTTGCCGACACCGGGGATGCGCGCGACCGACAACGGCGCCAGAAAATCCAGCACCTCGTGCGGCTGGATGACAAACAAGCCATTGGGCTTTTTCCAATCGGAAGCGATCTTGGCCAGAAACTTGGCCGGTGCGACCCCGGCGGAGGCATTGAGCTGGGTTTCGTCCTTGATTTGCTGGCGGATGGTTTTGGCGACTTTGGTGGCGGTCGGCAGTCCGGTCTTGTTGTGGGTGACGTCGAGATAGGCCTCGTCGAGCGACAACGGCTCGACCAGAGCGCTGTGGCGCAGAAAAATCTCCCGCACCTGTCGCGACACCGCTTTGTAGCGGCCGAAATCGGGCGGCACAAACACCGCTTCCGGACACAGCCGCTCGGCGGTAATCGCCGGCATCGCCGAGCGGACGCCAAATCGGCGGGCTTCATAGGAGGCGGCGCAGACCACCGAGCGCTTGCCACGCCAGGCGACCACCACCGGCTTGCCGCGCAAGCTGGGGTCGTCGCGCTGTTCGACGGAGGCGTAGAACGCGTCCATATCGACGTGAATGATTTTGCGCATCGGTTGGCAAAGCGAGCAGTACCGGGAACAGGCCGCAGTGTACTACGCTAAGCCTTGTTGGCTGCCGGTTGCCGGCGGTCTGCTGCCAGGCACCTGTCAGCAGTCGCGCGGCTGACAAGACCCTGAGAATCGCACAGCATGTCGGGCCGTTTGATCGGCATAGTCTGTGTGTGGTTCAGCCGGCAGTGGTGCAGCTGGTATCGGCGCTTGCGAGGCGGGGAGTTCGGAATCTGGAACCTGAAATCAGACCCCGGAATCGGCATTTACCCGTACCGTGGTTGTAGTCAATCGGTCCCAGGCATCCGGATGCTGTGGACCTGAATTCTGTAGGCCCGGATCTGTAGACAAGGACGCGCGGCATGAGCGAATTTCACTACCGCTTTCAGTTTCCCGACGGGGTCGAGGAGCTGTTTGTGGTGGATCTGGATGCCGCGACCCATGCCCCGGAAGCGCCAGCGCCGGAATGGACCCGGCTCACCTTTCATCAATGCCCGAATTGCCCGCTCGACGCCAGCAAAGTCGAGCGCTGTCCAATGGCAGTCAGTCTGGCCCGGCTGGTCGCGGTCACCGGCAAATATCATTCGCACGATGCTGTTACCGCCGAGGTGGCAACGCCGCAGCGGCGCTTTCTGAAAACCACGTCCTTGCAGATCGCGGTGGGTTCGCTGATGGGCCTGTTGTCGGCCAGCAGCGGTTGCCCGCGCTCGCTGTTCCTGAAACCGATGGCGCGCTTTCATCTGCCGTTTTCGTCCGAGCAGGAGACCACCTATCGAGCGGTGTCGATGTACCTGCTGGCGCAATACCTGATCGACAAGCACGGCGGTGAGCCGGATTGGGATCTGCATGTGCTGCACGAGCATTACGACCAGCTGCAATTGGTCAATGCCGCGATGCTGCAACGGATCAGCGCCAGCAGCGAGCGAGATGGCCCCTCGAATGCGCTGGTGGTGCTCGACTCGATGGCCAAGCTGCTGCAATTCTCGATCGACGAAACCCTGTCCGATATGTGGCCGGTGTTCGAGGCCTATCGTGCCGTACCGCCAGCGTGATTGCCTCGTCTCGGTCTGTGAGTTCATGAGCGGCGATACCGGCAAAAACCGGGTATGCTGCCGACCGAATTCGCCGGTGGTGCACGCGGGTGGCGCTGCCTTGGTCGCTACCGTTGTGACTGTTGTGGCGACTTGGGCGCCGAACGCAGTGCGCGCCTACACGCGCTGCTCAGCAAGGAATGATTGTGCAGTCTTCTGACCACGCCGAGCGCAGCCGTCAGCTCGCTTTTCACGTCATTGCACTGTTTGCCATCACCCCGTTTGGGCTGTGGATGCTCTGGCAGGGGTGGCATCAGCATGCCGCAGTAACGCTACTGGCCAGTCTGGCCATCCTGTTTTCCACCTGGTTGATCTGGCGTCGGCGCGCGCCATTATTCGCCCGCATCCTGAGCTGCGCGCTGCCCTCTGTTGCCGTGCTGTATTTCGTCCAGGCGGTGCCGCAATACGCGATCATGTGGAGCTATCCGATGGTCGTGTTTTTCTATCTGTATCTGGAATGGCGGTTGTCGGTGCTGTTCAATCTGCTGTTCATTCTCGGCTTGGCGCTGGTCGGCTGGGCGGTGTTGGAATGGCCGGTCTATAGCCGCTTTCTGGTCACCCATTTGGTGATCGGCACGATGACGCTGATCTTCGCCCGCACGCTGGCCCGGCAGCAGCAGGAGCTGCAACAGGCCGCACACACTGACAGCCTGACCGGGCTCGCCAATCGGCGCGCGGTGCAGCAATCACTGGAAGGTTGGCAACGCCAGCGTAGCCGTTATGGCGTGCCGGCGACGCTGTTGTTGATCGATCTGGATCACTTCAAATCCGTCAATGATCAAACCGGCCACCAAGCCGGTGACAAACTGTTGATGCAAGTTGCTGACGTGCTGCGCCGGCGCGCCCGCGACACCGACATTGCCGGACGCTGGGGTGGGGAAGAGTTCGTGATGATTCTGCCGCACACCCACGCCGAAGAAGCCCGGATTGTTGCCGAGGCGATCCGCGCTGGCATCGCCACGCTGACCGAGACACAACAACCGGCCGTGACGGCATCCATCGGTATTGCCGAGCTGCAGGCGCATGAAAGCCCGGACAGCTGGATCGGCCGCGCCGATATCGCGCTCTATCAAGCGAAGGCCGCAGGCCGCAATCAGGTGATTGTGTCGGAGTAGCGTCAGCGTTGCGCTGGTTTTTCCGAGTCTGGCGCGGCGTCGTGACGCTGAAAGCAAATATACTGAAAACAGATGTGCTGAAAACACAAAGGGCCGCAATGCGGCCCTTTGTGTTGGTGCAAGGAATCAATCCCTCAACCAAGATTGAACTCGATGCCTTGCGCCAGCGTGGCTTTGTTGCCGTAGAAAATCGTGTTGGTCTGACGACGCATGTACGATTTCCAAGCATCGGAGCCAGCTTCGCGGCCGCCACCGGTTTCTTTCTCGCCACCGAAGGCACCGCCGATCTCGGCACCGCTGGTGCCGATATTGACGTTGGCGATACCGCAGTCCGAACCGAGCGCCGACAGGAAGTATTCGGCGTTTTTCAGATTGTTGGTGAAGATCGACGACGACAGGCCGAAGCGCGAGTCGTTATTCAGCGCAATCGCTTCATCCAGCGTCTCGTAGGTCATCACGTACAGAATCGCGGCGAAGGTTTCGTTTTGCACGGCTTCGAAGTGATTCTTGGCGCGGATGATGGTCGGCTCGACGAAATGGCCGGCACCGGCAATGCGCTTGCCGCCAATCAGCAATTCGCCACCTTCTTTCAATGCCAGTGCGACGGCGTTTTCATACATCTTGACCGCGGCTTCATCAACCAACGGACCCATCAGCGTGTTCTTGTCGACCGGGTTGCCGATCTTGACTTGCTTGTAGGCGTCAACGATGGCCTTGACCACTTCCGCTTCGCGCGATTTGTGGACAATCAAACGGCGAGTCGTGGTGCAGCGCTGACCGGCGGTACCGACGGCACCGAACACGATTGAGGGCACGGCAATTTTCAGATCGGCGGTTTCGTCAACGATAATGGCGTTGTTGCCTGACAGTTCGAGCAGGCACTTGCCGAAACGCTCGGCGACTTTGGCGCCAACCAAGCGGCCAACTTGCGACGAACCGGTGAACGACATCTTGGCAACGCGCTTGTCGGCAACAAACGCTTGCGACAGCTTGTTCTCGGCGTTGTCGATGAACAGTTGGAAAATCGGCGGGCAGTTGTTGCGGGCCAGCACTTCATTGCAGATCTTCTGCACGGCAACGGCGCACAGCGGGGTCTTCGGCGACGGCTTCCAGACGGTGACGTTACCGCAGATGGCTGCGAGGAAGGCGTTCCAGGCCCAGACCGCGACCGGGAAGTTGAACGCGCTCATGACGCCGACGATGCCGATCGGGTGCCACTGCTCTTTCATCGAGTGATCCGGGCGCTCGGAGTGCATCGACAGGCCGTACAGCATGCGGGCCTGACCGACGGCGAAATCGGCCATGTCGATCATTTCCTGCACTTCGCCATCACCTTCGGCTTTGATCTTGCCCATTTCGAGCGTGACCAAGGTGCCGAGCGCATCTTTGTGCTTGCGCAGTTCTTCGCCCATCTGGCGAACGATTTCGCCGCGCTTCGGTGCCGGCACCTTGCGCCATTCGGCGTAGGCGGCTTGGGCGCTTTTCAGGACTTTTTCATAGTCGGCGGCGCTGGACGCGTAGACCTTGCCGAGCACTTCTCCAGTGGCCGGGTTGAACGAATCGATCACACCGGCGCTGGTGTCGTTCGACCATTGGTTGACACCGAAACACGTACCCGACTGGATGCCTTCAAGGCCCAGCTTTTTCAACACGTCCATGGAAACCTCTCTCGATAAATCATGCTAGCGACACCGGCGTTCAGCTTTCTGGCCGAGACGGAAAAAGGCAGCCGAAAACCGGGGGGCGCAACCTTATCATTTAGCCCGTCCGGCCGCCATGTGGCCCGCGCTCTGGCAGGGGAGCGCTATCGCCACCGAGGATGGTCACGCCACGACGAAAAATCAGTTACTTAGCCAAGCCTGTACAGGTCGGCAGGGGCTTGGCGGCCGTCGGCGGCTGACGTAGGCTACTTGTCACGGTCGCCGTCATGACTGAAATGGCGACCGTCACGAAAACAACCGCCGCAACCAGAACGGCCGACTTAGCCAGAACAACAACAAGACGATGCCCATGCCCGCACTGAACGCTGCCAATTCCAATCCGCATGCCAAGCCGGCACCCGAACCCGCCACCGCGCCGACGCAGGCGCAGGCGCTCGATGTCGTGCTGCTGACCCAGCGCGAATACCTGCTGGCCAATCTGGACGAGCCCTACATCTGCCAGCTGCAGCTGGAAGAGGCGTTGCTGCTCAAACCGCTGTGCGAACGTGGGCTGAAGGTGCACCGGCTGGCCTGGGACGACCCGGCGCAAGACTGGTCTGGGTGCCGGGCGCTGCTGTTTCGCAGCACGTGGGATTACTTCTTTCGCTACGGCGAGTTCTCGCCGTGGCTGGACAAAGTCGCCAGCCAGACTCGGCTGATCAACAGCGCGGCGCTGCTGCGCTGGAACATCGACAAGCATTATTTGCAGGACATGCAGGCGGCGGGTGTGCCGATCGTCGAAACGGTTTTTGTCGAAATAGGTTCGGTTACGCCGCTGGCGACCGTGCTGCGCAAACAGGGCTGGACAGAAGCGGTGTTCAAGCCGGTGGTATCAGGCAGTGCCCGGCAAACGCATCGGGTCGCGGCGCCAGCCGTCAACGCGGTGCAGGGCATT
Source organism: uncultured Kangiella sp. (assembly GCA_946481205.1). The sequence goes on along the minus strand of CAMLNB010000010.1, from coordinate 10,306 downwards.
TTTGCCGACTGCGTGGCCCGCGAAAGCATGATGGTGCAGCCGTTTTTGCCCAGTGTGCTGGATGAGGGCGAACTGAGCCTGATCGTCATCGACGGTGTCTGCACCCATGCCGTGCGCAAGGTGCCGAAGCGTGGCGATTTTCGCGTCCAGGACGATCACGGTGGCACTGTGCTGGCGCATGTGGCGAACGCAGAAGAGCTGGCTTTTGCCGAACAGGCCGTGGCTGCTTGCCCGGAAAAGCCGCTGTATGCTCGGGTCGATGCTGTGCGCGACAACCATGGCCGACTTTGCCTGATGGAGATCGAATTGATTGAGCCGGAGCTGTTTCTGCGCTTTCATACGCCGGCGGCCGAACGCCTGGCGGCCGCTGTGGCTCGCGAACTTGGCCGATGATGCCTCGTCCGTTTTAACGGCGGTCGTATTTAACGACAGCCCTGTTTAACGACAATCCTGGAAGCAAGCCCTCATGCTTTACGCCTTTGAAGACCGGCGGCCGGAGCTGCTCGGTACCGAGCATTACATCGCCGCGAATGCCAGCGTGATCGGCTCGGTGCGCCTGCACCATCAATGCAGTGTCTGGTTCAATGCCGTGATCCGCGCCGACAACGACCTGATCAGCATCGGTGAACGCAGCAATGTTCAGGATGGCGCCGTGCTGCACACCGACCCTGGCCTGCCAATGCAGATTGGTGCCGGTGTCACCATCGGCCACAAGGTCATGCTGCACGGCTGTTCGATTGGCGACGGCTCGCTGATCGGCATGAATGCTGTGATCCTCAACGGCGCCAAGATTGGCCGCGAGGTGCTGATCGGCGCCAACACCCTGATTGGCGAAGGCAAGGAAATCCCGGACGGCGTGCTGGTGCTCGGCTCGCCGGGTCGAGTGGTACGCGAGCTCAGCCCCGAAGAGCGGGCCAAACTGGCATGGCCGGCGCAGGCCTACGTTGCTAAAATCGCCCGCTACCTGGCCGGGCTTCAGCCGCTGGCCGACTGATCGCTGCCGTTGGCAGCCGTCAGCATCCTTCAGTTCACCCCACCGCCACCCGCGGTGGCTGCAAGAGGTTCTTACCCATGAGCACGCCCGCCAATGCCATGCCGTCGCAGGCTGAAATCGACAAGCGCAGCCGCGAATGGAGCCAGGCCGAATACGCCCGGGCCATGCGTCATCTGCTGAACCAGGGCTTTGCCGAAACCCGTTTGCTGCAACCCACCAGCCGTGTGCTACCGCCGCTGGTGGCACTCTGGCATTTTGAAGTCAAACACGACGGCAAGCGTCAGCGCCTGTGGGTTGTTTCGGGTGCCGATTTGCCGGTCGATCACGTTGGCGAAACCGCCGCCGGCAATGCCCGCGATGCCATGCGTCATTTCTATCTGCATTGGCAATTGAAATCCGCGCAGCTGGAACAAAGCCTGGCCGCCAATCGGGTCGAAGTCGGCAATCCGGCGCTGCAAGGTGAGTACATGCAATCGCTGCAAAAAGGTTCAGAGCGCCTGTACCAACTCGTCAACGAAGACCGGCTGTGGCCGGAATTCCAGCGCGCCTGAGTCGTTTGAGTCCCGCCTTGAGCGTCGCCCGCGTCAGCACATCGCCGTTGCGGTACGGCCGCCGGATCGGTGTCGCGTTCGCGTTGCTGCTGCTGTTGGCGGGCATCTGGTTTTGGCAAACGCCCGTTTCGTTTGACCCGACCCTACATGCCGGGCCGGTGCGTCACTACAAACTCTCCTGGCATGGCCAAGCCGTCGGTGTCCAGCAAGAAAGCCTGCGCCAGTTGACCACCGGCGAGTGGGTGCTGGAACTGGATTTGTCGGTGCAAGCCTCGGTGCGCGAAACGCCACTGCATTATCGTGAACACGAGCAGTTGGTATTTGCGGCTGCGCCGCCATATCGCTTGCTGCGCGGTGATTGGCGTCGCGAACAGAACGCAACGCTGGCGCGTGTTCGTTATGAAAATGGTGCCGAGCAACTGACGGGCGAACGCTGGCGCGGCGAGCAGAACAGCGCCATTACCCAAACCGCCATCGATTTCACATTGCCGGATTATTTTGCCGCCAGTCAGTGGGTTCGTGGCCAGCCGGCGCAAGGCGCGACGACGGCGCTGAAGCGCTTCAGCAGCGAAAACCTGCAACTGTTGAATGATGAGCTGACCGTGATCGAAACCGGCTCGCGCTGGTTCGACAAACCCTGGCGGTTGGCGTGGAAACGCTCGGGCGAACGCTGGCAGGCAGAATCGCTGCTGCGCGCCGACGGTACGCCGCTGGCGATGAATATCGGCGATGCGATTCGACTGGAACTGGCGAACGCCGAGCCGCTGCCACCAAGTCAGGACTTGTATCTTGGCCGCACCATTCATACCGATCGCGCATTGGGTTCGGCGCGCGATGTTGCGGTGCTGGAACTGCGCTGGGCGCAGACCGTGGAATTGCCGCTGTCGGAATTGCCGAGTCAAACCGTGCTACCGGGATTTGTCCGTACCGATATCCGGCAACCGGGTGTGCTGGCACCGCTGCTGGAATGGCAGGCAGCGCTGAGTGCCGAACCGCGCTATTCACTCGATGACAGCCGCTTGTCGCGTCTGGCAAAGCAACTGACCACCGGTGCGCGCGATGATCAGGACAAGCTGTCGCGGCTGCTGCATTTTGTCAGCCAGCATGTGCAGCAACAGGACGTGCTGACCGAACAGACCGCGGCCGATATCTTGCGCAATCCGCGTGGCGACTGCACCGAATACAGCCAGCTGTTTGTCGCGCTGGCGCGCGCCGCCGGGTTGCCGGCGCGGGAAGTGTCGGGACTGGTCTATCTCGGCGATGAGTTGCAGGCCTTTGGTGGCCACAGCTGGGCGGAAGTCGTCATCGACGGCCGCTGGCTCGGTGTCGATCCGATGTGGAATTTGCTGCCCGTATCCGCCACCCATTTGCGCATGGGCAGTGGTGATGACGGCGCGATCGCCGCGGCACTGTCGCGGCGTGATTTGCAATTTTCGGTAGCTCAGATCAGCTACCGCTGACGCAGTAATCGGGTGGGCTGCCAGGACGTCAGTCGCCCCTGATTTTACTAACCATTCCGGACAAGCCAGATCATCATGAGCAAGCAGCTGTATTCGGTGCAGGGCAATAGCCAGAAACTCGATGGCGGTGCGATGTTTGGCAACGCGCCAAAAGCGTTGTGGGCGCGCTGGGTGACGGTCGATGAACAGAACCGCATCGATCTCGGTTGCCGGGCGTTGTTGGTGCGTGAGCAGATCGGCGCGCAAACACGGCATATTCTGTTCGAGGCCGGCATCGGTGCGTTTTTTGAGCCGCGCATGCGCGAGCGTTATGGCGTTGTCGAAACCGAACATGTGCTGCTGCAATCGCTGGCGGCGATTGGTATCGCGCCGGAGCAGATCGACGTCGTTGTGTTGTCGCATCTGCATTTCGATCATGCCGGCGGCATTCTGGCCGCCTGGCAAGACGGCCAGCCGATGCGGCTGGTGTTTCCCAATGCACATTATGTGGTCGGTGAAGAAGCCTGGCAGCGTGCTTTGCAGCCGCATCCGCGCGACAAAGCATCTTTCATCCCCGGCCTGACCGAGCTGATTGCCGCCACCGGCAAGCTCGAGCGGGTCAGTAACGCTCATTCCCATGTGCTCGGCGCCGGTTACCGCTTTCACCACAGTGATGGCCATACCCCGGGCATGTTGCTGGCGGAAATTGAGATGCCGGCCGGGCCGGTGGTGTTTTGTGCCGATCTGATCCCCGGCACGCCGTGGGTGCATATCCCGATCACCATGGGCTATGACCGTTACCCGGAACTGCTGATCAACGAGAAGCGGGTGCTGCTCGATGACCTGATTCACCGCAACGGCCGCTTGTTCTATACCCATGACCCGAAAGTGGCGTTATCAGGCCTGAGCCGTGATGAAACCGGCAAGTACAGCGCCAAAGAGCCACAGGCCACGGCGGTCGCGCTGAGCCAGTAACGGCCGGCGGCTGGGTTTGATTAAGCCTTTCGTCACAAAAGCTTCAAGGAATTCCTGAACGGGCCCGGAACTTCCCTGTGGCTGGCCAGTCAGACTCCCCGTCGCCAACATGGCCCGCAGGGTGTGCTTGCTGGTGACGGGGTATTCATCATGGTCTCCTGTAATAGGGGTTAGGGTTCCGGGATGTTCGTAACAGAGCCCCGGACTTTCCAAATCTGGATCAAGGCTGCTTCGGCAGCCTTTTTTTTCGCCTGCTGTTTCTCTGCATCATGCCAAGCCTCTGCGGTTGAGCCCGCTGCCGGGCTCGACTACGCTTGCAGCAGTACGCCGGTTCGAGCCTGCAGCCGGTGCGAGCGACAACAGCACGGGAGCGCGCATGTACAAAGCCCTGTATGAACACGATGACTTGGTCAATCTGAGCGAGGAGATCGTGTTCGAGCAGATCCACCTCATCATCCAGGAAGGCAAACCGGCTTTTGCCGCGACGCCGCTGAATATCCAGGATGTCGCGGCGATTGCCCTGAACCATATGCCGCCGAAGTACGTGACCAGCATCCTGGAGCGGCACAATCCGAGCGAGGAGCTGCGCGAAGAAGTGGCCGAGCTGAAAAAGTACGCCCGTCGGCAGGTTCTCAAGGCCATCAACAAGGTCAACGCTCACCCGCATGCTTGAGTGTGCTCGTCAACCTGAGCAAAAAGCGGCATCAGCCGCTTTTTTGTTGCGCTGGCCAATGCCGGTTGGGGCGATAGCGGCGCGGTAATCGGCGCCATGATCGACAGCGCAACTACGGCGGTTTTGCTTGTTCCATACCGGATTCCCTACACTGGCGGCCTGCTGCAAGGAGCTCGTCGTGTCGGAACCGGTTGCTGTTGCCATGGAATTGCCCAGTCCCTTTGTTGCGCCGGAGCGCGAATACCTGCTGGCGGTGGATGGGCTCGCTATTGCCGTTTGCGAATGGGGCGAACCGGATGCGCCGCCGCTGTTGCTGCTGCACGGCTGGCTCGATAACGCCGGCAGTTTCTACAGCTTGGCGCCGCTGCTGGCGCGGCCGGCGACGGGTGCGGGTTATCGCTGCATTGCCATCGATTTTGCCGGCCATGGTGCCTCGGCCCATTTGCCCGCCGGCGCGCAGTATCACTTCATCGACGGCGTTTACGCGCTGCATAGCCTGCAACAGCAACTGGCGATCACCAGCTTGCCGATTATCGGCCATTCGATGGGCGGGGCCTTGGCGCTGCTTTATGCCGGCGCGTTTCCAGAAGCGGTCAGCCAACTCGTTACGATTGACGCCTTCGGCCCGCTGACCCGTGTCGAAAGCGACGGCCCGGCCCGGCTGCGCGAAGGTTGTGAAGAGCGCCTGGCGCGTCAGAATGGCCGCAAACCGATCTATCCCAGCGTTGCGGATGCGGTGCGGGTACGAGCGGCGGTCGGTGATGTGCCGGCTGCGCTGTTGGCGCCGATTGTCGAGCGCAATCTGGCCGCGACCCCCGGTGGCGGCTACACTTGGCGCTCGGATTCGCGACTCCGTTGGCCCAGCCTGCTGCGGATGAGCCCCGCCCAAGTCAGCGCCTTCTTCTCGGCCGTGCAAGCGCCGGTGATGTTGGCCCAAGGCGATCGCGGCATGAGCCAGGTCACCCCGGCTGTCGCGGCCTATGCCCGGCAGCTGCCGCGTCTTGTTCACCATCTGTTGGCCGGCGGCCATCACGTTCACCTCGAACAACCGGTGTTTCTGGCGGATGCCATTCGCGAGTTCTTGCAGACCCGTTGAGCTTGGCCGTCTAGCTCTCGTGGCTGAGCAGGCTATACAAGGTCTGGCGGATGATGTCCGGGGTGAAAGGTTTGTCGAGCAGGGCGGAGACGCCGGCTTGTTCGACTTGTGAGATGCGGGCGCGCTCGGTTTCGCTGGTGACCATCAGGATGGGCACGTAGGCGCCATCGCTGCGGTTGCGGATGGCTTCAACCAGTTCGCGGCCGTCCATTTCCGGCATGTTGTAGTCGGTAACGACCAGATCGAACAATTGTTCGCTAAAGCAGGTGATACCGTGTTTGCCATCGACCGCCAGCGTGATGTGCTGGATGCCAAGGTCGGTCAGCATGCGTTTGATGTGTAGCCGTGCGGTGCTGCTGTCATCGACCACGAGAACGCGCAGGCTGCTGACGTCATAGCTTTCCAGATCCAGTTCTTCCGGCTCGATGTAGCGCAGGGTGGCGCGCAGTGCGCGCTCAATGTCAGCTGGCAGGAAGGGTTTGGGCAGGATGGCAACGACGCCAGCTTGTTTGATCGGGTCAATAGCGCGGAAGCGGGTTTCGCTGGAGACCAACATGAACGCGAGTTCCTGCCAGCGCGGGTCGGCACGCAAGGTCAGCAGCACATCGGTGGCGTCCATGTCCGGCAGGTACATGGCGCTGATGACCAAATCGGTTTCGTGTTGTTGCAGGTAACTGAGTGCTTCAGTGCCCGTTGCAACGGCGTCGACCAGGTTGACGCCGGCCTCGCGCAGATGGTTCAGGACAATTTTCTGCTGGGTTGGCGAAGGTTCGATCAGCAGGATGTGCAAGTCCTGAATGGCGACGCGGGGCATGGTTACAACCTGTACAGCAGCGATTGTCTGCAAGTGTAGCTGGTCTGGTCCGATGGCGTGGCCGGCTCTGGTTTGACCGCTGGCCTGACCATCGGTTACCTTGCGCGCTGTTTTTCGAGCATTTTTCCCGGCCATTCTGCCCCAAGCCGGCGCCTTCCCCGGAGCAAAACAAGATGGAAAAAATCTGGCTGCAGCATTACCCGCCTGGCGTGCCGCACGAGATCAATCCGGAACAATTCCGTTCCCTGGTCCACGTTTTTGAAGATTCGGTCAGCCGGTTCCGTGACCGGCCGGCGTTCAGCAACCTCGGTATCACGATGACCTTTGCCGATCTGGACAAAGCGACCCGCGACGCCGCGGCGTTCTTCCAGCACGAGTGGAAGCTCGGTAAAGGCGACAAGCTCGCGCTGATGATGCCGAACTTGCTGCAGTACCCGGTGCTGCTGTTCGGGGCCTTGCGTGCCGGCATCACCGTGGTCAACGTCAATCCGCAGTACACCCCGCGCGAACTTGAGCATCAACTGAAAGACAGCGGCGCGACTGCCATCGTGATTCTGGCCAACTTCGCCCACACGCTGGAAGAAGTGATTCAGAACACTCCGGTCAAGCATGTTTGCGTGACCGAAATCGGCGATGCCTGTCCGGCACTGAAGCGTTTGATCGTCAATCTGGTGGTCAAGCATGTGAAGAAAATGGTGCCGCCTTATCGCTTGCCAACAGCTATCGGTTATCGCGACATCGTTGGCAAAGGCGCGAGCCTGCCGTTCAAGCCGGTTGATGTCGGTCCGGATGATTACGCCTTCCTGCAGTACACCGGCGGCACCACTGGCGTGTCGAAGGGCGCGGTGCTGACCCATCGCAACATGGTTGCCAACGTGATGCAGGCCTCGGCCTGGCTGAGCCCGTTCCTGGAGCAAGGCAAAGAGGTGATCATCACGGCGTTGCCGCTGTATCACATCTTCTCGCTGACCGCGAACTGCATGACCTTCATGCATGTTGGTGGCGAGAACGTGCTGATCACCAATCCGCGCGACATGCCCGGCTTCATCGCCGAGCTGAAGAAGTGGAAATTCACTGCGCTGACCGGCGTCAACACGCTGTTCAACGGTCTGCTTAATACCCCCGGTTTCAGCGAGCTTGATTTTTCGAGCTTCAAACTCGCGCTTGGCGGCGGCATGGCGGTGCAACCGGCAGTGGCCGAACGTTGGCAGAGTGTCACCGGCAAACCGCTGCTGGAAGCCTACGGCCTGACCGAAACCGCGCCAGCGGTGACCATCAACCCGCTCAGCTTGAAGAGCTACAACGGTACCATCGGCTTGCCGGTGTCATCGACCGAAGTCAGCCTGCGCAACGACGCCAATCAGGAAGTCGGCATGGGCGAACCGGGCGAGCTCTGTGTGCGTGGCCCGCAAGTCATGCTTGGCTATTACAACCGCCCGGACGAAACCGCGAAGGTATTGGACCCGGATGGTTGGCTGCATACCGGCGACATCGCGATTCACGACGAAAAAGGCTTCTTCAAGATTGTCGATCGCAAGAAAGACATGATTCTGGTGTCCGGCTTCAACGTTTATCCGAACGAAATCGAAGCAGTGGTCTCGGCCCATCCGGGCGTGCTGGAAGTGGCTGCGATCGGCGTGCCGTCGGAAGCAACCGGCGAAGCGGTCAAGGTGTTCATCGTCAAGCGCGATCCGAACCTGACCGAGCAGCAAGTGATCGATTTCTGTCACGACAAGATGACCGGCTACAAGCGGCCGAAGCATGTCGAGTTCCGCGACAGTCTGCCGAAGAGCAACGTCGGCAAAATCCTGCGGCGTGAGCTGCGTTAACCGTGAGCGTTCCACCCGAGCGCTCGCTGGAGTTGTACCGCATTGACTGCAACAAATACTGTTAACACTGATTCGACATTGGATGTGGAAAGCACAGGCGCGGTTTTGACCGCGCCTGTTGCATTTCCAGTGCGCCATATCAGCGACGATCTGGAATTGGCGGCGGCCTGTGCAAGCTGGCGCAGCAAGCCGGCCATTGCGCTTGATACTGAATTCGAACGGGTCAAGACCTTCTGGCCGAAACTGGCGCTGATCCAGCTCTGCGACGGCGAGCAGGTCGCCTTGATCGACCCGCTGACCATTAGCAACTGGACGCCATTCGCCGAGTTGCTGCGTGATCCGAACGTGATCAAGGTCATGCACGCCGCTGGCGAAGATCTGGAGGCTTTTCTCGGTGGTTGCGATGCGGTGCCGACGCCGCTGTTTGACACTCAGACGGCACTGGGCTTGATCGGCAAAGGGGTTTCACTTGGCTACGCTGCCGCGGTGCAATTGTATTTCGGCATCAGCCTCAGCAAAGACATGGCGCGCACCGATTGGCTGATGCGGCCGTTGAGCGATGAGCAGTTGCAGTACGCCGTTGCCGACGTCACCTATCTGTTGCCAATCTGGCAGGACTGCGCCCGCTTGTTGCAGGAGCGAGGACTGAGTGCTTGGCACCAGGAAGATGGTGAGTACGCGGCGCGTCGTTTGCACCAGCAAGAGCCACCGGAGTTTCTGTATCGCAAGCTGAAAGCCGGTTTTGTTTTGCGCGGCGCTCAGTTGGCAATTGCCCGCGAGCTGTGTGCCTGGCGTGAGCAGGAAGCGCGCGGCAACAATATCCCGCGCGGCCATCTGCTCAAAGATGACAGCTTGATCCTGATCGCACAGAAAGCGCCGCGCAATTGGCCGGCGTTGTCGGTGCTGGAAACGCTGCATCCGCGCGCACTGCGCGTCCATGGCCAGGCCATTTTGACTGCCGTCGAGCGCAGCTTGGCCTGTCCGCAGGCGCAATGGCCGGCGCCGGTGCGGCGCCTGATCGATCTGCCCTATGGCAAGAGCCTGATGGATGCCATGGTGGCTGCCGTCGCGGCGTTTGCGGCCGAGCGCAGCATCCCGGCCGAGTTGATTTTCAGTCGCCGGGCATTGGAGACGCTGGTACTCGCCATTGCCGATGGTCAGCCGTATCCACCGGCGAACTGGCAAGGCTGGCGGCGCAACGGCGTACAATCGGCACTGGCGAGCGCCGTGACCGCGGTCGGCCTGTCATTGCCGGCATGGTGGTGAGGCTCGTTGCTGACCGCATGACGCTGTGCCGCGCTTTCGGTGCCGCGTTTTCTAAAACCCGTTTTTGAGACCAATTGTGTGAAGTGCTATATCTATCGCAGCAGCAAACAGGACGAAATGTATCTTTACTTGCGTGAACGCGAACAGTTTGCGCCGGTCCCAGAGGTGCTGATGGCACGCTTCGGTAAAGCCGAGTTTGTCATGGAGCTGGATCTGGCAAGTCGAACCAAGCTGGCGCGGGAAGACATCAACAAGGTCCGGATGGCGCTGCAGGACAAGGGCTTTCATTTGCAGATGCCGCCGACAGTAGAGGCACATTTGGATGATGGCGATTAATTCGGTTGCCGCGCCAGCGTTGATGCTGGCCGGCGCATTCAGTGCAGCGCTGGTTGCCGCAAACGACAGCATTGCGGCAGTACGCGCGGCGACAGTTGAGGCAACACCGCCCGCCGCAACGTCGAGCGAGTCGGTGGCTGCCACCGAAGTGGCCAATGCATCACTCCCGGCGCAAGCATCAGACAAGCCTGTTGCCAAGCCGACAGCGCCCGTCACGACAGCATCCAGCACGACAGCAGCCAGCACGACAGCAGCCAGCACGACAGCAGCCAGCACGGCAGCAGCCAGCACGGCAGCCGAAAGCGCCGTTCCCGGTACACCGAGCAATCAGGA
>CAMLNB010000009.1 GCA_946481205.1 uncultured Kangiella sp. | reverse complement strand
AGCTGTTCTATCACTACATCGGCGGCTTGCAGAAATACCTGCCGGCAGCCATGAGCCTGATGGCGCCGAACGTCAACTCCTATCGCCGAATTGCCCGCTTCAACTCGGCACCGATCAACGTGCAGTGGGGCTACGACAATCGCACGGTCGGTTTGCGGGTGCCGCATTCGTCACCGGCCAACCGTCGCGTTGAGAACCGCATTATCGGTTCCGACTGCAATCCGTATCTGGCCTTGGCCGCGTCGCTGGCGGCTGGCTATCTCGGCATGATCCAGAAGATCAAGCCGCGCGAGCCGGTGCAGGGCAGTGCCTATGATCTGCCGTATGAGTTGCCGCGCAATTTGCTGGACGCCGTAGCGCTGCTGCGCAAGAGCGATGAGTTGCAGCATGTGCTCGGTGAGCGCTTTGTCCGCGCGTATACCGCGGTGAAAGAGAAGGAGTATGAAACCTTCTTCTCGGTAATCAGTTCCTGGGAACGTGACTATCTGCTGTTGAATGTGTGAAGGGTGGGCGGCGTTTGCGAAAACGCCGCCCTTTTTTCATGGCCAGAGTAAGCCGCCTGCCAGAGCTTGTCGGGAGTAATGCAAACAGAATTCAGGACGTGTTTGGTGGGAGCAGCTTTAGCCGCGATTGCCGACGTAAGTGAGTTCAATGAATCGCAGCTAAAGCCGTTCCCACAAGAAATGGGATATCCGATACGAAGCAGCACCGGCAACGACTGGTGTTACGAAAACAGTGTCAGCCGCTATGACGGTTGACCGGCAACGCTAAGAGGTAAACACGCCATGACTGCCGCACTGTCAACGGCCGAGCTGCGCGCGCTCGATGCCACATATCATCTGCATCCATTTTCCGACAACAAGGCACTGGCAGCGCAAGGCGCGCGCGTGATCAGCCGCGCCGAAGGCGTGTACCTGTGGGATTCGGAAGGCAACAAGATTCTTGATGGTTTTGCCGGGCTCTGGTGCGTCAATGTCGGTTATGGCCGCAAAGAGTTGGTCGATGCGGCCAGCAAACAGATGAGTGAGCTGCCTTACTACAACCTTTTCTTCCGCACCACGACCTTGCCGGTCATCGAGCTGTCAAAAGAAATTGCCGAGGTCGCGCCGCCCGGCATGGGTCATGTCTTCTTCACCGGTTCCGGTTCGGAGGCCAATGACACCGTGCTGCGCATGGTTCGCCGCTACTGGGATCTGATGGGCAAGCCGGAAAAGAAGACGCTGATCTCGCGTCGCAACGCCTACCACGGTTCGACGGTTGCCGGTGCTTCGCTCGGCGGCATGGAATACATGCACAAGCAGGGCGATCTGCCGATCCCGGGCATCGCTCACATTGAGCAGCCGTATTGGTACGGTCTTGGCGGCGACATGAGTCCAGATGCCTTCGGTCTGAAAGCGGCCAGCTGGCTGGAGGACAAGATTCTGGAACTCGGCCCGGACAGAGTCGCGGCGTTTATCGGCGAGCCGATTCAAGGGGCGGGCGGCGTGATCATTCCGCCGGCGACCTATTGGCCTGAGATCCAGCGCATCTGCCGCAAGTACGACGTTCTGCTGATTACCGATGAGGTCATCTGTGGTTTCGGCCGCACCGGCAACTGGTTCGGCTGTCAGCATTTTGGAGTGCAGCCGGACCTGATGCCGATCGCCAAGGGTCTGTCGTCCGGTTATCTGCCGATTGGCGGCGTCATCGTCGGCGACCGGGTTGCCAAACTGCTGGTCGAGGCCGGCGGCGATTTCAACCACGGCTTCACCTATTCCGGTCACCCGGTTTGCGCGGCTGTGGCCTTGGAAAATATCCGTATCCTGCGCCGCGAGCGCATTGTCGAGAATGTCCGCGACCGGCTCGGTCCGTATTTCAAACAGGGCCTGGAATCTCTGCGCGATCACCCGCTGGTGGGCGAGGTCCGTAGTGTTGGCCTGCTCGGCGCCATCGAGCTGGTCAAAAACAAGACAACCCGCGAGCGTTTTGCCAAGCCGGGCAGCACCGGAACGGTGTGCCGGGATAATGCACTGCGCACCGGTCTGGTGCTGCGGGCGACCGGCGACACGATGTTGTTATCACCCCCCTTGGTCATAACCGAATCGCAGATTGATGAGCTGTTGAGCAAGACCCGTACAGCACTGGATCTGACCGCAAAAGCGGTCGGGCTGTAACCGAGGCAAAAGCTGAAATCAACGCTGTAAATCTCGGCGTTCTGCTGTTATGGTTTGCGCGACTTGCGCCACGCTGCCGACTGGCGGTCGTAGGGCAGGCGATGGTGTGACTGTTGAAGGTTGACTGTTGAAGGTAACAACAACCACGTGGCCGTCCGCAGCCGCGTGAACCACTGAGGGGAAACAACAATGGCAAAGCAGAAGCTCACTCTGGGTGTGGCTGTGCTGGCCGCGCTGGGCCTGATGGCCTGTAGCGAGGAGCCGGCACAGACCGAGCAGCAAGGCCAGGCGCCCGCGCCGGCTGCGACGGAAAAAGTGGTCCATGTTTATAACTGGAGCGATTACATCGACGACACCGTGCTGCAGGATTTCGAGAAAGAAACCGGCATCAAGGTCGTCTATGACGTGTTTGACAGCAACGAAGTGGTCGAAGCCAAGTTGCTGGCTGGCAGCACCGGCTTTGACGTGGTCGTCCCGTCGGGCTCCTTCCTTGGCCGTCAGATCCAGGCCGGCGTGTTCCAACCGCTGGACAAGACCAAACTGACCAACTGGGGCAACCTGGATACCGGCCTGATGCAGCGCCTGGAGAACTACGATCCGGGTAACCAGCACGCCATTCCTTACCTGTGGGGCACCACCGGCATCGGTTACAACGTCAAGAAGGTCAAGGAAATCCTCGGCGAGAACGCGCCGCTCGATTCCTGGGATCTGGTGCTGAAAGAAGAAAACATCAGCAAGCTGAAAGCCTGCGGCGTGGCGATGCTCGACGCCCAGTCGGAAATTCTGCCGCCGATCCTCAACTACCTCGGCAAAGCACAAGACTCGTTGATCGAAACCGATTACACCGAAGTCGCGCTGCCGCTGCTGGAAAAGATTCGTCCGCACATCACCTATTTCCACAGCTCGCAATACATCAACGATCTGGCCAATGGCGACATCTGCGTCGCGGTCGGCTGGTCGGGTGACGTGTTCCAGGCGCAAGCCCGGGCCGCCGAATCCAACAATGCGGTTGAAATCGGTTACAGCATTCCGAAGGAAGGCACCGAAATGTGGTTCGACATGATGGCGATTCCGAAGGATGCCAAGAACGTCGAAAATGCTCACATTTTCATCAACTACATGCTGCGCCCGGACGTGATCGCCAAGATCACCAACTACGTGCAGTACGCCAACGGCAACAGCGCCTCGCTGGCCATGGTTGCTGAGGAAGTGAAAACCAATCCGTCGATCTATCCGGATGAAGCCACCATGGCCAAGCTGTGGACGCTGAAAGTCATGCCGCCGGATATCGAGCGGGTGATGACGCGGGTCTGGACCAAGGTCAAGACTGGTCAGTAAAATGGTAAGACCAGCCCCGATGCCGCGCGCATCGGGGCTTTTTTTCAGTTGTGTTTGGTTTCTGTGCGACGAGGTGGCGGCATTTTGTTCAATCTGAGCAAAAAATCGTCAGATGCCTTGTCGCTCGAAACCGGTAGTGAAAGCCCTGAGCATTTGCCAGCGATGTACGGCAGCGTGTCCGGGTATTGGGGTGTCCTCGTTTTCAAGAACTGAATTTGTGTTTCCGTGCCGAGTTGGTGCGGGGGCAAGCAATACATGGAGCAATCATGGCGGCAGTCGAGAAACCGGCCAATCCTGCAGCGGCCAAACCGAAGACCGACGAGAATTACGTCAAGATCGAAAAAGTCAGTAAAGTCTTTGGTGATTTCACGGCGGTCGATAGCGTCGAGCTGTCGATACGCAAAGGTGAGATTTTTGCTCTGCTCGGTAGCTCAGGCTGCGGCAAATCGACGTTGCTCCGGATGCTGGCCGGTTTCGAGAAACCGACTGAAGGCCGCATCACCATCGACGGTCAGGACATGGCCAAAGTGCCGTCCTATGAACGACCGACCAATATGATGTTCCAGTCCTACGCGCTGTTTCCGCACATGACGGTCGCCGACAACGTCGCGTTCGGTTTGAAGCAAGATGGTTTGCCAAAAGATCAGATTACCGCCCGCGTTGAAGAAATGCTGAAGCTGGTCGACATGGCGCCCTATGCCAAGCGCAAACCGCATCAGTTGTCCGGTGGCCAGAAACAGCGGGTGGCCCTGGCCCGCTCGCTGTCGAAGCGGCCGAAATTGCTGCTGCTCGACGAACCGATGGGCGCACTCGACAAAAAACTGCGCGAGCGTATGCAGCTCGAGTTGGTCGATATTATCGAGAAAGTGGGCGTGACCTGCGTCATGGTGACCCATGATCAGGAAGAAGCGATGACCATGGCGTCGCGCATCGGCATCATGAGCAAGGGCAAGATTCTGCAAGTCGGAGCGCCGGCGCAGGTCTATGAAACGCCGAACTGCCGGTTCAGTGCCGAGTTCATCGGTTCGATCAATATGTTCGAAGGCAAGCTGACCGTGGATGAGCCGGATCGCTGCGAAATCGAAACGCCGGATCTGCCAACCCGTATCTTCATCAATCACGGTATTACCGGTGAGCAAGGCCAAACCATGTGGGCGGCGGTGCGACCGGAAAAGATTGATGTCAGCAAAGCCAAACCGGCGCAGGAAAACAATGTCTCGCGTGGCAAAGTGATCAACATCGCCTATTTCGGCAGCCATTCGGTGTACCACGTCAAGCTGGAAAGTGGCAAAAAGATCCTGGCCAATGCTTCCAACTTCGAACGTGATGTCAGCGAGCGGCCGACCTGGGATGACGAGGTCTACGTCAGCTGGGCGCCGGAAAGCGTGGTGGTGCTGCCGATATGACCCAGGGCACTCTTGCGCAACCGTCGCTGCTGAAGCGACTGATTCCGCAGCCGCGCTGGTTTGTCGTTGGCGCGCCGTACCTGTGGATGTTTTTGTTTTTCTTCATCCCGTTTGCGATCGTCTTCGTCATTTCGTTCATGAAGCCGGCGGTGGCGATGCCGCCCGTGGCGTTCGAGTATGACCTTGCCGGCAATATCGAGCTGCTGACCAAGAACTACACGCGGTTGTTCGATCTGGATGATCTGCTGTACATCAACGCCTATCTCGGCTCGCTGAAAATGGCGGCCGTGTCGACCATTCTGGCGCTGCTGATCGGTTATCCACTGGCTTACGCCATCGCCCGCGCGCCGGGCGCCTGGCGTCAGGTTTTTCTGATGCTGGTGATCCTGCCGTCGTGGACCAGTCTGCTGATCCGCATCTATGCCTGGATTGGTCTGCTGAAGAACAACGGCTTCATCAACAATTTCCTGATTTGGCTTGGCGTGATCGACAGCCCGATCCAGATGATGCAAACCGACTTTGCCGTTTACATCGGTATTGTCTATGCGTACTTGCCGTTCATGGTGCTGCCGATTTACACCAACTTGGTCAAGCATGATCCGACCCTGCTGGAAGCGGCGGCCGATCTCGGCGCCAACCGGTTTACGGCGTTCTGGAAAATCACCGTGCCGCTGTCGATGAACGGCATCATTGCCGGCTGCATGTTGGTGTTCATTCCGGCGGTTGGCGAGTTCGTGATTCCGGAAATTCTCGGTGGCCCGGATCAGCTGATGATTGGCAAAGTGCTGTGGCAGGAATTCTTCAATAACCGCGACTGGCCGGTGGCTTCAGCGGTTGCGATTACGATGTTGTTGGTGCTGATCCTGCCCATCACCATCTTCCAGCGTATCCAGAACCGCGAACTGGAGGAGGGCAAATGAGCTCCAACAAGAACTCCATCGCCTCCTGGACCTGGCTCGCGTTTGCGTTTGCCTTCCTGTATGTGCCGATGGCACTGCTGATCATCTATTCGTTCAACGAGAACCGGCTGGTGACCGTGTGGTCCGGTTTTTCGACCAAATGGTATGTGGAGCTGTTCAAGGATCGCCATATGTTGGCCGCGGCGATCATGAGCCTGAAGCTGGCATTTGTGACCGCGACCACCGCCGTGATCATTGGCACGATGGCTGCCATCGTGATGACCCGGATGGGCCGCTTCCGTGGCAAGACCTTTTTCTCGGCGCTGATTACCGCGCCGCTGGTGATGCCGGAAGTGATCACCGGTTTGTCGCTGCTGCTGCTGTTTGTCTCGCTTGAGCAAGCTTTTGGCTGGCCGGATGGTCGCGGCTTCACCACCTTGTGGATTGCGCACACAACCTTCTCGGCGGCGTTTACCACCGTCGTCGTGTCGTCGCGCTTGCGCGAGATGGATCAGTCCATTGAAGAAGCGGCGCAGGATCTGGGCGCGCCGCCGTGGAAAGTGTTTTTTGTCATCACGCTGCCGATCATTGCGCCGGCCTTGGTGTCGGGTTGGCTGCTGGCTTTCACGCTGTCGTTGGACGATTTGGTGATTTCCAGTTTCGTGTCCGGTCCTGGCTCAACAACGCTGCCGATGGTGGTGTTCTCGTCGGTGCGTTTGGGCGTCAGTCCGAAGATCAATGCGCTGGCGTCGCTGATCATTTTGATTGTCACGATCGCGATCACGATCGCCGGTGTGCTGATGTACCGGCTGGAGAAGAAGCGCGAGCGCGAAATGGAACAAGCGGTTGCCGAGGGGCAGCATCAGGTCAAATGATGTTGCCGCGTCATGCGGTGATGGCAACGAAACGTCAGCAACGCGCAGGCCATTGACACTGCAAATCGAACACGCAAACGCCGGCCCATGGGCCGGCGTTTGTTTTTGTCGTCACAGCAAACTGTAAAAAAAACTGTCAGCTTGAGGTTGTGAACTATTGCTGTGTCGCGGTTCACGGAATTGAAATGCCGCAGCCGTTTTAGTATTCTGCGGACGTCCCGCTGTAACAAGGATGTCAACGGCGATGAGTTTCCCAGCAGTACTCGATCCCACCACGCTTTCCCGTTTCCTGCCTTTCCGCCGGCTCAGCGCGCTTGAGTTGGTGCTGTTGGCACGTCAATGTCGTTTGCTTGAGGTCCGTCGTGGCATGGAGCTGGCGGCGCTAGACGAAATCGATACCGATGAATTGTTCCTGCTCGAAGGTGAGCTGGCGTTGATCGCCCGTGATGGCGCCATCCGCCGGATGCAGGCCGGTGCTGCCAATGCCTTGGGCGGCGTGGCAGCGTTGCGGCCACGGCAATTCCGGGTGGTCGCCGAGAGCAGCTCAAAATTGCTGCAGGTGCCGTACGCGCTGATTCAAGCGCTGCCCGAACACGATCAGTCGCCGTATCAGGTTGAAGAGCTGGAGCTGGACCTGTCCGAGGACGATGACCGCCTGTTCGCCGCCTTGCTGACCGATTTGCCGCGCCAGAATGTCCGGCTGCCGGTCAGCCGCAATGGCGCCGCCAGTATCCGCGCGCTGATCCAGCATCCACAGATTGGTATTGTCCAGCTGGCGCAGGCCGCGATGATTGAGCCTTCGGTTGCGCTGCGTTTGATCGGCGCGGCCAATCACCCGTTCATGCTCGCCGGTGCGCCGGTGCAATCCTGCTTCGATGCCGTGGCGCGGCTGGGCAGCGATACCAGCCGGCGTTTGCTGCAGCTGTTTACTGCGCCTGAGCAGGTGGTCGATCGCTATTCGGTGGTTGCTGGCCGGTTCTTCGCGGCGGTCAAACAGAGCCGGGAAGTGGCTTATCTCTGCGCCCAGCTCAGTGAACTGGCACCGGGCCTGATCGCTGCCCGTGCCTATCTGGTCGGCTTGCTGCATGCAGCCGGGGAAATCGCGGCGCTGAACTATGCCGCGTCGTGGCCGGAGCTCAGTCTGGATGGGCCGCGGCTGGAGCGTTGCCTAGAACGGGTGCGCGCCATGCTGGGTGCGACCCTGCTGCGCGAGTACGGCCTGAACAGCGAGATCGTTACCGCAGCCACGGTCGCGGAAGATTGGCTGCGGGAAGGCGAGGGTGGCAACAGCCCGCGCGCCGACTACGCCGATTTGGTCATTTTGGCGCAGCTGCACTGCGTGATCGGCACGGCCAAAGCGGGCACGGTGCCCGCCATGCACACGGTACCGGCCTTCCAGCGCATTGCCACCAGTGAGCTGACGCCAAATCGCAGTATGGCGATGATCCGGATGGCGCGCAGTCAGGCCGAAACGGGCCGGGCGCCGGAGTTGGCGGCCTGAGTTCTAGCCGCCCCGAGTTGCAGCTGGTCTGCGGTGCCGCCAGCTCTGACGCGGATGGTATGAGCCGCGCCTTCCCACTGTTTCAGCCAATGCGGTTGCTCTAATAAGCAGCCGCTACCTTGCTTGTATTCCTCCATGGCGGGCAGTTTGCTCAGCGACTGCCCGCACTTGTCGCTCAGCGGGTTTCCCCCTGTCTTCGCTTTCCTTGCTTCGTTTCCGTGCCTTCACAGTTGCTCCCACATTCCTGCTTTATAAACTAAATGAGAATTAGTATTATTTACGGATGCGCTGTCTTTCCGATGCGGTCCCGCATCGGTTCGGAAAATCCTATGTGGAAGAATCTGTGGTTCCAGACGCACTGGTTGCTGGGCATTACCGCTGGCATCGTGCTGGCGGTGGTTGGCCTGACCGGGGCGCTGCTGTCATTTGAATCGGACATTCTGCGGTGGCTGAACCCGCAGGTGATGACGGTAACGGCGCAGCCGGAGGCGCCTTTGTCCGTGGCTGAGCGGCTGCGCATTGCCCAGCAGGCGATGCCGGGGAAGACCGTGATCGGCCTGACCATCGAGGCTGAACCGACGTTGGCCGGGCAGGTCGGTTTTGCCGGCGGTCGTCGCGGCGAATGGATCTACCAGAACCCGTACAGTGGTGAGTTGCTGGGCAAGCCGAGCGTCGGTGAAGATTTCCTGCACCTGATGGAAGACATTCACCGTCGTCTGGCAGCGGGCGAGGTTGGCAAGCAGATTGTCGGCGCCAGCACCCTGATCCTGTTGCTGCTCGCTGGCACCGGTTTGTATTTGCGCTGGCCGCGTCAGGTCGGCAACTGGCGCGCGTGGCTGACGTTTTCATTTGCTCGCAAAGGCCGCTCATTTCTTTGGGACATGCATTCGGTGATCGGCACCTGGGTGCTGCCGCTGTATTTGCTGGCCGCGCTGACCGGTCTGTATTGGTCGTACGACTGGTACCGCGATGGTTTGTTTGAACTGACCGGTGCACCACGGCCGACACCGCCGCAAGCTCAGATGGCACCAGCTAGTGCGCCCGCGAATGCGAGCAATGCCGGCTCAGCCAATCCAGATTTGGCTAATGCTGGCTTGGGTACAGCCAGCAAGGGCGAGAATCGCAAACCGGGCGAAGCGGGTCAGCGTAGCGAACAGCGCAGAGAGGGCGAACCACGCGAGCAAGCCCAGGCAATGCTCAGCGATGCAACGCTGACCCGGATCTGGCAGCGTTTCGAACAGGAACTGACCCAGCCATATCAGCGCGCCACCATGCGGCTGCCGGAGCGCGCGGGCCAGCCGGTTGAGTTTCGCTATCTCGACGCTGATCCGGCACATGATCGCGCCAGCAATACGATCAGCTTTGCTGTCGATACCTTCTCAGTGATCAAGCACGAGCGCTACGACCAGCTGCCAGCCGGCAGCAAACTGATGCGCAGCATGTTCGCACTACACAGCGGCGGATTCTTTGGACTGACCGGTCTGTTGTTGATGATGGTGGCGAGTCTGTTGATGCCGCTGTTCGCGATCACCGGTTGGATGCTGTATCTCGATCGTCGTGGCAAAAAGCGCGCCGCCAAACGCGCGGCGGCAGCACTGCAAACGCAGGCATCCGTGAACACTGATGCGCCGGAGCCCTTGCTGATCGCATACGCCAGCCAAACCGGCTACGCCGAGCAATTGGCGTGGCAGTCGGCGGGTCTATTGCAAGCGGCGGGCTTGCCGGTGCAAGTGCGTTCGATTGCCACCGTCGATGGCGCTGCGCTGTCGGGATTTCGCCAAGCGTTGTTTGTCGTCAGCACCTTTGGTGACGGCGAAGCGCCGGATGGCGCGCGCGGTTTTGCCAAACGCGTGTTGCGTGACGCGCCGTCGTTGACGCATCTGCGTTATGCCGTGCTCGCACTGGGTGATCGGCAGTACCAAACCTTCTGCGGTTTTGGCCGCGCGATTGATCAATGGTTGCGCCGGCACGGCGCCAACGCGATGTTTGCCCCGGTCGAAGTCGACAAAGCGGACCCGCAGGCACTGGCCACTTGGCAGCAGCAGCTGCAAACGCTCAGCGGCAGTACGCAGAGTGTGAACTGGGGTGAGCAGCAGTATCAGCGCTGGCAGCTGACCGAGCGCAAACTGCTGAACCACGGCAGCACTGGCGCGCCGATGTTCCATCTGGCGCTGAAGCCGGAAGACGGCAGCGCTTGCGAATGGCAAGCCGGCGATTTGCTCGACGTTCTGCCGCAACAACCTGCAGAAACGGTACGCGCAATGCGCTACGGTCTGGGCCTCGCAGCCGATGCCCAGATTAACGGCGAACCGGTCGAACAGTGGTTGAGTCGGCAGGAATGCCCGACACTCGATCAGCAAGCCTTGTGGCGGCAATTGCCCATCGCCGAGCTGGCCAACAAGCTGCAGCCCCTTCAACCGCGCACATACTCGCTCGCATCGGTGCCGGCCGACGGTAGCGTGCAGTTGCTGGTGCGGCAAGAACGTCATCCAGACGGTTCGCTCGGTGTAGGTTCCGGTTGGTTGACCGCTTCGCTGTCAGTGGGGGCGAGTGTTTCGGCGGTGTTGCGCAGTAATCCTGGGTTTCACGCCGAGCACTATCGGCAGCCGATGATCTTGATTGGCAACGGTTCCGGTTTGTCGGCGCTGCGGGCGCATTTGCGCGCCGCAGAACTCAGCGGCAGCCGTGGTCACTGGCTGATTTTTGGTGAACGCTCACGGGTCAGCGATTTCATCTACCAGACCGAGATCGAACAGTGGCAGCGCAATGGCGTGCTGGCCGAACTGGATCTGGCGTTCTCACGCGATCAGCCGGAGAGGCTCTACGTCCAACATCGGTTGCGGCAATCGGCGGCACGTCTGCGCAGCTGGATTGATGCTGGCGCCGTTCTGTATGTCTGTGGCAGCGCGCAGGGTATGGCTTCTGGCGTCGAGCAGGTGCTGGTGGAAACGCTGGGCGCAGATCGCGTTGCCGAGTTGATTGAGCAGGGCCGCTATCGGCGCGATGTGTATTGAAGGATGTTGGCCGGGTGGCGTTGTTTTTGCCCGGTGATCTTTGTCACCAAGACCGAAAACAGGAGCAGGGAATGACGTCGCGTATCATCGGTTTGTGTGTAGGCATGTTGCTGGCACAAACAAGTCAGGCGCATATGATCTGGCTGGAGCGCGATGGCAATGAAGCCAATCAGGTCGGGCGGATCTATTTCGGTGAGTTCGCCGAGAATGTCCGTGAGCAAGCGGGTGGTGCGCTTGACCGCGTCGTTGCACCGGTCGCGTTTGCCCAGAGCATTGATAAGCCACTGTTGATCAGTCGCAAAAACGATCACCTGGAAGTCGTCGGGGCGACGGGCGATATGCGGGTCATCCATGCGCTGGCGCCGCGAGAAGACAAAAGGAACGGCGGCCACAGCCGCACGATTTTTCTAGCGCGGGCGGGTCGTAGCAGCGCGCAAGCGGCGCTGGATCTGGAGCTGGTGCCGGAAACCGCGGATGGTGATCGGTTCACGCTGTTGTTCAAGGGCAAACCGCTGGCGAAAACCGAACTGGCCTTGATTGGCCCGCCGCTGTGGCAGAAGCCGTTGCGCACAGATGAACAAGGCAAGGTCACAATCGAAACCCCTTGGCAGGGTCGCTATCTGATTGAAACTTCGCATACCGAAGAGACGGCTGGTGAAGTTGCCGGCAGCAAATTTGATCGCACCCGCTATGTTTTCACCTTGACGTTTGTCAGCAATGGCGGTGTTGCCTGGTCCAACAACTGAAACCGTCCAACAATTGAAGCGCTCCAACAACTGAAGCTGTCCTGTAACTGAGGCGGGCCTGCAGCAAAAGCCCGGTCACCAAGGTGCCGGGCTTTTGTTTGTTCGCCACCAGCCGCTATTCCTTGCTAGTCGCAAACAACGCATCGTAACGGCGCTGCATTTCTTCCGGTGTCACTTTCTCGATCTCGTGACCCAATAGCCATTCGTGGCCAAACGGATCGCGGACAACACAGCTACGTTCACCATAAAACGCATCCTGTGCCGGCCGTATCATCACCGCACCGGCGCGGATCGCTTGCTCGGCCATGGCGTCGGCATTGTCGACATGCAGATGAATGCAAACGCTGACGCCATGCGTTTGTGGCCCGAGAATATTCCATTCCGGATACTCATCGGACAGCATGATGACGGTGCCGCCGAAATCGAGTTCAGCGTGACCGACGCGACCGTTCGGCTCCGTTAGCCGAAAGCACTCCTTGGCGCCGAAGGCTTGGGTATAGAACGCAACGGCTTCGGCTGCACCTTTGACTCGCAGATAGGCAAACACTTCTCTGATACGGTTTTGCGAGGTGCTGGTGTGGCTATCATCTGTTCTGGTCATGGTGGTTTTTCCCTGTCGAGCGATATGACGGATTGTCCGTTTACCATGTGGCGGGTGGGCGTTCTACCAGCACATCTCTCGGGTGTTGATAGGACGTGCTCAGACTACTGAAGTCGCGGGGAAGCGCGATTGTAAAAATCGGTCATTCCTTGAAAGTGCTGCCAAGACCTATCAAGTCGATTCGACGAGGGCGACGTGGTTTTGATGGCGGCCGCGCAGATTGACGTAGTCACTCGGAGTGAGGCCGGAGAACTGGCGGAAATCGTGAATGAAATGGGCCTGATCGTAATAGCCACAGTGATGGGCAATATCGGTCAGCTGCTGCCAGTTACCGCGATACAGGATTTGCAGGGCATCCTGAAACCGGCAGACGCGCAAATACTGTTTGGGGGACATACCGACCTGCGCACTGAACACACTCTGGAAGCGGCGGTCACTGAGACCGATCTGTGCAGTCATGTCGCGTACGCGGGAGATGGGGCGTGAGCATGCTTGCAGCGCGAGCGTGACCGCGCCATGTGGTGTCCGGTCGCTCTGCAGTTGTTGGCGCAGCAAGTGTTCCAGCGTACTCAGGCAACTTTGTGGCGAGCTGGCTGACAACAAGCGCTCACGCCATTCGGCAATACGGTCCGGCCACAGCTCGCACAGGGAAATCGTTTGATTGAACAGCGTGAGCACGGGGGCATGGAAGAACGGATAAGCCCCACCCGGTCGAAAATGCGCACCAATCAAGGTAGCGGGGCCCGAGGTATCAATCACATAGTGCTGGTTGCTGGCCCCACTCAGCACCATGCCATCGAGACGATGGGGTTGTTGCAAATCGTCAGGGTCGTAGTACTGAATGCAGTTTTCACGCAGATTGATGATCAGATCGGCGACACCGCTCGGCAGGGTGCGCTCCTTGCCATGGCCTTCGCCGGCACTGTCGACGTACCAGAGATACTCAACGAACCGATTCAGCGGTGCTGCGGGCTGATGGAGCAGGATCTGCATCGTGCCGCACTCGGGCTGGCAGGCATGGCCGAATGCTAGCGCAAGCGCGGCGAGTCTGTCTGCTCTTCGTGCCGCGGTGATGTTACCAACACCGGCTGGTCGGAGGCTCAGGTGTCCGACCAGCGCCGCAGCAGGTTGTGATACACGCCGGTCAGCTGCACCAGCGCCGGATTGTCTGGCGTGTCCTGATTCAGGCGTTGAATGGCGGTATCCAGATCAAACAGCAGCGTTCGTTGGCCATCATCACGGACCAGCGACTGCAGCCAGAAGAACGACGCAATCCGGGCACCGCGGGTGACCGGTGTAACCTTGTGCAGACTGGTCGACGGATACAGCACCATATGACCTGACGGCAGTTTTACTTTGTGCGCGCCGTAGGTGTCTTCAATCAACAATTCGCCGCCGTCGTATTCGTCCGGATTGCTGAAGAATAAGGTGCAGGACAGATCGGTACGGATACGGGTACCGGTGGGGCGGTGATCGCGAATGGCGTTGTCGACGTGCACACCGAATGACTGCCCACCTTGATAACAATTGAACAGTGGCGGAAACACCCGCAACGGCAATGCGGCGGACATGAACAAGGCATTTTGCGCCAGCGCGGTCAGAATGACATCGCCAATGGCTTGAGCGGTCGGATCTGATTCTGGCAGTTGCAAATTGTTTTTGGCTTTCGCCGACTGATAACCGGCCGTGATTTTGCCGTCTACCCAGTTAGCCTGATCGAGTTGGCGCCGACACGTGGCGACCTGATCCGGGCTTAGTACATTGGCGATGGTCAATAACATTGCAGGGACTCCGGGAGCTCACGTATGGACGGGCACAGGCAAGTGGCAGTTTAGCGGATTCGTCAGTTATTGCGTTGGGCCAGATCAAGAAGGACGAAACCCCGTTATGACAACGGGGTTTCGTTTTGACAACAGCGCTGACGCGTTGATCAGAACTGGAAGCTGGCGTTCAGTACCGCTGTGCGACCCGCGCCTGGTACACCGTGGGCACCACCACCGTGGAATTTTTCAAAATAGAATTCATCGGTGAGGTTGTAGACATTCAGACGCAGGTCGATGCTGCGAGTCAGTTTGTAGCCGACCATCGCTTCATAGAGCCAGTAGTCCTCCAATTCCGTGGTGACGGTATTGCTGACCGTACGCTCGGACAGGTATTGCGCACCCAAGCCGACTTCGAGATTCTTGACGATCACGAACGTGGTCCACAGGTTCAGCGTGTCCGATGGAGTATTGCCGATCTCGTTGCCTTCTTCAGCCGGGTTTGCCGAATCCGTGATTTCGCTGTCAAGGTGGGTGTAGCTGCCGAACACCGCCCAATTGTCAGTGATATGACCGGACAGGCCCAACTCGATGCCGCGTACTTCCTGGGCACCGGTCAGGGTGAACGGATCGGTGGTCAGCTCGCGAGTTCTGGCGTTGGTTTTTTCGATCTGGAACACCGCAGCGTTGAATGCGGCTTTGCCATCAGCGAGATCCCACTTGGTGCCCAGCTCAATGCTCTCGCTTTCTTCCGGTTTCACCGCTTCAAGGTTTGCCGCCAGTGTGCCGCCTTCCGCGGACGGGTTGAACGAGGTAGCCATGGCCACGTAGATGCTGCCAGCTTCGCTGGGCTTGTAGACCGCGCCAACATTCCAGCTGGTCATTTTGTCTTCACGTGACGTACGGGCGGTTTCGACACCTGCATTGCTGATGGTGGTGCTGGTCAGATCGAAGATGTCACGGCGCAAACCGAGATTCACCTGCCAGTGATCGTTCAGCTTGATGGTGTCGAATACGTAGAACGCGGTGCTGTCGGCTTCGTTCTCGACCAGGTTACCGCGGGAGAACGTCGGGTTATAGGCTTGATAGGGATTCGGGTTGTACAGGCTGTCGAGCGGAGCGGTCGGTGTCGCCGTCCACGCTTGGTTATCAAACGTTTCGTCGGAAACTTCAAAACCCGTCGAGATGGTGTGCTCAAAGCCGCCAGTCTCAAAACGAATACGCAGATCGGTTTGGTTGATCAGCAATTCATTGGTTGAGTCACGAACGCTTGGGTTATGCGTGACGGTGTTGTTAACAACGCTCTGGTTACGCGGCGGTGTAACGATGCTGTACAGATCGTTGTCAACCTGACGCAACTGGCTGATCAAGCTGACATTGCTGCTGAAGTCGTGCTCCAGGCGCAGGGTCGCCAGTTTGTCTTCTTGCTCTTCCGTATTGAGGTTGCGGAAGCCATACCAATTTTCGGTATCGAAGCTGCTGCCGAACGGTGTGCCCGTGCTGTCTTGCAGACGACCTTGGAAGGTTGGCAGGCCGTAGTCGGTGATGTTGTCATGCTCAACGTGTTGGTAGCTGGCAATGATGCGTGTTGCCGAGCCGAGACCGAAGGCCAACGATGGGGCGAAACCTGTGCGGCTATTGGTGGTGATGTCACGACCAGCGACATCGTTGTCGTGGCTCATCAGGTTCAGACGCAGCGAGATGCTGTCGGTCAGACTTTGATTGACGTCACCAGTAACACGGCGATAACCCTCTGTGCCGACACCGACCGTGCCGCCGATGAAATCCTCTTGCTGTGGCAGCTTGCTGATCATGTTGATGCTGCCGCCGGTAGCGCCACGACCGGTATAGGTCGACGAGGGACCTTTGGCGACTTCGACCGATTCCAGGTTGAACGGATCGCGGTTGGATTGTTGGGCGATATCACGCATGCCATCGACAAACATATCGGTATTGGCAGCGAAGCCGCGGATGCGGAAGTTATCGCCACGGGCACCGCCGCCTTCACCAGCGACCAAGCTGATGCCCGAGACACTGCGCAGTACATCGCCGAGGGTTGCCGCGCCGCGATCTTCAAACACTTCGCGGGGCACGACGGTAACCGACTGTGGGGTGTCGCGCAGCGGGGCAGTGTATTTCGGCGAACTGGACTGTTCCGGTTTGTAGGCCGGCGCCTCGCGTTCGGCAGTCACTTTGACCTCTTTCAGCTGGGTCTCGTCGGCTTCTTTGGCCGGTTCGCTGGCGAAAGCGGGCAGGGTGCTGCACAGGGCAATGGCAGCGGCGAGCGGTGTCTTCCTGAAGTTCATGGCGGTTCCCCAAAAGGCGCCTTTTGCGCCAAATCAAATAAACGCGCGAATGATAATGATTCGCAATAAAAGATCAACAGAAAACAAAGGCCGGAACGCAGAAAATGGCGATTCCAGCCTTTTTGATGCTTATTTCGGCTCGGTCAGCACACCCAGTTGCTTGATGCCTGCTTTCTGTGCCGCGGCCAGTACGCGGGCGACGTGCTCGAAAGCAACGGCCCGGTCGGCCTGGATTTGCAGCGGCGGTTGCGGCTGCTGCTGAGTCAGTTCTTGTAGCCGGGCCGGTAGCTCGGCCTCACTGATGGACGCGCCCTGCCAGAGCAGTGTGCCGCTCGCGGTGACACCGAGCTGGACCAGATCCGGAACCTGTTCATTCGGTTGGGCGTCGGCATCCGGCAGATCAACCGGCAGCGTCTGGGTCAGTACCGGCAGCGCCATGATGAAGATGATCAGCAGCACCAACATGATGTCGACCAGCGGCGTCATGTTGATCTCGCCCATCACCTCATCGCTGGCGTCGAAATTATCGCCATTGGAAAAGGCCATCAGCGGCCTCCGACGGCGCGCAGCGCACCACTCTGATCGGTCGGTTTGCCGGTGACGCGGGCACCGGTAATGAAGTAGGCGTGCAGATCATGGGCGAACGACGCGAAGCGCATCACCAGCGCTTTGTTGCCACGGGTCAGCGCGTTGAAACCCATCACCGCAGGGATCGCAACGAACAAACCAAACGCGGTCATGATCAGCGCTTCGCCGACCGGGCCGGCAACTTTGTCAATGCTGGCCTGGCCGCTGACACCGATGGCTACCAGCGCGTGATAAATGCCCCAGACCGTGCCGAACAAGCCAACAAACGGTGCCGTCGAACCGATGGTTGCCAACACGGCGAGGCCGCTTTGCAAACGCGCGGTGGCATCTTCAATGGCGCGGCGCAAACAGCTCGACAGCCAATCACTGACATTCAATTGTGCGTGCAAATCGCTGCTGTGCTGGGCGTGGTGAGCGACCGCGTTGCGGGCTTCTTCTGCCAGCAGACGGAACGGGCTGGTGGCGGTTTCGCCGATGCTTTTCAGGGCTTCGTCAAAACTGTGGGCATGCCAGAACTCGTGGTTGACGCTGCGCGCCAGCCGGCGCAGCCGCATCAATTGCACGGTTTTCACCGCCATCACGGTCCAGCTGACGACCGACATCACGAGCAGGGTAATGGCGATGGCAAAGGTGACCGCGTCGCCTTTTTCCAACATCGCTGAAATGCCATACGGATTGTTCATTGCAGATCTCAGTCAGTTTTGAAAATTCAGTGGAGTGTGTCGCCGTGCTGTGCGTGCGCGGAGCGGTTTGCCATGCTCAGCTCGCCGTACTCAAATCGAAACGCACCGGCACCCGCACCCAGGCGGCGACCGCTTCATCGCCCAATTTGGCCGGAACAAACTGCCAGCGCTTGACCGCGCGCAGTGCCGCGTCATCGAGTCGTTCGTAACCGCTCGACTCCAGCACTTCCAGTTGATCGGCGCGGCCATCGGCCAGCACATGTACGCGCAACAGCACCACGCCCTGTTCGCCGCGCTTGCGTGACAGGCTCGGGTAAACCGGTGCCGGGTTGTTCAGGTAATCGGCGTCGAACTGCGGTTCACTGGGGGCTGCCACTGGTGCCGCCTCGGCAACGGCCTCGGTGGGAGCTGGGGCCGGTGTCGGTTCGGTACTGACCGCCGCAAACAGATCCGGCTCGGCCGGTTTCGGTTGGGGTTTCGGGCTCGGCTGTGGCGTCGGTTTGCTGACAGGTACCGGTTCCGGTTCGGCAAGCGGCTCGGGCACCGGGGCGCTGACCACCGGCGGCGCCGGCGGGATCAGCTGGATGGTGACCTCGGGCGCTGGCTGCGGCGCCGGTGCCGGCAACACGTCGCCAGCCTGCAGGGCGGCCGCCAGCAAGCCACCGTGCAGCAGGCTGACGGTCAGCAAACAGACAGGAAGAGAAGACAGGCGCAATCCAGACACCTTGGCAACATCGCGCGATAAGGTTAGTAAATGATAACAAATCGCATTTAGATTTTCTACGTATAGGTCATGGCAAGAGTTGATATAGCGCAAGAAAAGCCGGGAAATTCGGCAGCGCCAGCGGCTCGGTGATCAGCTCACAAGCAAAAAGCCCCGCACGATGGCGGGGCTTGTTTGGTCGCAATGCCGGGACAGTGATGGGGATTGTCATGGCCGGCGGCGATGGCTGCAGCATTCAGCGGCGACGGCCGAGGCGGTCGTTGCCGGCACCAATCTCCTTGCTGCCGGGCCCGGTCTTGATCACCGCGACCACGCTCGGCCGCGGCGGTTTGCCGCCGCGATCCGGCCAGTCGCTGACCGGATTGGTCAGCGTGCCACCTTCGCCCGGATGCTGGATGCCGACAAACAGCGCTTCACCATTGCTGTTGAATTCCGGACTGCAGATCTCGGCGCCAGCCGGCGCACTCATGAACTGACGGGCGCGACCGCGTTCGCTGCCGGTGGTGGCCACGGCATAGACACCGTCGTTGATGCCAACGGGGCCGCGCTGACCATCGGTGCTGATCCACAAATTGCCGCGCCGGTCGAAACCGAAATTGTCCGGCGCGCCGAGTTTGCTGATGGCGCTCGCATCGCCATAACCGGCGAAGTAGGTCTGATCTTGCGCAATCGGCAAAGACGGCAATTCGGTCAGCAAGCCAGCCGCCGGATCGCCGCAGAGCAGGAAAATATCCCAGGCGAACGCCGTGCTGGTGTGATCGTCATTGTCTTCGCGCAATTCGATGACATGGCCATGGCGATTCGGTTTGCGCGGATTCGAGGCGTTGGCTTCGGCGTTGACGGTGCGGCCCTGCGCATCGCGGCTGCCACCGGTGCGTGAAGTGTTGTTGGTCAGCGCCACGTAGACATAACCGCTGACCGGATTGGCTTCGACATCTTCCGGCCGATCCATCGGCGTGGCGCCGAGCACATCGCCAGCGCGGCGGGCATCGATCAGCACTTCCGCCTGACTCAGAAAACCGTTGGCGGGATTCAGCGGATTGTTCGGATCGTTCGGCACGCTGCTCCAGATCAGTGGCAGCCATACGCCGCTGCCATCGTCATTGAAGCGAGCGACATACAGCACGCCATGATCAAGCAATTCGCTGTTCGGATTGCGCTGGCCGCGTGCGTTACGCTGGACGGCATCGCGGCTGACAAACTTGAACACATACTCAAAGCGGGCGTCGTCACCGGAGTAAATTACCGCACGGCCATTGCTGGCGATCACCGTCGTCGCGCCTTCGTGTTTGAAGCGACCAAGCGCGGTACGTTTTCTCGGCATCGATTGCGGATCGTAGACATCGATTTCGACGACCCAGCCAAAGCGGAACGGTTCGGTCGGGTGCAAGTTGATGTCAAAGCGGGTGTCGATCAATTCCCAGGCCCGTTCGCTGCGGTTACCCGGCAACGGAATGCGGCGGTGCAGCTGCACCAAACGCTGCAGCGCCACATCGCCAGTTTGTTCGGCACGGCTGCGCAGCGCGTTGAAATTGCCGAAGTACTGATCGAAATTCTCTTCGCAGGTCAGCACGGTGCCCCAGGGCGTCACACCTCCGGCGCAGTTGTTCAGTGTGCCGAGCACGGTAAAGCCGCTCGGATCGGCGCTGGTCTTCAGCAGATCATTGCCGGCGGCCGGGCCGGTGAGTTGCATCGGCGTATCGGCGGTGATGCGTCGGTTGTAGAACGAGCCCGGCCGATAACGCCAGCGATCGCGGCTGTTGCGGATTTCGACAATCGACATGCCGTGTGCCGCTTTCATTACGTTCACGGCTTCCGGATGCGCAGTCACGAATGCACTCGGTGTCGTCTCGGTCCAGCCCGGGAACATCAGTTCCTCAGTGGTGTATTCGTGATTGACCGCGAGCAGACCGGCGTTCGGATTGCTGCCGAACGGATGCGGCAGTGGAAAGAAACCATTGAAGTCGCAGTTGTAGCCAAAGCGGCGTGCTTGCAATTCACCGGCACCGGGTTCGAGCAGGCTGGCAAGATTGCCGACGTCGAGCGCCGGCGTGCCGGCGATGAGCGGATCGCCCCAGCGTATCAACACATCGGCTTGATAACCGTCCGGCACGCGAACCGCATCGTCCACACCACCGGTGATGGCCTGAAAACCCAAACCGGTCGGATCGGCATTGGGCCGCAGTGCCTGCGCCACCGCTTCGGCGGGCGGCGACCACAGCGCGCTGGGTGCAAGGCTCAGCACTGGCACCGCTGCCGCGGCAATGCCGAAACTATGCATGACATCACGACGAGAAACCTTCTCGCCATTCACCAGAGACGACAGCCTGCGTTGCATCAGGCTCTCCAGAGCTTCCGCTTGTTGAGGGCGGTCTTTACTACCGGGCATGACATCCGCATCCGGATCGGAATACGGTTCATGCTGCGGTCCATCAATACGATCAGTATCCATGGTGAGCTCCTGGCAGTCGGGATCGACGCGCTACCCATGCTAGGAGGGGGAGTTGAACAAAATGTGATCAGCTCGCGACGCTTTGATGTCAGGAAAATGAAAAAGCCCGCCGAAGCGGGCTTGATGCGAACGCGTGCGGTCCTGCGATGGCACTGCCGCGACGCGTTTTTACTCAGAGCGCCCAGATCTCGATCTGACCGGCCATGGCTTCGAAGTTGTCCGGGCCGAATTCCACTTTGACTTTGTCATACGGCACCAGACTGACGGCTTGCAGCTGGTTCTCCAATTGCTGCAGTGCCTGCTGGCTGCCGCGAATACCGGTGTTGCTTGGCGGGCTCATCTCTGCCAGTACCAAGCGTTTCTCCGGATGATCACGGAAGAAGTTGGCAACGCGGCCAAGATCGCGCTGGGTTTTGCTGTCCTCGACCAAGGCATTGTTATCGACCTTGAAGTTCACGCTCAGCCGCTCACCGAGCGTACCCAAGCTTTGGTAACGCGCCGGGAACGGTTGCAGCGCCACGCGCGGTTTGTCGCGAGTCGGGTAATACGAGATCAGGCCAATGTCTTCGACCAATCGCTGCCCGGCATCGGACACGGCAAAGGCTAAAAATTCGCGCGCCAATTCGTTGTTGTGATTGGCCGGCTCATAGACGTACAACCGACGCGACAGCGCATATCCTTCGGTGCCGATGTTGTGCTTGGCCGGTTTGGTGAAAGCCTTCTTGCCATCGGCCGAGACGCCGATCAGCTTGATGCGTTCGGCATAGGCAACGCCGACAAAGCCGATGCCGTTGCGATCTTGCCGAACCGATTCGGTCAACTCTTCGCTCGATTCAAAACGGCGGGCATCGCCACTGATTTTCTTGTCGAATTTCTTCAGCACCAGTTCTTTGAAGGTGTCGTAGGTGCCGGATTTGTCGTCACGGGCGTAAAGCGTGATCGGCGCGGCTGGCAGGCCCAGCTGCGACCAGTCGCTTAGGTCGCCAGCGAAGATCTGGGCGATCTGCTCGATGGTCAGCTGCTGCAGCGGATGTTCCGGATGGGTGATGATCGCCAATGCATCCAGTGCAATCACGTGCTCTTGCTTGGGATCGGTCAAGTCGCCGTACTGTGCCTTCAACTTCTCGACTTCTTCGCTCTTGACCCGGCGCGACGACATGCCGAGATCGGTAGTGCTGGCGGCCAGATCATCGAATGCCGTGGTCGAACCGTGGGCATGGATTTCCACCGCCAACGGTTGCCGCGTGCTGTGCACGCGCGCCACCACTTTTTTCTCGACCAGTTGTTCGCCAACTTCGGTACGAACCAGCGCGTAGCCTTGTTGCTCCAGAAACGCGGTGACCAGCGCCGGCATCAGCTTTTCGCCGACGGTGTTGGAGCCGTGAATGCGCAGGGCAATGCGTGCGGGTGTTTCGGTGCTGAGCGGCTTTTCTGTCGCATCCTGACGCAGCCACAATGTGGCACCAGCGGCGCTGACCATCAGGGTGCTGAGACAGACAAGCAGAATTTTGTTCATGATTTCGCAAGGCTTAGGGAGTTCGGGCCCGCGCAGGGTAGAGGCCGTGGATGACAGCTTTGTGACATCACTTATGACAGTGAATATCACCGCGGCTTTATGGCGCCCGTCCAGAAATGCTGCCGGTCAGGAAACCGCACCATCCCGAGTAAGGCATGCCGGCCCGGCGCTTCGGGCTTGGCAGCTTGTTACGCCGACCATGACTTCCGGCACTGTTGCCGGCAAACGGCGACTCCCATGATGACCACCAGCAGGGAACTCAATGGGAGGAATGCTGCTATGGAAACCTTTCTTATCGGTCTGCGCTGGGTGCATGTGCTGGCGGGCGCGGTCGGCCTGGTGCTGTTTTGGGTACCGATTTTCAGTCGCAAGGGGTCGCCGCTGCACAAGCAGTTCGGCCGCGGTTTTCTGTGGTGCGTGAACATTATCGGGGTGTCGGCACTGGTCTCGGTCATCGTCAATTTGTTGCTGCCGGCACTGCAGGGGCGCGCGGTCAGCCAGCTGCCGATGTTCGGTTTTCTGCTGTTTCTCGGCTACCTCGGCATCAGCGTGCTGATCAGCGGCTGGTACATGCGCCATGTCGTGCTGAACAAGCAGAACATGACCGGCTTGCGCCTGCCCCTGGCCTGGGCCTGCGTCTGGCTCAGCGGTGCGTCCAGCGTGCTGCTGCTGGCGGTGGCGATTGGCCTGCCATCGAAAGCCAGCGCCGTGATGCTGGCGCTGAGTCCGATCGGCTTCTTAAACATGTGGAGCATGCGTCGCCATCTGTTGTCGCCGCAGCGTGAAGCGAAAGCCTGGTTCTATGAACATATGGGGCAGGGCATCGGTCTTGGCATTGCGTTTCATACCGCGTTCTTCGTTTTCGGTGCCCGCTCGGTGCTCAGTGTCTGGCTGGACGGTGCCTGGGGCGTGCTGCCGTGGATTGCCCCGGCCGTGATTGGCATCACCGCCAACGTGCTGTGGGAACGGGCCTATCGGCGCCGGTTTGCCGGAACCGCGGTCGATACCGCCAGCAGCAGCGCTGCCGCGGCCTGAGCAGCAAAGCAAGGGGACGGGTTTTCGGGCCGGCTTGACTACACTGTCGTGACAATCCCAGCGGATGGATATCGCGACCGTGGCACTGCCGGCCCGCAAAACCCTGCAACAGGAACAACAGCAGTGGAGCAGCAAGCTGCGGGAAGATCTGCGGCTCAAACGGCTGCAGTTGCCGAGCTTGCCCGAAATCACCAAGCGGCTGCGCGAAGCGGTGGCCGATCGCAATGCCTCGATGCGCACGCTGGCGCAAATCCTCTCGGCCGAACCGGCGCTGACGGTCAAGCTGATGCAGGCCGCAAGCGCCGCCTGGATAGGATTGGAGCCTCCGTCCAATCTGGAAGTGGCGATCACTCGGCTCGGTCAACAAACCGTGCGTGGCATTGTCTACAACTATTGTTTATCGAAACTGTTTCAAGAGCGGCAAACCGGGCCGCTGCGCGAAGAGTTGCGCAAAACGTGGCTGCGGGCAACGCTGACCGCCGCGTATGCAGAAATGCTGAACAAGAAACTGGCCATCGGCGACAGTTATGCGCTGCTTGGCGGCATGATGCACAACATCGGCGCGCTGCCGGTGCTGGCGCTGTTTGCCCAGCAGCGCGAGCTTGCCGGTCGACTGGATCTGCTCAAGCTGTTGATCAGCAGCGAACAGGCGCTGCTTGGCGAAGCGATTCTGCAGCAATGGCACATGCCCGCCGATGTCATGATGGTGCCGCAAGGCATTACCAGTGACGGCAGTGACGAAAGTCCGACGACGGTGGATTTGGTGCGGGTCGCGCTGGTGCTGGCGAAATGGCAGGAGTTGCCCAATTCCACGGTGCCGGCCATCGACGACATGCCGGCCGCGAACCGCTTGGCGCTGAACCGGCGCAAACTTGAGCCGTGGTTGACCGAATCGCGCAAAGACATTCAAAGTTACACCCAGTTGTTGCAGACCTGATGCAGCGCGTGTTGCCATACCCACATGCGATGTGTGACCGCACTTCATCCTCTTTATCGACAACACGCTTGCGGAAACGATGCTGAAAGAACTGGCGCTGTGGTTGACCACGCCGGCCGATCGGGCCGCGCGTCGGCTGGGCCATCTTGCCGAAGCCATTGCGCTGGATGCACGCAGCGCACGGCAACATCAAATCTGGCAAACTCACTATGCCCATACGCGGCAAGCAGTACTGCAGGTAGCGGCGCAATGTCCGCGCACGCGGCTGGCATTGGTGCTTGGTGCCGGCAGCTGCCATGACGTGCCGGTCGCAGAGCTCGCGGCTCAGTTCGAGCGTGTGCTGCTGGTGGATATTGTGCAATTGCCGGCAGCGCGGCGCCTGTGCAAGCGCTTCGCCAATGTCGAGTTTATCGAGCGGGATCTGACTGGCGTTGTCAGTACACTGGCCGCTCAGCGTGGTCGCATTAATGCCGAAGCGCTGGCGGCGCTGAACTTGCCTTCGGCAGCCGTGTTATTGCCGCCCGAGGTCTTGCAGCAAGACGCGGTGGATTTTGTCGCTTCGGTCAATGTCTTGTCGCAGCTGCCAGTCAAGCCGGTCGATTATCTGATGCGGCAATCGCCCATGCTTTCACTCGCTGCGCTTAATCAATTTTCCTGGTGCTTGCTGCATGCTCATGTCGCCAGCTTGCGTGCGCTGTCAGTGCCAGTCTGTCTGGTTACCGATGATCGGCAGCGAACCTGGAATGCCAACGGTGAGCTGCTGGAAGATGTCGCGTTGATCGAAACGCTTGGTTTGCAGCAACGCGTGTTTGCGCGTTGGCGGTGGCCCGTGGCGCCGAAAGGCGAGTTGCCGGCTGGCCATCACGCCGAGCATGAGGTTGTCGCCATACAGCTCTGAGTGCGTGCAGTGTGCTTGCGTGAGGTCGGCAAGTGCTGCGTTGCAGTAGGGAATTTTACCAAGCCATGCTGTTACCTCTGTGACCAGCAGCGCTTTGTGTTGTCCCGACCGGGCCAAGCCGCTATAAAGACAGGCTTGCGACCGGCGCGTCAGATCCGGTCGCCCCGCAGATCCACAGATCAACTGATCGGAGAT
Source organism: uncultured Kangiella sp. (assembly GCA_946481205.1). The sequence goes on along the minus strand of CAMLNB010000009.1, from coordinate 7,987 downwards.
GTTTGCCAATGATCCCTTTCCGTACCGTGTCACCGCGCTTGCGCGTTGCCAGCTTAAGCGCCGCTGTGTTGACCGTGGTTGCCGCCTGTGCCGGCCATTCTGGCCAGTCTGATCGGAATACCGCCAGTGTCCCGGCCATTGATTCGAATCGCTTGTTCGAGCACATCAAGGTGCTGTCCGATGACAGCTTTGAAGGCCGCAGCCCCGGCAGCGTCGGTGAAGAGAAAACGGTCGCCTATTTGAGCGAACAGTTCAAAGCCGCCGGCGCCAGCCCCGGCAATCCGGATGGCACTTGGGTGCAGAACGTTCCGCTGGTAGGGATTCGCAGCACGCCAACCTGGAATTTCGATGGCTGCGCGAGCAGCCTAAAACTGAACTCGCCAGATGAATACGTTGCCTGGACCACGCAAGTGAAACCACAGGTCGAAGTCAAAGCCTCCGATCTGGTCTTTGTTGGTTATGGCGTCGTTGCACCGGAATACGGTTGGGATGACTACAAAGGTCTTGATGTCAAAGGCAAGACGCTGGTCATGCTGGTCAATGATCCGGCGATTCCCGATCCGGCCGATCCGAGCAAGCTCGACAACAGCATGTTCAAAGGTAAGGCGATGACCTATTACGGTCGCTGGACGTACAAATACGAAATTGCTGCCGCCAAAGGTGCTGCTGGCGCCATCATCGTTCACGAGACGGTGCCAGCCTCGTATCCCTATGAAGTGGTGCGCAACAATGGCGTCAGCGAAAACATGACGCTGAAACCGACCGATGGCAATGCCGGCGATGTGCCAATGCGGTCCTGGATTCGCGAAGACAAAGCCCGCGCGCTGTTGCAAGCCTGTGGTCAGGATTTCGATGCCTTGAAGGCGGCGTCACTCAAGAAGGACTTCAAGCCGGTGGCACTGGCCACCCGACTCAACGCCAAGCTCGATAACACTCTGCGAGAAATGAACTCGCGTAACGTGCTGGCGCGGATCGAAGGCAGTGACCCGAAGCACAAAGACGAGCACGTGATTTACACCGCTCACTGGGATCACCTCGGCAAGACCGAGGAGGGTGGCCATACCCATATTTTCAATGGTGCGGTCGATAATGCGTCCGGTGTTGCGGCATTGATTGAAATTGCGCGCGAATTTTCCCGCAACAAGAAGCAGTTGAAGCGCAGCGTGCTGTTCATCGCTGTGACCGCTGAAGAAAAAGGCCTGCTCGGCTCGAAATACTATGCCGACAATCCACTCTACCCACTCAACAAAGCGGTCGGCAACCTGAACGTCGATGCGCTGCAACCTTGGGGCAAGACCAAGGATGTGCAAGTGATCGGCTCCGGCCAAACCACCATCGAAGAACTGGTTGAGCTGCACGCGAAAGCACAAGGCCGCCACGTCGTTGCCGACAGCCGTCCGGAAAGCGGTGGCTATTTCCGCTCCGATCATTTCAATCTGGTTCAGAAAGGCGTACCCGCCTTGTTCCTGAAAGGCGGTGTCGATGTGATTGGCAAACCCGAAGGTTATGGCCAGCAGAAAGGCAAAGAGTACGGCGCCGAGCACTACCACAAAGAGGGTGACGAAATTAAACCCGACTGGGATGTCTCCGGCTTTGCCCAGGATGCTGAGCTGTACTACCTGATTGGTCGCGATATGGCGGTGGAGTTGAAGAACGTCGATTTCAAAGCGGGTTCGGAGTTCAAGGCAGCCCGAAAAGCGCTACTGAGTCCCTAGTATTGATGGAGGCAGGGCAGAACGGTTTACCGCTCTGCCTCCGTTGTCATGCTATCCAATTATCGTTCACGATTTCGGGGCAACCGGCTCGATCCTGAAATAGACACCGCAATGATCAGACCATAGCGACGGAGAGGTATCGCACCTGTCACCTGGAAACAGCAGAGGCATGGATTGCCCTTTGTTGACGTAAGCGGGGTACTTTGACGGGAAATCTACCCGTTTCCCGATCAGTGCGCCATCAATGCCAACAACGTAACCATAGTCCATCCTGAGAAAGTATGAGCCAAGTATCAGTTGTCGCCAGTATTCAGTCCATTCTGCCTCACTGCTTGGAACGTTGCCGGCTTGTTGCGGTGGTGTGTAGTTAAAATCCCCCACGAGAATCGGCGGATAAAGCATTGTTCCCGCACTGCCAAAGCGCTGCTCCATATCGGTAACAAGTTGATTGATGTTCTGAGAACCAAAGTCGAGACCAACGGGTGCAATCCCGCCTGGGTTCGCATCTTGCCAGGGGATGTTCCATTCACGGTGAATGTTATAGACGTGAACGAAATGGCCTGGATGCTTGACCAGATCAAAGCGGCTGAATACAGCGTCTATGATTTTTCGCGTTGGATCCGTAGTACGTGTCGTTAGCCTGCTTCTTGAAAACGCCAGCCCCATTGGCGTTGCACAGGTTCCCATCGGAATTTCAAACTCGCCAAGATTCGGGGTGGCGAGTGGGCCATCGATTACCGAGCAGACATCGGCCCGGTCTGCAGCCGGATTGCAGCATTGCAAGCTTTTCGCCAAATAGGTTTGATTGAGTGGTGTGGCATAGCTTGAAAAAGCGGCGTCCGAACCGGGTTTGACTGCAAGCACGTTTCTCAGTTTGCTTGGCCGGTATAACAGAGCGCGGTCACCTTGGCCTGTGCAATTGGTGCCAATCAATTGACTACCAATATGATCATCGCCGGCGGGGCTATGCGGAGGAATGCTCGAAATGAGATAGGCAATACGGTACTGTTCGCCGGTTACATCGCGAATGCCGTCCAGCAGCAAATCGATTGCAGCATAGTCAGGTAGCCTTCGTGGGTTGTTGCCACATGACCAGTATCCCGGCGCTTCCTGAATCACGATGACATCGGGTACGTTGCGTGAACTGCCGATCCACTGGGTGATACGGTTATAGCGTGTTTGCCACGGAACACCGGAGGGTGAGTTTCGTGGCACGTTCATCACGTCAAGAATATTGATGGTCAGTATTGAGATGCCGAACTCTTCTCTGAGAAGCTCAGTACTGTTTTCCTGGAGCGATTCTTTTGAGCAGCTTGATGCCAAGGTAATGAACAACGCGACAGCTGCTGCTTGGCCCCGCTTGCCGAATGTGCTGTATCCCATTTCAAGCCTCTTTTGAGTGCCGTGGTAAAGGGCGTCTTAGACGGGCTGGGCTTACAGCTGTACTCAATGTCCCCGACCCAGGGAGTACAAGCGCTGGCAATCTTAGATAAGCCTTGCCGTTGCTGCTATTACAAATGGTTTATAGTTTCGATGTGCTAATGCCAAAGTGAGGCACGTCGGTGTTTGATGTTGTGGCCCTGTTTGTCTGGCGAAAGGTATTCGTGAGAGTGTCGAGCCTTTTGTTTTGGGATGACGGACTATGTTTACTGTTCCACGAGTGCGCGATGAGGAGATTTGCTGATGGCTACCAAGACCGGTCGAGATATTGAGAAATCCTATCCTAAGGCCGAGTTTGTCGCCAAGCTGCGACGTTTGGCCGATGCGATTGAGCAGGGTGAGCAGTTCGAGATTCAGATTGCCGGTGAGCGGATCTATGTGCCGGTGCGGGCCGAGTTCAGTGTCGAGCATGAGCGCTCGGCGGACGAGGAGGAGATTGAGTTTCAGATCAAATGGCGCCCGGTGTAGCATCGGAACCCGTGTCTCGCCAGTAAACCCAGGATAGAGGTGGCTGTCATGTATCAGGCGAAGTCAGAGCGTCCGCGGTTGGAGTTGCCGTCAGATGGGTTCGATGTGGCGTTGAATCTGACCGGTGCGTTGCTGCTGGCGGCTTTTCTCGTTGTCGTGGCAGCCAGTTGGTCCAGTCTGCCGGAACAGGTACCGCTGCATTTCGCTTTGAATGGCCAGCCGGATGGCTGGGGCCGTCGCGGTGGAATACTGGTGCTGCCGGGCGTTGCGCTGGCGCTGTTCATCTTGTTGAGCGTGCTGGCACGTTTTCCTCACCTGCACAATTACTCGATGCGGATCACGCCGGAGAATGCCGAGCGGCAATACCGATTGGCTCGTCGTTTGTTGCATGTGCTGAAGCTGCTGATCGTCGTGTTGTTCTTCGCTATCTACCTCGGCTCCTGGGGTGTCGCCGCTGGTCGGTTAGATGGTTTGCCCGGCATCCTGATCTGGTTGCCACTGGCGGCCATTTTCTTGATGATTGGCTGGTATATGTTGCAATCGCGACGCGCCCGCTAAACACTCTTTTACGCTTTGGCATGCTTGCCGCCAGACCATGCTGCTATCGTGCGCCGCGTTACGGTCAGCGGACACGGAGTTGCAGATGAAGAACCGAAACTGGATAACGCTGTTGATTGCAGGCGCCTTGATGGTGAGCTTGTCGTCAGTGCAGGCAGCGGAGGGCAGGCCGCCCGATATCCATCTGCTTATCGATGTACGCGACACCGCCAACGCAGCGCTGGTTCGGCTGGAATTCCCCCGTAACGGTCAGCAGCAGATCGAGCTGACATTGAGTGATTGGGCGGGGTTGACCGAACTTGCTACGGGTATCAACTCTTTGCAGGCAACGGTGGACGGCAAAGCGCTGGCACTGGAAAACGTTGGCGATGGCAAGTGGCAGATTCGACCGTTGCAGGGCGAGCGCATTGCTTTGCAATACCGCATTGCGACCAATCAGCGGACCCGTACCGGCGATAGCCGCGATCATTACCGAACGATAGTTCTGCCGGATCTGTTTCATGCGGTCGGCCACAATACCTTGATTCTGCCGACCCATTTGCCAGGTGAGTGGCAAGTGAGTATGCAGTGGCGTTTACCGAAAGGTTGGCAAACTGCTTCATCATTCTCGGCGTTGACGGAGCAAGCATCGTTCCGCGTTTCGCCAGAACTGTTGGCATCGAGTTTGTTCATGGCCGGCAAGTTGCGAGTGCTCAAGCGCGAGGTGCATCAACAGCCGGTATATCTTGCTGTGCACGGCGAGCAATGGCAGTTCAGCGATGCCGCGATGGCCGATCTGGTGCAGCGTGTACTGACCGTAGAGCGTGAGTTCATGAATGACTATGACTTCCCGCACTATCTGGTCAGTGTGCTCGGCGTTGGTCCGAGCATTGATAACGGCTATAGCCTGAACGGCACCCGTTTATACCGGAATTTTGCCTTGTTTCTGAACCCGAATGCCGGGTTGAAACCCGGCTCAATGGTGGCCAAGGCGCTTGAAGCCTTACTGATGCACGAAACCTTTCACGAATGGAATGGCGGCCAACTGAGCAGTGATCCCAAGCTCAAGGAAGGCGAGCTGTATTGGTTCACCGAAGGGTTGACCAATTTCTATACCCGCGAGCTGCTATGGCAAGCCGGTATGCGTAGCGAGGCGGAAACGCTGCAGTCGATCAACGACCTGCTGCGCAGTTATTACACCAGCCCTGTCCGTGATCAAGGCAATGCCGCCATTGTCGAACAGTTCTGGTCGTCCTCGGCGATACAGGAGTTGCCGTATCAGCGTGGCGATCTGCTTGGTTTGTATCTTGATTTGCGCATTCGTCAGCTTAGCGATGGCAAGCAATCGCTGGATGATTTGTTCCGGGCGTTGTTGCAAGCCTCGCGTGAGGGCACCCATCTGACTGCTGATCGCTTTTTCACCGAACTGGCTAATTGGCTGCCTGCGGAAGAGCGTGCTGAGCTGCGCCATTTTGTCGAGCAGGGCGGCGAGTTGTCATTGCTGGCAGCGGCATTGCCGCGCTGCCTGAGCCAACAGCAGACGACGTTTCATGAGTGGCAGGCCGGTTTTGATCTGGATGCCAGCTTGGCCGCCAAAGTCGTCAAGGGATTGCAGCCAGGTTCTGCCGCTGAACGCGCCGGACTGCGAAACGGCGACCAACTGACCGGTTGGAGCATACGCTGGAATGACACCAGCACGCCGATCGAGCTGAGTCTTGCTGATCGCAAAGAAGCCGTCAGCTATTTGCCGCATGGCCGGGCAATGACGGCGCCACAATGGCTGGCAAGCAGCAGCGATTGCGTCTTGCTGGCACAATAACCACATCACGACATCTGACTTTGTCCGGAGCGTCAATGAAGCTGTTCCCGCTTGTTTCGTTGCTGGTCGCGAGTTTGCTGGCTCCCACTGCATTGGCTTCTGACGCGAAAGTCACCGAGTTGCCATTGATCGCGCCGGCCGGCAGCCAGTATCCGCATCTGTTCGCTCAGGGCGATCGGGTGTTGATGAGTTGGCTGCAAGTGGATGACACGCAACCGGAGCGGCGGCGGGCATCGCTGTGGTTCTCTGTCTGGCAGCAAAGTCGTTGGAGCCCGGCGCAGCAGATTGCCGCTGGCGATAACTGGTTCGTCAACTGGGCGGATTTTCCGTCGATTGCGGTGCTGGCAGATGGCACCTTTGTCGCACACTGGCTGCAGAAGTCCGCGCCCGACACCTATGCCTACGACGTCAAACTGACCTTCTCGTCAGACGCTGGCCGGCATTGGTCGGTGCCGTTTTCACCCCATGATGATGGCACGGCAACCGAACATGGTTTTGTGTCGTTGCTGCCGCAGCCGAGCAATCGTTTATCAGTGGTTTGGCTTGACGGTCGCGAATCGAAATCGCATCACGAAATGATGCAGCTGCGTCATGCCGAGTTTGACAGTCGTGGCAAGAAACTGTCTGAACAGGTGATTGACAGCGATACCTGCACGTGTTGCCAAACGTCAGCGGTAGCGGTGCCGGACGGCGTCGTCGTGGCCTATCGCGATCATGCAGCGAATGAAATTCGGGATATTGCCTGGTTGCGCTTGCAGGGTCAGCAATGGCAGAAACCGAAATTGGTGCACGCCGACGGCTGGGAAATTCCGGGTTGTCCGGTCAATGGTCCGGCACTGGCGCAACAAGGTAAGCAATTGGCGATCGCGTGGTACACCGGTGCGCAGCAACTGCCGCGAGTCAATGTCGCGTTTTCTGCCAATGTGGACGAGGGCTTTCAGAAACCGTTGCGTATGGATGACGGCGCGCCGCTTGGCCGGGTTGCGTTGGTGATGCCGCAAGCGAATCAGGCCGTCGTGGCGTGGTTGGAGCGAGCGGCGGGTGAGCAGGCCGATATTCGATTGCGCCCGATTGCTTACGATGCCAAACACGGCGCTCAATCCGGCAAAGCGCTGACGATAGCCAGCACGTCATTGGCGCGCGGCAGCGGCTTTCCACGTTTGGCGGTGCAGGGCAATGAACTGCTTGTTGCCTGGACGGACAGTCGCAACGCGGAGCAACCGCAAGTGCGTGTGGCTCGTATCGATTGGCGACAACTCGGCAACTGAGCTCGCTGGTCTTACCGCGACGGTGACAATCGATTACTAACGAAACGCCTGCTGGCGTATCCACAAACTGGCCAACCATTTCTCGCCGTTGCTGACCGGCAAGCCGGCGTGCAGGCTGTCTTGATCCACGGTTCCGTCGTTGTTCATGTTGCAGAAATGCAGAATGCTGCCTTGTTGTGGTGCAATCTGCAGATTGTGCCGCGGGAACTCGGTGGCGCCGCCGTCGAAATCATCGTTCAAATACACCAGCACGGTATCGCGGCGGTGACCACCGCGCGGAAAATCGACGTGCTTTGGCATCAGAAAATCGTAATGGTGACGGTACTCGTCGCCATGCCGGTAATGCAGCACGCTAAGCCATTCGGCATTTCTCTCCGGCAGGCCTGCCAACGCAGTCAACACAGTGCGCCAATACAGCACGGCTGGGTCGTACAGTGACGGCCCCAAGGTGGCGGATTCATTGGTGCGAATGGCGTCGCGCCGGCGCTCGCCAGTGCTCGGGTCCAGCACCATGCTTTCCCGCAGCAAGGGTTCCGACAAACTGATCAGGTATTCACACCACGCAGCGCTGAACACGCGTGTATAGGAATGGATGCAGTCGGTATGCGGAATCGGCTTCAACGCATCGAGATTGGCGAGCGTAAAGCGCTCGACGCTGAGCGATGTGCTCGTGTCGGAGAACGTGCTGTCGCTCGTTTCGTTTTCGCCGGCAGTGGCCAACAGGGCTTGGATTTTCTTGG
>CAMLNB010000008.1 GCA_946481205.1 uncultured Kangiella sp. | reverse complement strand
TGACCGATACTGTTGCCGATGCGTCGTCTGAATCCTCACTGCATGACGACACGGTACCGACGACCGGGCAACGGGAGCAATCGCTGCCACACGCCAGTATCGCGAACGCTGATAACGAGAAAGCCCGTACGAAGAAAGTCCGTGAGAAAATTTGGCGCTCTTATGCCAGCGTTTTCGCGGTGGCGATAGTCAGCGCTGTTGCTGTATTTGCTGTCAGTGCGTGGTGGCGCGCGGCGCCGATTGCGGTTGCTGCCGAATCGGTACCGATTGCGAGCACCGCCGATGTCCGCGTGCTGCAAGTCACACCGGAAGTCGAGCATCCGTTGGCGCTGGCGCCTGATGGCAAGCGTTATGCCTACGCCAGCCGCTTGTACAAATACCAAGCCAATACGCTGTGGTTGCGAACGCTGACGGCCGACGCTGAACCGGTGCAACTGAAACAGTATCCGGGGTACATCTATGCGTTGGTTTGGTCGCCCGATGGCCAGGAATTGGCCGTGCTGACCGCGAATGCGAACCGGCAATGCGAAGTGACCGTGCTGACTTTGCGCTCGCTGCAGTCACGCAGCTTGGGCCGTTGCAGTGATCACCCCCAAGTAGCCGTCAGTTGGTCGGCCGATGGTCGTTATCTTGCCGCCAGTGTTGCCACCGAAACCGGCGCCGTTGCGGTGGCGTTGATCGACCCCATCACCGGCGTGCGCAACATGCTGACCACACCGGCACCAGGCCAAGCAGACGTTGTCGGCGATTTTGCGCCGCACGATTCGAGTTTGCTGGTGCAGCGCTGGGCCTCGTTATCGGAGCTGGAACTGTGGCAGGTGGCGCTGGATGGCAGCGCGCAATTGCGCTGGCGCGGCGAAGATCGGATTTTCGACAGCGTGATGGATTGGTATCGCCCGAACGAGGTGTTGCTGTCGCTGGCGCGTGAAGGCGGCGAGACGCAGCTGCAAGTGTTGTCGTTGGCCGATGGCCAGTTGAAACCGCTCGGCATTACCGGCACTTCACCGCAGGCACTGGCTGATGGCAGTGTGTTGTTCGTGCGCAGCAGCAGCCATTACGCGATCAGCGAAGTGGATCTGCAGCAGCGACCGCTGCGTGCGCAAAGTTTGGTTCGGCAGAACGGTTTGCTGTCGCAGCCGGCGTATCGTGATCGCGACCACTTTGTTTTCATGGGCAATCTGACCGGGCACATGGAAATTTTTGCCGGCGATCGCGACGGCCGCAGTCAGCAGCTGACCCAGTTGCAACGCATGGCTTGGGATCCGGCTGTGTCACCGGACGGTCGCTGGCTGGCGTTTGCCGGGCAATGTGGCGGCGACAATCTGGGCAAGATCTGTTTGCAGGAAATGGCTAGCGGCCGGGTTTCAGTGTTGTTCAGTGGCGAACATTCGGCGGAAGCACCGCGCTGGAGCGCCGATGGCCGACAGCTGCTGTTCCGAATGAAAGCCAATGACCGCGAGATGAAAGTGGGCCGACTGGCTGTTGCTGCCGGCGTCGCCGGTCCGGTCGAGTGGTTAGCGCAATTGCCGAGCATTGATGTCCGGCTCAGCGAAGACGGCCGCTCGCTGTTCTGGGTCGATCGTTACCGGCCCGGCATCTGGCAACGCGATATCGCCAGCGGCAGTGATCAGTTACGGGTTGCAGAGTTTCCGGGCGGCTCGCGGGTCTGGACCAGTCATGGTGATGCGCTGATCTACCTCATCCGGCAAGCGGACCGACAGCTGCAGGTCTATCGCCAGCGGCCGAGTCAGGCAGTCGAGTCGTTAGGTGCGATCCCGCATTTGCTGCTCGATGCGCAGGGCAGTCTGGCGGTGTCGCCGGACGGTCAGCGGCTGTTGGTGCCGGAGCTGACCACCTTTGCCTGGGACGTGGCACTGGCCGAGGTGCCGACGCTGTCGACCGGGGCGGGATCACTGCTCGGTCAGCGTCGCTTGCTTAGCGCCCGCTAAAAGCGCCGCCTCGCGCCTCAGCTTTCCCGGATCGCAACAAACTCCCCGACAAAACGGGCGGCCACTTGGTCGCCCGTTTTCAATTCAGCGGTGATCAGCAGCCGGCTGCGGCCTTTGCTGCGCAGGGTGTGCAGAAATTGCTCGACCTCGGCCGGTTCCGGCAGGCGCGCCTCGGCAACCGGACTACCCTCTAGAGGCCGCAGGTAGCGGATATCGGCATGGCGCAGCACGACCGAGGCCGGCAACGCCTGCAGTACGCAGGTTCGGTGCACCAGACTCCAACCGGCCAACGTGGCGAAACAATAGATGCTGCCGGCAAAAACCGTCCCATGCAGGTTACGGTTGGCCTCGAACGGGCCGCTGACCCGGAGCCAATCCTTTTCAGCCATCTCCACGGCCAAACCTAGAGCCTGAGCCAGCGGGATTTCTCGGTGTAGCAGGGCGGTGAGCTCACTTGGGGTCACGGCTGTGATCCAGTCGACAGGGGCGCGCCAGTATAAAGGAAGGGAAAAATCCCCGAAGATTCCCGGGGTTGGGTGTGGCAGGAGGGGCAGTCTGACAGTAGAATTCGCAGCCTCGCAAAAGCTGCGGCAAATTGCCGCAGGCGCCGGCCTATTCCACTAACACGGCGGCGAGGTCTTTCGGGGTGGTGTCCTCCACCCCGTCATTATGTATGGAGATGAGGCATGTCTTTTTTGAGCAAGCTCAAAGCCGGGCTCGGTTTGCTTGCACTGCTGGCGATGTCGGCGGTGTCGGCGGCTGATTCCAAGCTGAATCTGCGCGAGGGCGTGACCGAGATCAGCCGTGATGCCTATCACTTGCACAACTGGGTTGTGATTGTGATGGCGGTTATCGCGGTCGTGGTCTTCGGTGCCATGGCCTACTCGATGTGGGCACACACCAAGAAGAAAAACCCGGTACCGGCGAAGTTTTCCCATTCGACCGCGCTGGAGATTCTCTGGACCGCCATTCCGTTCATCATTCTGATCGTGTTTGCGGTGCCGGCGACCAAGCTGCTCGTCAAGCAATACGACGACTCCGAATCCGACCTGACCGTGGTCGTTCGGGGTTATCAGTGGAAGTGGAAATACACCTACCAGGATCAAGGTATCGAGTTCTTCTCGAACCTGTCGACGCCGCGGGAAATGTTCACCAACACCGCAAATCCGGCCAGCACACCGTTGGCAGCGATTGGTGCCGTGGCGGCCGGTGGCATCGTCACCAAAGGCGACACCCCGACCGAAAAGAGCGATACCTATCTGCTCGAAGTCGACAACGAGATGGTCATTCCGGTTGGCAAGAAAGTGCGCTTCCTGGTCACGGCCGATGACGTGATTCACTCGTTCTGGGTACCGGATTTCGGTATCAAGAAAGACGCCATCCCGGGCTTCATCAATGAAACCTGGGCGCGCGCCGAGAAGACCGGTACCTACCGCGGTGTCTGCGCCGAGCTGTGCGGCAAAGATCACGGCTTCATGCCGATCGTGGTTCGCGTCGTCGAGCAAGCCGAATTCGATGCCTGGGTTGCCCAGAAGCAAGAAGAGAAGCGCATCGCCGAAGAAGAAGCCGCGAAAGCCGCTGCCTCGTCGTTCACGCTGGAACAGCTGATGACCGAAGGTGAGAAGGTGTACCTCGCCAAGTGCGCTGCCTGCCACATGCCGAATGGCGCTGGCTTGCCGCCGACCTTCCCGGCACTGGCTGGCTCGAAGATGGCTACTACCGACAAGCCGGGTCATATCGGCATTGTCGTCAACGGCAAAGCCGGCACTGCGATGCAGGCCTTTGGCGCTCAGCTGACCGATCTGGAGCTGGCCGCTGTCATCACTTACGAACGCAATGCCTGGGGCAACAACACCGGTGAACTGGTGCAGCCTGCAGAAATTGCCGCGTTCAAAAACGGTAACTAAGGGGAGATGACCATGGGCGCACACGCCGCACACGATCATCACGATGATCACCACGATCACAAGCCGACCGGCATCAAGCGCTGGCTGTTCACGACCAACCACAAAGACATCGGTTCGATGTACCTGTGGTTCGCGTTCGCCATGTTCCTTACCGGCGGTTTCATGGCGCTTTTGATCCGCGCCGAACTGTTCCAGCCGGGCCTGCAATTCTTCGAGCCGAACTTCTTCAACCAGATGACCACGGTTCACGGTCTGGTGATGGTGTTCGGTGCGGTGATGCCGGCCTTCACCGGCCTCGCCAACTGGATGATTCCGCTGATGATTGGCGCGCCGGACATGGCGCTGCCGCGGATGAACAACTGGTCGTTCTGGATTCTGCCGTTTGCCTTCCTGCTGCTGATTGCCAGCTTGTTCATGGATGGTGGTGGTCCGAACTTCGGCTGGACGTTCTACGCGCCGTTGTCGACCACTTACGGTCCGCCGAGCACCGACTTCTTCATCTTCTCGGTGCACATCATGGGTATCAGCTCGATCATGGGCGCGATCAACGTGATCGTTACCGTGTTCAACATGCGCGCGCCGGGCATGACCCTCATGCGCATGCCGCTGTTCGTCTGGACTTGGCTGATCACTGCGTTTCTGCTGATCATGGTGATGCCAGTTCTGGCTGGCGCGGTGACCATGATGCTGACCGACCGTCACTTCGGCACTGACTTCTTCAACGCCGCTGGTGGTGGTGATCCGGTGCTGTTCCAGCACGTGTTCTGGTTCTTCGGTCACCCCGAGGTCTACATCATGATTCTGCCGAGCTTTGGTATCGCTTCGGCAATCATTCCGGCCTTTGCTCGCAAGCCGCTTTTCGGTTACGCCTCGATGGTGTACGCGACCGCGTCGATCGCCTTCCTGTCGTTCGTCGTCTGGGCACACCACATGTTCACCGTTGGTATGCCGCTCGGTGGTGAGCTGTTCTTCATGTACGCGACCATGCTGATCGCCGTGCCGACTGGCGTGAAGATCTTCAACTGGATCGCGACCATGTGGCAGGGCTCGATGACCTTCGAAGCGCCGATGCTGTTCGCGATTGCGTTCGTGGTGTTGTTCACCATCGGTGGTTTCTCCGGCGTCATGCTGGCGATGGCCCCGGTTGACTTCCAGTATCACGACACCTACTTCGTCGTTGCGCACTTCCACTACGTGCTGTTCCCGGGCGCCATTTTCGGCACCATCGCGGCTACCTATTACTGGTTGCCGAAGTGGACCGGTCACATGTACCACGAAGGTCTGGCCAAGTGGCATTTCTGGCTCAGCATGATCTTCGTCAACCTGACCTTCTTCCCGATGCACTTCTCGGGTCTGGCCGGCATGCAACGCCGGGTGCCGGATTACAACGTGATGTTCGCGGACTTCAACATGCTGTCGTCGATCGGTGCCTTCGGCCTTGGTCTGACCCAGCTGCTGTTCCTGTACATCATCATCAAGTGCATCAAGGGTGGTGAGAAAGCGGCAGCCAAGCCGTGGGACGGTGCCCATGGTCTGGAGTGGACTGTGCCGTCGCCGGCGCCGTACCACACCTTCAGCACACCGCCGAAAGTTACGGAAGAAAACGCGCACAGCTGATGGTGGTGTCGTAACCATCAGCGCGGGCTACGGTGCGCAGGTTTGTCAAAAACCTGCCACCTGACCCCAGCGACGCGATAACGAAATTGAGAAAAGACAGGCACCATGACTGAACAGAACGATGTGCAACAACGCAACCGGAAACTGGCGCTGAAAATCGCTGGCGTTGCGCTGGGCATGACCGGCTTTGTCGCGGCCATGGTGCCGATGTATGACGTGTTCTGCGAAGTGTTTGGCATCAACGGCAAGACCGGCGGTCAAGCGGAAACGCAGCTGGAGACGGTGGATAGCAAACGCACCGTGACGGTCGAGTTTCTGGCGACGGTAGATCGCGGCATGCCGTGGCAGTTCGAGCCAATGGTCAAGAAGTTGAAAGTGCATCCGGGTGAAATGCACAAGGTCAGTTTCAAAGTGGCGAATCGCACCGCTAACCGCATTGTCGGGCAAGCGGTGCCGAGTTTGTCACCGGGGCTGGCGACTTTGTATTTCAATAAGACCGAATGCTTCTGTTTCAACAATCAGCCGCTGGAGGCGCATGCCAGCGCCGAGTTGCCGATGAGCTTCATCATCGACCCGCAACTGCCGGACGATGTCCACACACTGACGCTGTCCTACACGCTGTACAACATTACCGACAAGCTGCAACCCGACGTCGCAGCCAAGTAAGACGTATCCAGACAACGTCTGTGACGTTGATGGTTTAGCGAGGGAGTTATACAAATGGCTCATACTGAAACGCACGGTGAGCACGAACATTATTACGTGCCGGCCGAGAGCAAGTGGCCGTTTATCGGCTCGGTTGCGCTCGCGCTGATCGTGTTTGGTGCTGGCAATTTCGTCCAGCAAAGCTCCGGCAAGTTTGGCGGTGGCAATGGTTTTGGCGGCTGGATTCTGTTGGCCGGTATCGCCGTGCTGCTGTTCATGTTGGTCGGCTGGTGGAACCACGTCATCAAGGAATCGCTCGGCGGTCTGTACAGCAAGCAGATGGATCGCAGCTTCCGCCAAGGCATGTTCTGGTTCATCACCTCGGAAGTGATGTTCTTCTTCGCGTTTTTCGGCGCGCTGTTCTACGTCCGCATGTTCGTGGTGCCGTGGCTTGGCGGTGAAGGTGCGAAGGTCAACACGCACGAACAGCTGTGGCCGGATTTCGTCAACGTTTGGCCGCTGACTACGACGCCGGCCGGTGAAACTACCACGGCGATGCCGGCGTGGGGCCTGCCGTTCATCAACACCGTGTTGCTGGTCACCTCGTCGATTACGCTGACGTTCTCGCACCATGCGCTGAAAGATGGTCACAACTTCAAGGCCTGGACCTGGTTGTTCTGGACCGTTGCCTTGGGCGCCATCTTCTTGTGCCTGCAAGCGTACGAGTACTACCACGCGTACAACGATCTGGGTCTGACCATGGGCTCGGGCATTTACGGCAGCACATTCTTCTTGCTGACCGGTTTCCACGGCATGCACGTGACGCTCGGTACCATCATGCTGCTGGTGATGCTGTTCCGGATGGCGAAAGGCCATTTCTCGCCGGAAAAGCATTTCGCCTTCGAAGCCGCGGCCTGGTACTGGCACTTCGTTGACGTGGTCTGGATCGGCCTGTTCATTTTCGTCTACTGCCTGTAATCGGCACGACGATTCTGAACACAACAAAAAAGCCGGCATCGCCGGCTTTTTTGTTTGTTGTTGCAACAGACCTGCTGTCGATAGCGGAATGCGACTCAGCCACCAACACCATGCGGCACCAAGATGCCGAACTTCATCGCCAGAAACAGCACCAGCAGCAACAGTACCGACAGCCCGACCCGCCAAGTCAGCGAATTGACCGTGCGTTTGCTATTGCCCTGATCTTTGACCAAGAAATACAGGCCGCGGAACAGCACGAACAGAATCGCCAGCAGAATCACAACGAGCAGTGCTTTGGCCCACCACATGGCAGTTCTCCGGACTCAGTCAGCTGACAGACAGCTGGGAAACGGCGGGCAGCATAGCCATGCTGGTGGCTGTCGCCAAGCGTAATAGCGCACCACAACCGTGATCTGTCAGATCTTTTTACGGGCAATCGCACCGATTCGTACCAATTGCGCGATACCGGTAGCACAACTTGTATCGAATTGTAGAGCGCTCGCGTCAACCTCATAGTGGTTGCTCACTTTGTCACCAAATTTGACAAATGCTCATCAGTTATTAGAGGTCGCCGAGAGTGCAGATGGCACCACCCCTTGGCAAACCCGCGCCAATCGGCACTTTCCCAGCTAGCGGTATTGGTTTTGCTACAAGCGTCACAGACCCCCGAAACAACGGGTCAGCGCCGTGGAGGGAGCGGTACTGCGGCGACCAACGAGACATCGTCAAAGGAGTGCCACTGCATGAGGAAGTCCAAGCTGATCGGCTTGGCGGTCCTGGCTGCGAGCCTGAGTTTAGGCTTGCACGCAGCGCCGACCACGGCCACATCACCCGGTAAAGCGACAACGAGTCCCATCAAGAAAATCGGCCAAGAACAAACCGCGCAGCAGCGCGAGGTCGATGCTCAGAAAGCCAAGGCCAAGCAGGCCAAATCCACCAAAGCTGTCAGCGGCAAGAACCGTGAAGTGAACAACCGCTTCCCGGCCGAACTGCTGACCCGCAAAAAGGTGGATACCAAGCAGGACGTGCTGGTTGCCAAGCAGCAGGCCCTGAAGGCCGGCAAGATTGGTGCGCTCGGCGCCGAAGTGCGCAACACGCCAGCGGCGGATCTGTCGTTCCCGGGTTATGACAATGACGACAACGCTGTTGTCGCCGGTGGTCGTATCGCCCCGCCGGATACCAATGGCGACGTCGGTACCGACTATTACGTGCAATACGTGAACCTCGGCTGGATGGTGTTCAGCAAGACCGATGGCTCGGTCGTTGCGGGCCCGTTTGCCGGCAACACCTTCTGGGAAGGCTTTGGTGGTATCTGCGAAAGCGATAACTCCGGCGACCCGATCGTGCTGTACGACCGCTACGCCGATCGCTGGGTGTTCAGCCAATTCACCACCTCGTCGGCGGATGGCCACCAGTGCTTCGCTATCTCGAAAGACAACAAGCCGTTCCCGGATGCCGGTGAATCGGCTGCCGATCAGTATCACCGCTACGACTTCGTGGTGAGCCCGGTCGGTCAGTTCAACGACTACCCGAAAATCACCTTGTGGCCGGATGGCTACTACATGACCACCAACGAGTTCACTGCCAGCTTCATCGGCGTGAACCTGACGGTGTTCAACCGCACCGCGATGCTGGCCGGTGCACCGGCCAACTTCGTGCAATGGTCACTGGGCAGCAACGACAGCTTCAGCGCCCAGCCGTCGCACCTGGAAGGCTTGGATCTGCCGCCGGCTGGCACCTGTAACACCGTGCTGCACGCCTCTGATGCGGAAACCTGGGGTTCGCCGTTTGACAGCTACCGCAGCTGGCAAGCTTGCGTGGACTTCAACACCCCGGCCAACTCGACGCTGACCGAAAACCCGCGCATTGCCGCGGCTGCGTTCGACGCCGAGCTGTGCGGTTTCTCGCGTAACTGCGTGCCGACCCCGACCGGCCAGAGCCTCGACACCCTGGCGCAGTTCACCATGTACCGGTTCACCACCCGTTATTTCCCGGGTGAGGGCCTGAAAGGGGTGATCTCGCACTCAGTCGATGTTGGTGGCAACCGCGCCGGTGTTCGTTGGGCGCAGCTGAACCTGTCGCCGACCGGTCCGGCCATTGCCGACCAAGGCACCATCGATGCCGGTGACGGCATGTGGCGCTGGATGCCGGCAGCCGGTATGGATGCCTCGGGCAACATCGCCGTGGTGTACACCAAAGCCAACGCTGGCAAGTTCCCGTCGGTGTATTTCGCTGGCCGTGAAGCCGGCGATGCTCCGGGCACCATGCAAGCCGAAGCGGTCTGCCATGACGGTACTGGCGGTCAAACCGGTGTTAACCGTTGGGGTGACTATGCCTCGGTCAGCAGTGACCCGGTCGACCAGTGCACGTTCTGGATGACCAACGAGTACACCGAAACCACCGGCACCTTTAACTGGAACACTCGCGTTTGCTCGTTCAAGTTCCCGAGCTGCGGTGAGCCGACCTTTGGTGTGGGTGGCGACAACCTGAGTCAGGAAATCTGTACCGCGTCCGGCGCTACGCTGGATCCGATCAACGTGAACGTCGCCAGCTATCAGGGCTTCGTTGATCCGGTCACGCTGAGCTATGACGGCTTGCCGGCTGGTTTCTCCGGTGGCTTCAGCGTCAACCCGGTGGTACCGCCGGGCAGCAGCGTTGCGTCGTTGTTCGCTGACGGCTCGGTTGCTACCGGTGTGTACAACTTCCGCATCAAGGGCGCTGCTGGCACTACCGAGCGTTTCGCCAATATCTCGGTTCGTGCTTGGGACAGCGCACCAGCAACTCCGGTGCTGAGTGGCCCGGCTGACGGCGCTACCGGTGTCGATGTGCAGCCGAACTTCACGTGGGCGGCAGCTGCGGAAGCAACCAGCTACACCATTGAAATCGACGACAACGCCGACTTCAGTAGCCCGGTTGTCAGCGAAACCGTCAACGGCACCAGCTTCACCCCGGGTGCAGCGTTGGATACCGACACCACCTACTACTGGCGTGTGACGGCGAACAACACTTGCGGCAGCGGTGCAAGCTCGGCGGTGTTCTCGTTCTCGACCGGTCTGCTGGTTTGCGCGGCACCGAATGCGGCCATCCCGGACAACGGTTCGGTCAACAACACCATCGTCATTTCGGATGGCGGTACGCTGGAAGATCTGAACGTTTCGGTCACCGGTGTGCACACCTGGGTTGGCGATCTGCGGTTTAACCTGCTGCATCAGGAATCGGGACTGACGATCGATCTGATCGACCGCCCCGGCTTCACCGGTACCGGCTTCGGTTGCTCGGCCAATGACTTCGACACCACGCTCGATGACAGCGGCAGTGCTCCGGTCGAAACCACCTGCAACCCGACTCCGCCGGCGTTGTCTGGCACCTTGATCCCGAACCAGCCGCTCAGCACATTCAATGGCGGTGAGTTTGCCGGCTCGTGGCGCCTGACCATCTCCGATAACGCTGGTGGTGACACCGGCACGCTGCAGAAGTGGTGCTTGCTGCCAGCGCTGGCCGCCATTCCGGGCGATCTGAACGGTGACGGTTGTGTTGACACCAGTGATATGGCGATGTTGCTCGAAGCCATTCGCACCCGTAGCACTGATATGACGTACGACATCAACGGTGACGGCAAAGTCAACAGCAAGGACCGCACGGCTTTGATCGCGCTGTACACCAATCCGGGCGGTGCGCCGTGCAACTGAGCGGTAACGGTTAGTCATCGATAACAACGCGCCGGCTTCACCTGGAGCCGGCGCTCAAGGGAGTGATGTAGATGAAAACGATGCAATCTTTGCTGGCAGGTGCGCTGGCGCTAGCAGGTGTTTTTGCTGGCAGCGTGCAAGCCGATTTTGTCGAAGCCAATCGCAACGGCTTCAATGCCCTGAGCGAGCTCGGTGGCCCGGCGATTCAGGCCGACACCACCGGTTGTGCCAACACCGGTTTCTGCACCTTGACCGAATTGCTTGATGGCGGTTCGATCAGCGCCGGTGGCCTGACCTTCGGCGGCTTCTCGCTGGATTTCCTGGATGGCTACAGCGACTTCGATACCGACAATGTCGTCGTGCAAGTCTTCGATTTCGGCGGCGCGCTGCTGCTGGATTATGACTTCGCACCGTTCGGCTTTGGCGGCCCGCTGCCCACCTTCCTGGAAGGCGGTGGCTTGGGTGCTGCGCTCGACCTCAGCTACAACGTGACCGGCAATGGCACGGTGGATGTGGTCGGCGCTGGCGTGTTCGATATCGGTGGTGCTGGTTTCTCGACGTCGGATTATCTGCTCGATGTCGCGATGGAAATCGAAGCGGACGGTTCGACGCTGGCCGCGCTGTTTGGTTACCTCGATATCGTGGATAACTTCGTGGTCGATGGTAGCTTCGAAAGCATTGGTCTGGGACCACTTGATGCCTTCACGGTCTACAACTATCTGTCGCACATCGCTTGGGAAGATCCGAGCTTGCTCTACTACGTAGACCAAGTCTTCTTCACCCAAGTGCGCGAAGTGCCAGAGCCGGTCTCGCTCGGTTTGTTGGCGCTGGGCCTGCTGGCCGTTGGCTATCAGCGCAAGCGTCACAGCTGAGTGCGGTTCGTCAGCGACGGCAACGTTTCGCCGTACTGACCGATTGAACTAAGCAGCAACAAGCAAAAGCGATTCAGAGTTCTCTGAATCGCTTTTGTTCGTCCTGAGTTTGTCGAAACGACAAACCCATCTCCGCTCCCAAGCGAAACTTCTGTGTTGAGTTGCGTTTCGAGCAGCAATACGAACTTTATCCACGGTCATTCTCGGCTACGACAGTGGTCTTCAGTGGCAAGCGTCACAAATTCAACGGCTTAGCCCCAACAAACCGACGGATGTCGCGAATGTGCTAGTGACTGTCGTCTCGATTTTATCGATGCAGCGCGACAGTCACGACCGGATTTGTAGACTGCACGACGCTATCTGTAGATGACGGATAGTCAGCGTAGAGCGCTGCAATGGGTGGGGTGGAGTCTTCAGCCGTGAATCGAACATCATTATGGGTTAGTCTGGCGCTGGCCTTGCCGGGCTTCGCGGTCGCCGAAACACCGACGTTGTCGCCGAACGATGCTGATGTCGAAACGCTTGTGGTGCAGGGCAGTCGTGCCATTGCCGCCGGCTATGATGCGCGTGGCACCCAGCTGCAGCGGGTGGAAGTTGCCGCAGAAGACGTGCAGCCCGCAGCGATGGTCGAATGGCTGACCAAGTTGCCTGGTGTCGCCGAGAACGGCCAGGGGGGCTGGGTGCAGATGTATTCCCTGCGCGGAGTATCGCGGCAACGGGTGCTGACTTTTGTTGCTGGCATTCCGATCATCACTGATCGCCGCGCCGGCACGGCCGCGCATTTTGTCGACCCGGCGCTGATCGGTGAGGCCACGGTGCTGACCGGGCCGGCGTCGAGCATTTATGGTTTGGGCGCGCTTGGTGGCATCGTCCAGTTTTTTCCGCGCCAGCTGGATGGTGCGACCGCAGGCTTGCAGGTCGACGACAACGGCGATGGCCGCGGCGGATTTGTTGGTTGGGGTGATAGCGACACCACCGTGATGCTGGCCGGCTTGTCGCGCGACGACAGCGAAGCGGCCGATGGTTCCGTGATCAACGATCACGGTGATCGCTGGTCGGCGTTGCTGCGTCAGCGTTGGGCACTTGCAGACGGCGAGCTGGAAGTTATCGCGTTGCCGGCAGTGATGCGTGATATCGGTCGCGCCAACGCCAATTTTTATAGTGGACGGGTAACCGAAACGCCGGAGGAAGATCACTGGCCGATGCGGGTCAGTTACCGAGCGAACAGCGGCTGGGAAGCGGCGTGGTTTGTTCATGATCATGTCGTCAGCAATGTGACGGATCGCATTGGCGTCAGCGTCACGACGGTTGATAACGAGGCGACCGACACCGGCGCCAGCATGCAATGGCCGTGGCAGGGCAGTGCCTGGCGTGGTCGGCTTGGTGTCGATTGGTTGGGTCGCTTGAATGTTGATGCCAAAGAAACCGCGTACTCGCTGGCGAACGATACCACGGTGGTTCGTCAGGCTCTGGATGCCGGTAAAGAGCATCAGCTCAGCGTGTTCAGTGAAATGGAAACGCAGGCCATGGGCGGCGAATTGCAATTCGGTTTGCGGCTGACCGCACAAGAGCAATCGGCGCATGGTGAATCGAATAGCGATGACAATGCCTACGCTGCCCACCTTGGCTGGGAACGCTTGTTTGATGATCGCTGGTTTGTGTTTTCCAGCATCGGTAGCGCGGTGCGTTTCCCGGCATTGACCGAACGGTTTTACAACGGCACAACCGGCCGCGGCACCTTGATCGGCAATGCCGAGCTGGAGCCGGAAACGGCGTTGTCGTTTGATCTCGGCGTGCGAACCCGGATTGCCGGTGCCGTGATCACGGCGCAGTATTATCGGCAATCGGTTGATGATTATATTGAACAGATCGTTGTGCAGCCGAATCCGCAGATCAACAGTTACATCAATCTGGACAAAGGCACGCTCAAAGGTACGGAAC
This sequence comes from uncultured Kangiella sp., assembly GCA_946481205.1. The sequence continues at coordinate 20,053 of CAMLNB010000008.1, read as the reverse complement.
TTGCGGCCAGTTGGCCGGTCACGGATAGCCTGACCGTGACTGCCTCGGCGCATCGCGTGCGCGGCGAGTCGGAGGACGGCGAACCATTGGCGGATATTCCGGCGGATCGTTGGCAACTGGGTCTTAGTCAGCACTGGCAGCAATGCCAGGCGAATGTGGCCTGGACCTGGCGCAAAACGAAAACCGAATTCGGTCCGGATGAAATTGAACTGGAATCGGCCGATTACGGTGAAGCCAGTGTCAGCTGTGATCTGAGCCAACAATGGCGCGCGGCCTTTGTGGTCAGCAATGCTGGTGATGAGTTGTATCTGGCTAATGCCGACAGTCAGGCCGCGCTGATGCCGGGCCGTCGGATCAGCTTGCGACTGACCTGGCACAGTTGGTAAAAAATCAATCGAGCGTAACGGGCTTGCATGCGCAAGCGGTGAGGTATACCGGCCGAAGGAGAACAGCCGATGATCAAGCAAGTGGGGATGAATGCATGGCGTGCCGGTCTCGGTGCCGCATTGCTGGTGACCAGTGTGGTGACGCAAGCGGCCAAACCGGTGCCACCACCGAGTCAGCAACTGCTCACCGACGAGAACATCGTCGCTATCGTGACCGTGCAAGGCAAACCGTCGCCGGAGCATCTGTTATTGAAAGCCGAACAGATGCTGCACGGCGAAGCGTTTGTTGAGCAGAAAGTGAGTATTGACAAGATCACCGCCGCGACGCTGCAAGTTGGCGAGCGCTACCTGGTCAGCTTCAGCTGGTTTGTCAAAGATCCGCTGACACGCGGCAAAGGTTGGGTCAAGAACAGCGCTGGCCCGGATGTAATTGGTTTCACCGAAGTGGAGCGCTTTATTGTCCCGGCGCACCCGGCTCTGGTGGCCTTGCTGCAACTCAATGCCGAACCGGTCAACGATGCCGCGCGCATTGATAACGCGCTGCAGTTGCTGGCAAGCGATAACGACAAACTGCGCTCGTTCGCCAGCCTGGAGTTCATGCTGACCTCGCGGTTGTGGGCCGGCTTTAGTACCGCGCAGCGCGATCAGCTGAAAGCCTGTCTGCTGGCCAGCGGTTACGCGTCGCAGCACCGCGATCTGATGTATCGCGTCGCGTTGAACATGCCGGCCGCACTGCAAGGCGAATGGCTGGCCGAGCTAGCGCGCAAAGAGCTGGCGGCGCTCGGCAACCAGTACGATCTGGCGTCGCGGGTACCGGGTTTGGCCAAAACGGCAACGCAGGTGCTGCGCGATCATGGCAGCAGCACGGATGTGCCGCTGCTCAGTGAGTTGCTGCGCAGCAATGCCCCGGGCGTCGCGAAGATGGCCTTGATGGCCTTGGCCAAACAAGGCAATGAAACCGCCAATCTTGCTGTGACCAGCGCGCTGGCGGACAAGAACCTGCCGGCCGAATCGCGCCGTGTGCTGGAAATCTACCGCAAGAGCGGCAAGCTGCCGGGCTGAGCCCGGCTGTAGCTGTACGTTCGTTCATTGCCAGACCACGAACGGTCCCGCGCCGCCGTGGTCCGGCTGTCTAACCGCCGGGCAGATGCAGACTACGCGTGTCGCGTCTGTCCCGGGCCCCGGATGCCTGCGGTTGGTGCGACCGGGCAAGATTCACCCCCGGCAAATGCCCGGCAAGCGGCCAGCTCGGTGGCCTGCTGTGGTAAGCTGCCCGCCCGTTTTTTGGCCAGTTTCCCGCGCACTGACCATGTCGCTTTTTCGTCGTCTGTCATTGCCGCTCTGGCCAAGCCTGCTGGTGCTCGCCCTGTTGGCATTGACCCTCAATCTGGGGTTCTGGCAACTGCGCCGCGAAGCCGAGAAGCGCGAACTGGAAGCGGCCAACGCCGCTGCGGCCGAGGCTGCGCCGGTCGCGCTGGCGACGGCCCTGGCGGCCGCGCAGCCGAATCGGTTCCGGGTCCAGGTCAGTGGTGAGTGGCAGGCGGCGCCGCGTTATCTGTTGGAAAACCAGAGCTGGCAAGGCCGACGCGGCGTGCATGTGCTGCAGTGGTTGCGCTTGCCCGACGGCACAGCATTGCTGGTTGATCGGGGCTGGGCGGTGGAGCCACAAGCGCCGTTGAGCGGTGTCACCAGCATCACCGGCCAGCTGTATGCGCCGGGCAAGCCGTGGCGGGCGCCTGTGCTGGATGCGTCAAGCGCCGAGATCCGGCTGCCGGTACTGGATCTGGCATTGCTGCGCAGCACCGATGCGCAGCGTTTACCGTATCTGTTGCGGCTGGATGCGACGGCTGCCGGTGCGCTACAGCCAAACTGGCGCCTCACTGGTGGCATGACGGCGGCCAAGCATCGCGGTTACGCCGTCACCTGGTTTTCACTGAGTACCGTCTTGGTGCTGCTGTTTTTCTGGTGGTTATACAAAACACGTTCGAGCCAACATGACTGACACTTCTGCTTCCTCTTCAACTGCTGCTCCGCAAACGCCTACCCAGCCGTCCTCGCCGGCGTTGCCGCCGGAACAGCCGCAGCCATTGCCGCGCGCGCAAGTGATACGCAATCGCTGGAAACTGATCGGCATTCTGCTGGTGTTTGTGCTGCCAGTGTTTTTTGCTTACGCCGGCTATTTCGGTGGCTGGTTCCAAGATTATGCGCGCAGCAATCGCGGCGAGTTGCTCCAGCCGGTGCCGCAGATCAGCACTTGGCAATGGCAGTTTGCCGATGGCCGCGCCTTTGAAACGGGCGGCAAATGGTGGCTGGTCTACGTTAGCGGCAATTCGGTCAATGGCGATTCAGTCTGCGATCAGCACTGCCAATTGCAGCTGTACACGTTGCGGCAAACCTGGATTGGCATCGGCAAGGAAAATGATCGGGTGCGCGCTGGCGCCATCGGCCAGTTTGAGGCTGTCACATTGCCGGAGCATACCGCCGTGTTGAAAGCGGATGCCGCGCTCCTGCGCAGCCATGGCGTGCTCGCGCCAGCGTATTACATCATCGATCCGAACGGCAATGTCGTGCTGCGTTACCAAGCACCGGGCGAGCAGCAACAAGCCATTGAGCGCAGCAAGGATATTCGCAAGGATTTCCAGAAGCTGCTGCGTTTCTCCCATATTGGTTGATCAGTTTTGATAGTGGATCGGCAACAAATGAATGCAACGAAGTACACCCGTTGGCTGGCGACGTTTGCCGCGCTGTTGACGGTCGTGGTGGTCGCGCTCGGCGCGTGGACTCGACTCAGTGATGCTGGCTTGGGTTGTCCGGATTGGCCCGGTTGTTATGGCCACTGGACGGTGCCGACATCGGAGTCGCAATTGATGCGCGCGGCCGAGTTGTTTCCCGACCAGCAGTTTGAAGCGGCGAAAGCCTGGCCGGAAATGATTCACCGGCACTTTGCCAAATTGCTCGGCTTGACGGTGCTGTTGTTGGCGTTCTTGTCTTGGCGCAACCGTAAACATGGCCATCCAGTTGGCCTGCCACTTTTTCTGGCGGTGCTGGTTTGTGTGCAAGGCGCGTTCGGTGCCTGGACCGTGACCATGAAGCTGATGCCGGTGGTGGTAACCACGCATTTGCTGCTGGGGTTCACCACGCTGTCACTGCTGACCGTGCTGGCCTTGCAACTGCACGGAAAAATCGCCGAGCTGAGTGTCGGCAAAAGTCTGCGTCGTCATCTTGTCGCGGCGCTGGTGCTGGTGATTGCGCAGATCGCACTTGGCGGCTGGACGAGCTCGAACTACGCCGCGCTGGCGTGCACCGATTTGCCGATCTGCCAAGGTGAGTGGTGGTCGCAGGCCGATTTTGCCGAAGGATTTTCGCTGCATCTGGCTGACATCAATTACGAGTTCGGCGTGCTGCAACACGATGCCCGAGTGGCGATTCACAGCGCCCATCGCATTGGCGCGTGGCTGGTGTTGGCACTGGTCGGCTGGTTGATTTTCCGGCTCTGGCAGCACGGCCAGATCGGTCGGCGTTACGCCGGCCTGATTGGCGGCTTGTTGCTCGCGCAGATCGCGCTCGGTATTTCCAATGTCGTGTTCGGCTTGCCGCTGTGGGTGGCTGTAGCCCACAACGGTGTCGGCGCCCTGTTATTGATTAGCGTGTTGCTGGTGGTGCTGGCGACGGCAAAAAAAGGTGAGGAAGCATGACGGCGTTGGAGCAGACCGCGAGTGATAGCCGTGCTGGCTGGCGCGATTATTATGAGTTGACCAAACCACGCGTGGTTGCGCTGCTGCTGCTGACCGCGGTGATCGGCATGTTTCTCGCCATCGATCCGCGCGAAACCTGGTTGCCGGATTGGCGGGCGCTGGTGTTTGGTACGCTTGGCATCGCGTTGGCGTCGGCCAGCGCTGCGGTGGTCAATCAAGTGCTGGATCAGCGCATCGATGCCATCATGGCGCGGACGCTGAACCGGCCGATTCCGCAAGGCAAGGTCGATGGTCCGCGGGCTTGGGCGTTTGCGTTGTTGTTGGCCGTGCTGTCGATGCTGGTGCTGGCGCTGCTGGTCAATGTGCTGACCGCGGTGCTGACCTTCTTCGCCTTGATTGGTTACGCCTTTATTTACACCGCTTATCTGAAGCGCGCGACGACCCAAAACATCGTGATTGGTGGTCTGTCCGGTGCTGCGCCGCCGTTGCTCGGCTGGGCCGCCGTCAGCGACAGTGTGCATCCATATGCCTTGCTGCTGGTGCTGATTATTTTCGTCTGGACGCCGCCGCATTTCTGGGCCTTGGCGATTCACCGCAAGGATGACTACGCCAAAGCCGATATTCCGATGCTGCCGGTGGTGTTCGGTGTCGAGTTCACCAAAACCTGTGTGCTCTGGTACACGCTGCTGCTGTTGCTGACCACGCTGTTGCCGTATCTGACTGGTATGAGCGGACTGATTTATCTGGTCGGCAGTGTCATTCTCGGGGTTTGGTTTTTGCTGCACGCCTGGAAGCTGAAGTTCCGCGACAGTCCGGGTCAGGCGATGGCGACATTCCGCTTTTCCATCATCTATCTGATGGCGCTGTTTGTTGTGCTGCTGGTCGACCATTACTGGAGCTGATCATGTCGATGTATCGCTCAACCTCCTGGCTGCTGGTCGTGGCCATTGTACTGGCCTCGCTTGCCGGTGCCTGGCTGCTCAAACCGCTTCTGCAACCGGCTGCCGCGCCGACACTGAGCAGCGGTCAGCTCTATCCGGAACCCAAAACACTGGCGCCGTTTGCCTTGCTCGATCAGCACGGCCAGCGCTTTGACAATGCGCGCTTGCAGGGTAAATGGAGCTTTGTGTTCTTCGGCTACACCACCTGCCCGGACATTTGCCCGACCACGCTGTCGGTTTTCACCCAGCTATACAAGCAGCTGCCAGCTGAGCTACAGGCAGATACCCAAATGATCTTCGCCACCGTCGACCCGGCGCGCGACACGGTTGAACAGTTACAGCAGTATCTGCCGTTTTTCCACGCAGACTTTATCGGCCTGACCGGCGATGCCTCCGCCGTGGATGCGTTTGCCCGCGACCTGGGCGTGGCCTATGCCATCGTCCCGCAGGACGGCGGCAGTTATCTGGTAGACCACAGCGTCAGGGTGTTTTTGGTGAATCCAAATGGTGCGCGTTATGCGTTGTTTGCACCAGAAAATGCAGCGGGGTTCTCGGTATCAGCGTTGTTGGCTGATTACAAACAGATTCGCAACCGATGAAGAAACACATGTTTGTGAAGCTGATTTGAATCTTCCTGAGTAACGCGCTCTCGGACCCGTATCTAGGATTAACCTTGGTTAATTGGATTTTTGACATTCTCCTCAAGCTATGTCAGCTTTACGGCGTCAAATTTGCGAAGGATTGGAAGATGAAAAAAATTCTGACACTTTCTGCAGCTCTCCTGTTGTGTGCATGCGCAAGTAGCCAGACGGAGCCGCCTGCTTCACTAACCGTTAAAAAGGACTCGGCCTCGACAGAAGCAACCACGAAGTCATGCATCGAGGAGCCAGAGCGGACGGGTTCTAACGTAAAGAAAAAACGTTGCCGCTCAGTTACCCCTGAGACAAAGTCTGGTGCTGGAAACTGAAAAAGAAGCCACTCAAAGTGGCTTCTTTTTTTTGGGTTAAATCAGCTTCTTTTCTAGCGCTTTGAGTACGGCTCGAGTCCTGTCTCGCACGCCCAGTTTGGCGAGTATCGCCGAGACATGGTTTTTGATGGTACCTTCTGCCAGATCGAGTGCACGCGCGACTTCCTTGTTGCTATAGCCACCCGATAACAGACGCAGAATTTCGCGTTCACGCGGGGATAATGCTTCGGTGGCGCCCGTCTTCAACGAGTTGATGGGATGATGCTCTCTCTCGGCCCACGAAGTAAGCGCAACCGGCTGATGTAGCCGTTCACCGCGTTGCAGGGTTTTTACCGCCTGAATTAAAACTTCGAACGTGACATCCTTTAGTAGATAGCCGTTAGCACCCGCCTCGATGCTAGCCAGCACCAACTCATCGTCATCAAACGTCGTCAGGATCAGGATTGCCGGAGCGTCATCTTTGCCGCGCAGAGCCTGCAGCGTGGCCAGGCCATCACATACCGGCATACGCAGATCCAGCAGCATGATATCCACCGGGGTTGTCTCTAAAAGCTGTAGTGCTTCCTGGCCGTTGCTCGCCTCGGCGACCACTTGTACTTCCGTCGAGAGTTGCAACAGTGAGCAGATGCCTTGCCGCACCAAGTGCTGATCATCAACCACCATAACTCGGATCATGCCGGAACCTGAGGCAATTCGAGCCGGACGCGGAAATGGCCGGCGGCGTCGCGCTGCAGCTCACAGTCACCGCCAATTGCCCGGACCCGCTCCCGCAGTCCGGTCAGGCCATTGCCGACTTGCCAGTCTGGTGCAACCTGACCGTTATCGCTGGCTTCGAACAGCAGCTGGTTGCCTTCGCGGCGCACCTGCACTGCCAATTGACTGGCCCGGGCATGGCGCCAGGTATTGGTGATGATTTCCTGCGTGGCGCGCAGCAGGGTTTCCGCAACGCGGGCATCGTCAACCACCAGATCGGCTGGAATGTCCGCGATGATCTGCAGTTGCGGCGTCGAGCGAAGCAACGGACCAAACAGCGTCTGCAATTGCAGCGTATGCTCGCTGCGTAAATTGCTAACGGTTGCGCGCACGTCCGCCAATAGCAGCTTGACCAAATGCCGCGCTTGCTCTTGGGTTTGTTTGGCGGAGTCACCTTGTTGATGCTGCAGCAGTTCCAATTGCAGTGCCAACGCCGTCAGATGATGGCCCATGGTGTCGTGCAAATCGCGGGCAATGCGCAGCCGTTCGCTTTCCTTGGCGCTGGCCGCCAACAGATTCTGCGTCGCTTCCAGTTCGGCGTTGCGCTGGGCAAGTTCGGCGCGTGCTTGGTCGGCAACAATGGCATTGCGCGAGCTGACCATACCGAACAAGCTGAAGGTGAAATAGACCAGCGGTTCGAACCAGAAAAACTGCTGAGGTTCGAGCAAAAAACGGATGGCTGCGTTGACGATCAGGGTCAGCGCGCTCAAGACCGCAGCCCGCGGCAAGCGCATGAAATAGGGCAGCTGACTGCTCCACATGATCAGCAGAATCTGATTCAGTGAGCGCGGTTCCAACGCTTGCAGAAACAGTACCGACAGCGCTTGCAAAGCCAGACCAGTGATCGTGACCGCCGGATGTTTGAGCCGGGGGTGATCGACGGCGATCGCCAGAAATGCCGCCAGGAACAATAGGTAACCCAGCACCGTGGCAATGGCTTCGCCCATGGGCAGGGCAGTCAACTTGGGATCATTCAGCGCCAGTTCGACGCCGGCGACGATGGCCCAGGTCAGGATGCCGACCACCAACAGCCAGTCGACGTGGCGCGAGGCGTAGGCCGCAGGGGGGCAGTGACGGGGTGAATCCATGAGCGCGCTCCGGTCAGGAGCGGTCATTGTAGCGCCAGCAACGCCGCCGGACCGGTGCCGAAAGTCATGGTCGGCTTCGCCAGTCAGCGTTGCCAAGCGAAAAATGGAGCGGGCGATGGGAATCGAACCCACGCTATCGGCTTGGGAAGCCGAAGTTCTACCATTGAACTACGCCCGCCTTACGGGACCTGCAAGCTCCCGCTCGCATCATCGCGCCTGCTTCAACCAGGCATCGTTTTCAGATGCTCGCTACTGCGCGCATCTCTGGCCCGCGTGCGGGCGCAATGATAGCGCGCAGGCTGAAACCGGACAACGTGCCACTGCGTGTGGACTGCTCCGGTATACTGCGGCATCGCTTGCCACAGGACGTTGCGCCATGTCCCGATCCACTCCGGTCCTCTCCATCGTGCTGCTGTTTACGGCCCTTGCCGCTAGCAACGCGAGCCATGCCGAACTCGGTGTCAGCGTGCTCGGCAGTTACCGATTTGGCGATGAACTGGATGTCGACAATGTCACGGTCGATATTGATGAAGGGACGGGGGCCGCTGTCAGTTTGCAGTATTTCAACGCTGCGGATAGCTCGTTCGATCTGTGGTTGTCGCGGCTGGAAACGACCACCGAAACCGACGGTATCCGTGCCGATCTGCAGCAGGAGTCGATCCAGTTCGGCGGCCGCAAATACTGGCGCGACGAGCCGCTTCGTCCCTATGTCGGTGCGACAGTTGGCATTCACCGGTTGAGCCCGGACTTGCGCAGCAGTGAGCGGGAAACGCGGCCGGCATTCACGCTGTTCTTTGGTTTGGCGTTGCCGATCAGCGAACAATGGCAGCTGCTTGCAGAAGCGCGTTGGCTGGGCACCATTTTCAACAGCGATACCAGCATCCGTTGTGGCGACCAGGATTGTGTCTGGGAGATCAAATCCGGCACCTGGACGCAATACGATATCGGTTTCGGCGTTAGCGCTCAGTTCTGAGCTGCGCGCACACAAGAGTGAATTGTCATGAATTATCGCCACGGTTTTCACGCCGGCAATGTCGCCGATGTGCTCAAGCACACGGTGCTGATTTTGCTGTTGGACGCGCTGAAGCGGAAAGACAAACCGTTCATGGTGCTTGATACCCATGCTGGTCGCGGACTGTATGATTTGCACGGCAAACTCGCTCGGGAAACTGGGGAGTGGCAGCAGGGCATCGCGCGCATCCAGGACTGGGCCGATGCGCCAGTCGGTGTGCGTGAGCTGCAGCAGTTGATGGCGCGGCTGAACAAGGATCGCGGCCAGATCGATTGGCGCTATTACCCCGGCTCGCCGGAAATTATCGCACGCTCGCTGCGACCAAATGATCGGGCCGTGTGCTGCGAATTGCAGCCGGACGAAGCCAAAGAGTTGCAGCATCTGATGCAAGAGCAGCGTCGGGTGTTTGTTCGCCAGGAAGACGGTTATCACGCCTTGCGCTCGCAGCTGCCACCGGTCGAAAAGCGCGGCTTGGTTCTGATCGATCCGCCGTACGAATCCGAAACGGATTCCTGGTCAGCCATCGTGCGGGCTTTGCAAGAGGGCTACGAACGGTTTGCCACCGGCAGCTATGCCCTGTGGTATCCGGTCAAAGCCAAAGCCGATGCGCGCAAGCTGCACGAGAAATTGGCGCGGACCGGCATTCGCAAGATCTGGTTTACCGAGCTGACGGTGTTCAATGATGTCGCCAATGTCGGTCTGAATGGTTCCGGCATGCTGCTCGTCAATCCGCCCTTTCAGGTGCCTGAACAGGTGCAGCAGTTGCTGAAACCGCTTTGGCAACGGCTGTCGACCGCGCAACAGGGCTATAACGAATCCGGTTGGATTGTCGGCGAGTGAACCTGCGATGCGTGATCATGCTGCTGGTGCCGTGGTTGTCGGCGTGCGCAGCGCCGCCACCGGTTGCGCCGTCAGCCAAACCGCAATGGCAGCCGACACCCAATGAATGGTATTCGCGAGACATGTCCTTGCAGTGCAATGACCGTGTTGCACTGCTGAGCATAGATATGTTGATGCCGCGTTATCCCCCTGCCGCTGAGCAATCCGGCCGGGAACAACGCTTGCTATACGAGCTGCAGGTGAATAGCGAAGGGGCTGTGGCCTATCTGCGTCTGGTCGGCGAGGCCGAGGCTGCGTTTCGCACTGCCGCTGAGCGCGCCATCTCGCAATGGCGGTTTCATTTCGCGGATGCTGATGCCGACTGTTTTGTCGGCAAGCCGATGCAATTGCCTGTGGTATTCAAAATGTTGGATTAAGTCGGCGCGCGTTGGCCGTGTTGCGCAAGGCGTTGCATATCGGCCGACGAATAGATGCGAACCGCTTCCACTTGATGCTGGCTGGCCCAGCACATGGCCCCAGCAACCACCTGATCGCGAATGGGCCGCCAAGCCAGTGGCAGCCAGCTGCCGAGCACCAATCCCAGCTTTTCACCCAGGCGAAATTCCTGACGCGGACCCGCGAGCAAGGACGGACGAAAGATACTGAGCTTGGCCAAGCCCATCGTCTGCAAAGCCGTTTCCATCTCACCTTTGACGCGGTTGTAAAACACCCGCGATCGCGCATCGGCGCCTAGAGCGCTGACCACCAGAAAATGCTTAGCGCCAGCTTGCTTGGCCGCTGCGGCGGCGCGCACCACCAAGTCGTAATCCACCGCACGAAACGCGCTTTGTGAGCCTGCGATCTTGATGGTGGTGCCGAGGCAACAGAACACGGCATCAACGCCGAGCCAGTGCTGCCAATCATCGGTGTCGTGCGGATCAAACCGATGCTGTTGCAAACGGGGATCGGCTGGCAAATCGGTCAGCGGGCGGCGCAGCAACAAATGAATTTCTGTCAGCGCCGGGTCGGTGAGCAGATGGCTGATCAGCGCACGGCCAACCAAGCCGCTGCCCCCCAGCACGGTGACGCGGCGCGGACTCAGCGCCACAGCCGGATCAATCCGTCGTCGAGCTGGCTCCAGAAGTCCGGCACCAGCGCATGCAGACCATGGGCTTGCAGCAACGCGCACATCCGAGGCGTCGCGTTGGCAAGTTGCCAGCAACCAATCATCAAGGCATATCCCTGGTGCAAACGCAGCAAGGCCTGATCGATGCTGAACTCTGGCAACTGGGCAATGATCTCGGCGCAGTGCGTCAGCTTCTCGGCCAACATTTGCTTGTAAGCCAACAGCGCTTCATCTGAAGCGTTGTGTTCCAGTACCGTCGGGCCCATCACGGCCAGCGGCAGCAGAAATGCCCGCGCTTTGATCGCCGCACTGATGCGGCTGGCGACGTCCACCGATTGTTGCAACGGCTCAGCTCGCAGTCGGCGCACCAAGTCATCGAGCGTCAATGCGAACTGCTCATGCAGCAGCGCAAGGAAAATTTCTTCCTTGCTGCGGAAATACAAATAAACCGTGCCCTTGGCGAGACCACAGGCTTCGGCCAGTTGTGCGGCGGTCGGTACCACGCCGTCGCGCTGGAACAATTCTGCTGCTTGCTGCAACAGGTGCGCACGCCGATCGGCTTTTTGTTCCGGAGCACGGGCGCGTTGAAAAGTCGCTGTCACAGGGCAGTCCACAGGCGGGTAAGGCCTGCACTATAGGAAAGGCTGCCGTTCGGGACAAGCCAGACACGGCGATTCGGTCAGCGCGGCGCCGTCACGGCTCAGTAATCGCCGCTGCCACCTCCACCGCCGCCACCGCTGGCGGCCGCGGCGGCAGCAATGAGCCCGACCACCAATAAGGTGGTGCGCGTGCCATCCACTTGTTTTCGTGCCAGTTGCCGGATATCACCGAACGCGATGCGTTGGCCACCGGCGATCAAGGCATCGGCATCAATGGCGGTCAGCTTGAGTTCGGCCTGGCCGCCGTCTTGGCGGGTCACCTGGACGGTATCGCCGGCTTTCAACTGACTGGCCCACTGGCTGCTGTTGTTGCCAAGCGGAACCATGCTTGTGCAAGCGACCATGCTGAGCAATACGGGCGGGATCAGGATGCGGACGTAGTGTTGCAAGCAGCGGGCGTGCATGGCAGGCCTCCATGCTGACCGGGAAAAAAAGCAGTATGTGCCCGTGCGCGGCGCGCAGGTCATGCTGCTATTACCGGATCGGAGATCCTGATCTGATCGCAGTGCGGCTTAGCATGGAAAGCAGTAAACACTCAGGCTAGGACATCGTCGTTTGACATCGCCTGTGCTGACAACCGAAAAGAAAAAGGGGCGTTGCCGCCCCTTTTCTTAAACCTGCTGTTGCAGCGAATCCGCGTTACCAGATCTTGACCCGCTCTTCCGGTTTCAGGAACAGCGCATCGCCTTCTTTGACGTCGAATGCCGCGTAGAACTCCGGCAGGTTACGGACAATGCCGTTGCAGCGGTATTCCGACGGCGAATGCGGATCGGTAACCAAGCGCTGACTCAGTTCCTCTTCACGATACTTGCGCGCCCAGACCTGAGCCCAGCCCATGAAGAAACGCTGATCGCCGCTGAGGTTGTCGATCACCGGTGCCGGCTGGCCATTCAAGGACAGCTGATAGGCTTTGTGCGCAATGGTCAGGCCGCCCAAATCGCCGATGTTTTCGCCGAGCGTGAACTCGCCGTTGACGTGTTTGCCCGGCAGCGGTTCAAAGGCGTTGTACTGCGCGACCAGTTTGCTGGTGCGGGCCTTGAACTCGGCCAGATCCTGTTCGGTCCACCAGTTGCGCAGGTTGCCGTCACCGTCGTACTGCGAGCCTTGATCATCAAAACCGTGGCCGATTTCGTGACCGATCACGGCACCGATGCCGCCGTAATTGACCGCATCATCAGCCGCCATGTTGAAGAACGGCGGTTGCAGAATCGCCGCCGGGAATACGATCTCGTTCATGGTCGGGTTGTAGTAAGCATTGACCGTCTGTGGGGTCATGAACCATTCGCTGCGATCGATCGGCTTGCCGAGCTTGTTGAGGTTGCGGTCATACTCGAACTGAGTGGCGCGGACGATGTTGCCGAGCAAATCGTCGGCGCTGATGGTCAGTGCCGAGTAATCGCGCCACTTGTCCGGGTAGCCAATTTTGTAGGTGAATTTGCCGAGTTTTTCGTGCGCCGCTTTCTTGGTGTCGGCGCCCATCCATTCCAGGCCATCAATGCCCTGACCGAATGCGACCAGCAGGTTCTGCACCAGTTTTTCCATCCGGGCTTTGGCTTCCGGCGGGAAATGCTTCTCGACGTAGATCTTGCCAACGGCTTCGCCAATGGAATTGTCGATCGTTTGCACCGCGCGTTTCCAGCGTGGCTGTTGTTCCTGGGTGCCGCGCAGGGTCTTGCTGTAGAAATTGAAGTTTTCGTCATCGAATGCTTTGGCCAGTACCGGCGCTGCGCCGGCCAGCACGCGCCATTTCGCGTACAGCTTCCAGTCGTCAAGCGAACCGGCTTTGATGACTTTGCCGAGTTCGTTGATATAGGTCGGTTGGGCGACCACGACATTGGCTTCGTTGGCAAGGCCCAAGCCACCGACAAACGCGGCCCAATCAAAGTCTGCGGTCAGCGTGCTCAGCTTGGCCGTTTCCACTTTGTTATAGGTTTTTTGCGGATCGCGGTTGGTGACCCGATCCCACTGGCCATGGGCGATTTTCTCTTCCAGCGCGTAAATGCGCTTGGCCGCGGCGGCCGGATCTTTTTGGCCGGCGAGCGTGAACATGGTTTCGATGTGCTTTACGTAGGCATCACGAATGGCTTGGCTCTTTTCGTCGCTTTTCTTTTTCACATCATAGAAATCGCGATCCGGCAAACCCAGGCCGCTCTGGTAGAAATAGCTGATGTATTTGCTGGTGTCTTTCTCATCGTTGTTGATGAACATCGCGATCGGCGTGCTGACGCCGTCACGCTGGACCTTGCCAAACCAGGCGGCCAGTGCGCTCTTGTCTTTCAGCGCATCGATTTCCGCAAAGTACGGTTCAATCGGTTTCAGGCCGAGCTCTTCGCGCTTGGCTTCATTCATGTAGCTGTTGTAGAAGTCACCAACTTTCTGCGCTTCGCTGCCCGGGGCATTCTTTGCTGCGGCCGAGGCTTCGATAATGTCTTTCAGTTGCGCCTGAGCGTCATCGGCCAGCTTGGTGAACGAACCATAGTTGGACTTGTCGGCCGGGATCTCGGTGGTCTTCAGCCAGTTGCCGTTGACGTGGCGGAACAGATCGTCCTGGGCGCGCACGGCTTGATCGGCATTGCTGATGACGATGCCGGAAACCGGTGCCGGAGCTACCGCAGCGGCAACAGGTGCCTCGGCGGTTTCGGTCGGAGCGGGGTCGGAGTTGCAGCCGGCAAGCACAGCGGCGGCTAGCGCGGACAAGAGCCATTTTTTCATGGTCGTACCTGTTTATCGGGGCAGAAGAGAAGCCCTGCTGACGGGCAGCGGGCGAAGCCCGGTCATGCTAACAACCTCAGCCCGGCTTGGCAGGATGGAATTTGTTTCTGGGCATGAATGGCACGGGCATGGGCCACGCATGGGGCCAGAGATGGACCAGGCCTGACCCATGGCGGGACCCGAGCTGGCTGTCATGCCGGCGTCAGCAAAGCGTCATCGGCGCGCAACGGCTGGCTCGCAGGCTGTGCGGGTCTGCAACCTGCTGAGAGTCGCCATGAGCCCGACCCGCACTGCCGTACTCGCCGAAGCTGATCGCTTTCAAATCTGCCTGGCCAACAGCGCTGCCGAAATGCGCGCGCTGCAGCGGCTGCGTTACCAGATTTTCGCCGATGAAATGGGCGCCGATATCACCGATGCCGAAGGTCTGGATCGGGACCCGTTTGATCGCCACTGTCAGCATTTGTATGTGCTCGACCGCGAGCGCGATCAGCTGGTCGGTGGCACCCGTTTGCTGAATCGCAGCGGCGCCGCCAAAGCCGGCGGTTTCTATTCGCAAGGCGAATTCCTGATGGATGCCGTTTTGCAACTCGACGGCGAAGTGTTGGAAGTCGGCCGCACCTGCATTCACGCCGATTATCGCGACGGCAGCGGCATCGCGCTGCTCTGGCAGGGTTTGGCGGCGGTGTTTCGTCAGCAACAAACGCGTTACTTGTTCGGCTGCGCCAGCGTGCCGATGCCGGGCAGCAGCGCGCATGTGCATGCGCTGATGCAGCGCCTCGACAGCTATCGCTTGCCGGAAACGCTCGCCGTAAAAGCCGTCAATCCGATCCCGCCGGCTGGCGAGCTGACCAACATCGATACCCCGGTGCCGGCGCTGTTGAAAGCCTATTTGCGCCTGGGTGCAAAAATCGGCGTCGAAGCCTGCTGGGATGAGCAATTCGCCTGTGCAGATTTGTTCGTGTTGCTCGACGTCAGTGATCTGAACGCGCGCTACGCCCGCCATTTCCGCGTCAGTTGAAACGCAGCTGCGGATGAGAAACGCCTGATGCCGTTGCTTGTCGCCACACTCAGCAAACCGCTGGCGCTCGGCGGTCGCGGTCTGCGCCGCTTGCGTCAGCTGATGCGTATGCTGGCCATCGGCAGCTGGATTGCGGTGGGTTTGCTGCTGTTTGTGCTGGTGCGCACGCTGACGCCATGGCGACCGGTCACGCAGTGCCTGCAACCGTTCATGTCGCCGTGGATGCAGGTTGCCGTGCACATGCTTGGCGTCCGCAGCAGCCTTGCGGGTGAACGGCCACGGCCGGGTAGCCTGCTGTTGTGCAATCACATCTCCTGGTTGGATATTGTCGTGATTGCGGCGCATCTGCCGGTGCGTTTTGTCGCCAAAACCGAGGTGCGGCAATGGCCGCTGATCGGCATGCTGGCTGCCGCAGCCGGTACGCTGTTTCTGCAACGCGGCAAACGCGAAGGCGATGGCAGCAGTGCCGCGATTATCACCGCAGTGGAGCAGGCGCTGGCAGCCGGTGAAGTCGTGCTGATCTTTCCGGAAGGGACGACCAGTGATGGCAGTCTGGTCCGCCGCTTCCATGCCAAGCTGATTCCGCAAGGTGCGACGGTGATTCCGTTGGCATTGGCCTATCGTGGCCGCGGCGCAGCAGCCGTGCCGTTTCTGGGTGACGATGATTTTGCCAGCAGCTTGTGGCGCCTGCTGGCCGAGCGCGACGTGCACGCGCATTTGCAATTGCTGCGGTCTGTTGATGGCAGTGATGCGTCGCAGCCGGCCCGCGCCGCACAACAGGCGGTGGCGCGCGCACTGGCCGTGCCGACGGCCGCGGCGCCAGCAACGCCGAATCTTTTGTGCGGTGAAAATCGCAATCTCAGCGAGGACGCAATTTCCGACACTGCAATGACCGGTGCTGCGATGACCGGTTCCAAAATGAACAAAGGACCGCTGTAACGGTCCTTTGTTCTCTTTCAGTCCGTGAGTGATCAACGCGCAGCTGCATGACTGTTAGCCGGCGCCGCAGTGCTGAGCAACAAATACCGGTCCAGTATTGCGTCAACATCTTGCTGCAGCGTTGGTGCGGCATCCGGTGTTTCGGTTGCGGCGCGCTCGAACATCGCCAGCCACAGTGACTTGTCATCGACCTTGTCTTGCAGCGTAATGCGCTCATGACCGGCGAAGCGTTTGTCCCAGGCGGCGCGCACGGCTTGCCAAAAGGCTTGGGTCTTCTGCCAGTAATCGTAACCGGCTTGGAAATCGTAACCGCTGATCCGGGTATAAGTGTTGGCACCAAACTCGCGCGCCAGATAGCGCTGCGCTGCCTTGCCGGTACTGTTCATTTTCAGATTGTCCTGCCAGTGCACCCAGCCGGTCGGTGTGATCTCGTGACGGTTGATGGCAACCATCACGTCGTAGTCGCTGCGGCTGGTGTGTTCACGGCGAGGCAGTGGCCGCCAGCTGGTATCCGAGGTCCAGATCGAACTATTGCCGTCGTGCTGCCACTGACCGACACCGGTGTAGCGCGGACTGTCATCGACTTGCCAGACAAGTTGCGCCCAACGCCCTTTCGTCTGTTCCGGATTCAGGGTTTCCCGTTGCCAGCTTTGTTGCGATTGCACGCCACGATAGCGCCAGAGTGTGTTCGGCTCATAAACCCAGTCTTGCCGCCAGTGCTTGGTGACATGACCATCTTTTGCGACCAGCACATGCTGCAGCACGATGCGCTTGCCGCTGTCCTCAAGCACCGTGATGAACTCGCGTGCCTTTGACAGCTGCGGCGCTTTCAACGGGTAATCCGGCTGCAGTGCCGCGATCTCTTCAAAACGAAAATCAACCGCGTATTCGCCGGCCATGGCCAGAATGGCCCGGCGATCACAGTCAAACGCTGTCTCGTGTTCACCGCAGCCAACCGGGACTGGTTTTGCTGTCGTGAAGGCCGGCGCTGTTTTGGCGACCGTTTGGTTAACGGTGGCGGTAGCTTGGCAGGCCGCCAGCGTCAGCAAGAGGCTGATGGCCAGCATGGCGCGGATACCGCGTGGAATGGTCGAAATCAATTGCATGATAGGTCTCCTCATTGATGCAAGGCTGCACCGTCTGGGTTCCGCCTTGCTGGTTCCTTGCCCCTGCCGGTTGCCGAGCAACCCCAGTTCGCTTCCTTGCGAAAGCTATCGCCGTCAGCGCTTTACCGGGCAGGGGACAAGGATCACGAATGCCGTGCGCTCTGGGTTGAGTTCAGTCAGTGATGAAAAAGCATTGCCCTCAAAACGAGAGACTGAGATTGATCGCCCCGTTGCGACCCGGCCGGCTGTAGCGATCCAGCGTGGTGCTGGTTGCAGACTGGCCGCGGACATCGGCCCACTCCCAGTAATGTTCATCGCTGAGGTTGAACGCGCCGGCTTGCAAACGCATATGCGCATTGATTTGCCAATGTGCGAGCAGATCCCAGAGCGTGTAGCTGTCGGTCAGGAATGGTGCCGGTGTGCTGTCCGGCACCCGTTCTTTGGCGCGAACGTGGCTGCTGACCAGTTCAAATCCGTAACGCTCGTTCGCGGCTTGCCAAGCCAAACCGAGTACCGCTTTATCCGGATCGATACTGGCCAATGGTTCGTCGTCGCCGAGGTTGTCACCACGGGCGTGGGACAGTGCGCTGCGCAGCGTGAAGCCCTCAGCATTCAGCAGTTGCTCCAGATCCAGCGTGGCCCGCAGCTCAATGCCCTCGATGCGTACCTCGGACAGGTTCTGCGACTGGAACACCATCAGCGGCGTTTGTGGCGGTGCGCTGACAACCACCAAGGACTCGATGAAGTCCTCGTAGTCATTGCGGAACGCGGTCAGTTCAACGCGGCCCCAATCAGCGCGCATACGCCAGCCCATATCGATGTTCTGGCTTTGTTCCGGTTTCAGATCCGGATTCGGGATGGCGGTATAACCAAACGCGAAATTGGTGAAGCCGATATTGACGTCGGCAACTGGCGGCGAGCGGAAACCTTCGGCGTACTGGGCAAACAGCGAATGGGTGTCATTCAGCTTGTACAGCACACCGAGTTTTGGTGAGTTGTGCTCATGGTCCAGATCGGTGATGGCGATGCCTGGGTTGTCAGCAGCAAAAATCGGATCCATGCGGCTGTTCAAGCGGTAGCGATCATGACGCAGCGCCGGCACCAGTAGCAGCCGGCCATCAAGCAGCTGGATTTCATCCTGCAAATAGAGACCAGTCTCGGTGGTTTCGCTGAGCGGAAAATCGCGCACCGGGAATACATCCGGCATCAACACATTACTGGTGACGCCGGTGATCGGGTTGCGAGTGTAACCGTCGCGCTGTTGTTCCGTGTCGGTGCGGAGGTGTTCGACGCCATAGGTCAACGTATGTTGGCTGCCGCCGAGTGTGAAGCTTGATGTCAGCGTCAGTTCGGCGCCATTCACCTCTTGCTCGAAGCGGAATTCGCGCCAGCGTTCGGCGGGCGTTGCCGGCAGACCGGTCATGCCGGATTCGCGCGCTTCAAAGGTCTCTTGTCGGGTCTCGCTGGCTTGTCGATAGATTTGCAACAAGCCGGCGTCAACACCGGGCAGGTGGGCGCCGAATTCGTAATCGAATTGCAGCCGTTGCCGTTCTTGCTGATCGTCAGCATCCAGATCCCGCACGCGCGTTGTCGTCGAACCGCCGGGCGGATTTGGCAGCGCGGTGACAGTGGTTGTGCGTGACCAATAACTTTCGGTTTCGCTGTCGCTGTCAAAGCGGTCGGCGGTCAGCCGCAGCTTGTCGCCCGCCGCGGTTTGCCACACCGCTTTGAGCAAGGCCGACTGGCCTTCGCGATCCTGCGGATTGGCCGCTGTGCGCGCACTGTTCTGGGCGCGGTTATCGCCCTGGTTTTCCTGCTCGTGGCCGTGATCCTGTGTCAGCACCGTCAGCACCGAGAGCGCTCCGGCAGCGAACGCGCCGGTCAGCGTTTCGGTGTGGCTTTGATCGGCTGCGCTGTAGCCGGCTTTCAGACCGACATGGCTGCGTTCGCCCGCCAGATAATCGGCCGGATCTTTGGTCAGAAAGGTCACCACGCCGCCAATGGCGTTGCTGCCATACAAGGACGACGCGCTGCCACGAATGATCTCGACCGCTTTCACCGTATCCAGATCAACGAAATTGCGGTTGGCATTGGAAAAGCTGCCGATGCTGAAATTGTCGGACACCCGGACGCCGTCGACCTCAATCAACACCCGGTTGCCGGACAGGCCGCGGATGGTGAAATCGCTGAGGCCGAAACGACCGGCGTTTTGCCGCACCGACACGCTGGGCAGGTAGCGGACCAGATCCTTGATGTCGCGGGCGAGCTCGGCTTCGATTTGTTCGGCGCTGAGCACATCAACCGCACCGGTCACGTCGCTGACGTCACGGACCTGTTTGGCCGCGGTGACGGTCAGCCATTCGGCATCGTCGACCGGGGCCGGGGTGTCGTCGGCGTAGGCCGCCGGCAACAGGGCACCGCTGCCTAGCGTCAGCAGAGCCGCATGAATGGCCGCCGGGAGCAGGCAGCGGGGGAGGGAACAAACAGCAGACATGGCATAACCTCGAAGGCACTGACCAGATAGCCTGGTCGGTAAGCGATGCAAATGATAATGATTCGTATTTAAAGATCAACCACTATCGTCAGTGCCAGTTATTAGCCATGCCGGTCGGCTTGGGGAGCGGGTTCGATGGGATGGCAGGTAGTGATGGGGAGCGGTTTTGGGGGGCCGTGTGAGCTGTGCTGGCGGACGTGGTTGCGCAGATTCATTTCGAGCGCAGCGGCTGTCTGCGCGAGTAGCGCGCTGGCCCAGCAGCTGTGATGGAAAAAAAGGGCAACCGAAGCTGCCCTTTTTCTCACTTCAAACGCCGAATGGCCTTACTCCGCCAGATG